>DEKZ01000396.1 GCA_002354135.1 Massilia sp. UBA2709 | reverse complement strand
CGCGGCGCCCTTCGACGCCGACGACGAGCGCTGGGCCGCGGCCCTCGGCGCCCACCTGGCGGTCGCCTACGAGAACCTGAACCTGTACGGCGTCGTGCAGCGCCACGCCGCCCAGCTGCAGCTGGAAGCGACCGCGCGCGCCCGCGCCGACGCCGCCCTGCGCGAGAGCGAACACCGGCTGGAACTGGCGCGCCAGGTTTTCGACTGCACGCAGGAAAGCATCGTGATGACCGACTCCTGCGCCAACATCGTCGCGGTCAACCCGGCCTTCGAGAAGATCACGGGCTACAGCGAAGCCGAGGTGATGGGCATGAATCCGCGCCTGCTGCGCTCGGGCCGCCACGATGCCGGCTTCTACCGCGCGCTCTGGGCCAGCCTGGAGCAGCACGGCCAGTGGCGCGGCGAGATCTGGAACCGGCGCAAGAACGGCGAGGTCTACCCCGAACGCATCAGCATCAGCGCGGTGCGCGACGAACATGGCGCGCTCACCGCCTACGTCTCGGTATCGACCGACATGTCGGCCCTCATCGCCGCCCACAACCAGCTCGACTTCCTGTCGAACCACGACGCGCTCACCCAGCTGCCGAACCGTTCGCTGTTCCACGACCGCCTGCAGCAGTCGATCGCCGCCGCGCGCCGCAGCGGCCGCCAGCTGGCGCTGCTGCTGGTGAACGTCGACCGCCTCTCGCGCATCAACGACAGCCTGGGCCACGCCGCAGGCGACGCGCTGCTGCGCGAAGTGGCGAAGCGCGCCAGCGAGATCGCCGGCCCCTACGACACGGTCGCGCGCCTGTCGGGCGACGAGTTCGTGCTGCTGCTGACCGGCTGCGAGGACACCGAGGACATCATCTTCTCGGCGCGGCGCCTGATCGACGCGATCGCCCAGCCGCATTCGGTGGGCGGACACGACGTCGTCGTCACCGGCAGCATCGGCATCAGCGTGTTCCCGCGCGACGGCGATGCCCCGGGCGACCTGCTGAAGGCGGCCGACGCCGCGCTGGCGCACCAGAAGGACGCCGGACGCAACGGCTTCCGCTTCTTCAAGGGCGAAATGAACGCCCAGGCGCTGCGCTGGCTGGCACTGGAAACCCGCCTGCGGCGCGCGATCGGGCGCGCCGAACTGGCGCTGCACTTCCAGCCCCAGGTGGCGACCGAGGACGGCCGCGTGCTCGGCATGGAAGCGCTGCTGCGCTGGCACAGCCCGGAACTGGGCCGCATCTCGCCGGCCGACTTCATTCCGCTGGCCGAAGACACCGGCCTGATCCTGCCGATCGGCGACTGGGTGATCCGCCAGGCCTGCCTGCAGAACAAGGCCTGGCAGAACGCGGGGCTGCCGCGCGTGCCGGTCGCGGTGAACGTCTCGGCGCACCAGTTCAAGGCCGGCACGGTGCCCAGCGTCGTGCGCGCGGCGCTGCTCGAATCGGGCCTGGAGCCCCGGTACCTCGAAGTCGAGCTGACCGAAAGCGTGATGCTGGGCGATACCACCGCCGCCGAGGCCCAGCTCGCCGAGCTGCGCGCGATGGGCGTGTCGCTCTCGCTGGACGACTTCGGCACCGGCTATTCCTCGCTCGGCTACCTGTCGCGCTTTTCGCTCGACAAGCTGAAGATCGACCAGGCCTTTGTGCGCAACATCACGACCGACCCGCGCAGCGCGGCGATCGCCCAGGCCACGCTGGCCCTGGCCGAAGGCCTGTCGCTGCGCGTGGTGGCCGAAGGCGTGGAGACGGTCGCGCAGCGCGACTTCCTGGGACGGATCGGCTGCGAAGTCCTGCAGGGCTACCTGTACAGCCCACCGTTGCCGGCGCGCGAAATGCAGGCCCTGCTGGAGGCCGGACAGGTCAGCATCTGAGCGCCGCGGCCAGGCAGCCCTTACAATGCCTCCTCAATGCCCCCCTCGACGACCACCCAACGGAACCTCGATGCTCACCCAATTCGCCAGAAGCACCTGCCTTGCCGCCGTCCTCCTGTTCCAGCCCTTTCTCTCGAGCGTTGCCGGCGCCGCGATCAAGCTCGACGCGCCGATCCCGGTCGGCCCCCAGGTCAAGGTCGGCAAGCTGCCCAATGGCCTGACCTATTACATCCAGAAGAACGCGCGTCCCGAGCGCCGCCTCGAACTGCGCCTGGTGGTAAAGGCCGGCTCCATCCTCGAGGACGAAGACCAGCAGGGCCTGGCCCACTTCGTGGAGCACATGGCCTTCAACGGCACCGCGAACTTCAAGAAGCACGAACTGATCGATTACCTGCAGTCGATCGGCGTGAAGTTCGGCGCCGACCTGAACGCCTACACCTCCTTCGACGAGACGGTCTACATCCTGCCCATTCCGACCGACCACCCGGAGAACGTGCGGCGCGCCTTCCAGGTACTGGAAGACTGGGCCCATGGCCTGGCCTTCGACGACGAGGAAATCGAGAAGGAGCGCGGCATCGTGCTCGAGGAACTCAGGCTGGGCAAGGGCGCGGGCGACCGCATCGGCAAGAAGGTCTGGCCGAAGATGTTCAACGGCTCGCGCTACGCCGAGCGCCTGCCGATCGGGAAGGAGGAAGTGCTGCGCAGCTTCCAGCCCGACACCCTGCGCCGCTTCTACCGCGACTGGTACCGTCCCGACCTGATGGCCGTGGTGGCGGTCGGCGACATCGAGCCGGCGCAGGCCGAAAAACTGATCCGCGCCCACTTCGGCAAGCTGAAGAACCCGAAGCCCGCGCGCCCGCGCACCTATGCCGAGATTCCGCGCCGCGAGGACACCGAGGCCCTGGTCGTCACCGACAAGGAAGCCGGCGGCAACAGCGTCCTGATCCGCTATCCGGTGCAGCGCGTGCGCGAGCCCGACACCGTGCGCGGCTACCGCGAGCAGCTGGTCGAAAGCCTGTTCACCGGCATGCTCGGCGGGCGCCTGCAGGAGCTGGCCCAGCAGGCCGAGCCGCCTTTCCTGCGCGGCGGCAGCGCGCTGGCCAAGCTCACGCCCTTCTATAAATCCTTCAATTCCAGCGCCTCCGTCGGCCCGGGCGGCGCGCCCAAGGCGATCGATGCCCTGGTGCGCGAGAACGAGCGCGCGCGCCAGTACGGCTTTTCCGCCGCCGAACTGGAGCGCGCGAAGAAGGACATGATGCGCAGCTTCGAGCGCGCCTACATCGAGCGCGACAAGACCGATTCGAATGCCTATGTCGGCGAATACATGCGCAACTTCCTGCAGCAGGAACCGATTCCCGGCATCGCCGCCGAATACGGCTACGCCACCGAGCTGCTGCCCGGGATCACCCTGGACGAGATGAACGCCTACGCGCGCCGCACCATCCCTGCCAACTCGGGCAAGCTGGTGATCTACAGCGGCATCGAGCGCCCCGACATGCCGCCGCCCGAGGGCGCGGCCCTGCTGGCGGCGGTCGCCGCCGCCGAGAAGGCCGAGCTCAAGCCGCGCGAGGAGAAGGCGCTGGGCACGACGCTGATGGACCAGCCGCCGAAGCCAGGCGCCATCGTCGCCGAGTCCGAGGACAAGGCGCTCGGCCTGACCCACCTGACGTTGTCGAACGGCGTGAAGGTGATCCTGAAACCCACCGACTTCCGCAACGACCAGGTCGTGATGAGCGCCGCGCGCTTCGGCGGCCAGAGCCTCTACGGCGACGCCGACATCCTCAACGCGCGCTACGCCAACGCCATCGTCGCTTCCATGGGCCTGAAGGATTACTCCCCGCTCGACCTGTCGCGCGTCCTGGCCGGCAAGGCAGCCGCGGTGACGATGGGCCTGTCCGGCTACAGCGAAGTGGTCGGCGCCTCCTCGGGCGCCACCGACATCGAGACCATGCTGCAGATGCTGTGGCTGCGCTTCCAGGGCGTGCGCCGCGACGAGGACCTGTTCAAGTCCTTCATCGGCAAGCAGGTCGAGGCCGCGCGCAACCGCCTGGCCCAGCCGGGCGCGCGCTTCGGCGACACCCTGATCGCGACGCTCTACGACAACCATCCGCGCGCGCCGCGTCCGCTGCGTCCGGAGGAATTCGCGCAGATCAGCCTGGACCGCAGCATCGCCATCTACCGCGAGCGCTTCTCCAGCGCCAAGGACCTCACCTTCGTGCTGGTCGGCAGCTTCGACCTCCAGGCCATCAAGCCCTTGCTGGCGACCTACCTCGGCAGCCTGCCCACACCCGATATCCCGACCGCCTACCGCGACGTCGGCCTGCGTCCGGTGCAAGGCGTGGTCAAGCGCGAGGTCTACAGCGGCGCCGAGCCGAAGAGCACGGTCTCGCTGACCTTCACCGGCGAGGCCCCGTTCTCGGAGCTTGAACAGATGCGCCTGCAGGCCCTGGTCGAGGTGCTCAACATCCGCATCATCGAGGTGCTGCGCGAAAAGCTGTCGCTGATCTACGGCGGCAGCGCCAGCGCCTCACTGGGCCGCATCCCCTACCAGAACTACACGCTGTCGGTGACCCTGCCGACCGGGCCGGAAAACGTCGACAAGGTGCTGGCCGCCACCTTCGAGGAATTCGAGCGCCTCAAGCGCGAAGGCCCGGCGGCCGGCGACCTGGCCAAGGTCAAGCAGAACTGGATCCAGAACCACCGCAAGGCGCTGCGCGAGAACGGCTACTGGCTGGGCCGCCTGCAGTCCGCCCTGATCGACGGCACCGACCCGGCCGCGATCCTGACGCACGAGCAGCGCGTCGAGGCGCTCACGCCGCTTGAGGTGCAGGATGCGGCGCGGCGTTACCTGAACACGGGGAATTACGTGCAGGTGGTGCTGTATCCGGAAAAGGGAGCGGCGCAGCCAACGCAGGAAACAGCCGCGAAGTAACCCGTAGGGTGGGCACTCCGTGCCCAC
>DEKZ01000239.1:431-3222 GCA_002354135.1 Massilia sp. UBA2709 | reverse complement strand
TCGCGGCGGCGCTGGCGCTGCTGCTGGCCGCAGCCGTGGTGCCGGGGCCGCTGGTGGTGGTCGTGATGGGGGCGATCGGCCTGGCCACCGGCGTTGCCGGCCCCTCGCGCGACCTCCTGATCCGCGCCGCCGCGCCGCCGAATGCCACCGGACGCGTGTTCGGCGTGGTCTATTCCGGCCTGGATACCGGCATGTCGGTCGGCCCGCTGCTGTTCGGCGCGCTGATGGACGGCGGGCATCCGGCCGCGGTGTTCATCGGTGTGGCGCTGTTCCAGACGCTGGCGATCGCCACCGCGGTAGGGGCGGGGAATGCGCGCCGCACCGTTCCCCAGAAAGCCTGAGCCTTCGCCCAGGGTTTGCCGGCAGCATGGAAAAACGCGCACCTCGGTGCGCGTTTTTTGTTTCCGCCCGGGTGGGCTCGGCCGCGCATGCCTGCCGTGCTGCCGTTGCCTGCGCTGTACGGCGAGCAGGCGAAGCGCCCGGTTCATGCCTCTACACAATGTTCTCCACGATATCGCCGATATGCTGTTTTGTTGACAAATGCCACGGAATTTCATGATGCGAAAAGCTCGCTCCATAACGTGAAACGCTGTGCTGCGCGTGCGGCGCATTGTCCTTCCATTTTAAGAAACTTCTTTTCGGATCATGGAATGGCGATCGCAAGGCATTGAATATAAACGCGAAAAAAATCTTTTGATGTCTTATATAAGAGTTGTTGTGCTGTGCACAAACAGGACTATCATTTGTTCAACGGATTTCGCTTCGCAACTCAGCACTATTTCAGTTCTACTTAATCAGGAGAAACAACATGGCAACTCGTGAACAGCAGATCACCGCACTGCAGAATGACTGGGACAGCAACCCGCGTTGGAAAGGCGTCGTGCGCAACTACACCGCCGCCGACGTGGTACGCCTGCGCGGTTCGATCCAGGTCGAGCACACGCTCGCCAAGCGCGGCGCCGAAAAGCTGTGGGATCTCGTCAACAACGAACCTTTCGTCAACGCCCTGGGCGCCCTGACCGGCAACCAGGCCATGCAGCAGGTGAAGGCCGGCCTGAAAGCCATCTACCTGTCGGGCTGGCAGGTCGCGGGCGACGCCAACCTGGCCGGCGAGATGTATCCTGACCAGTCGCTGTACCCGGCCAACTCGGTGCCGATGGTGGTGCGCCGCATTAACAACACCTTCATGCGCGCCGACCAGATCCAGTGGTCGGAAGGCAAGAACGACATCGATTACTTCGCGCCCATCGTGGCCGATGCCGAAGCCGGCTTCGGCGGCGTGCTGAACGCCTTCGAGCTGATGAAGTCCATGATCGAAGCGGGCGCCGCCGGCGTGCACTTCGAAGACCAGCTCGCGTCCGTGAAGAAGTGCGGCCACATGGGCGGCAAGGTGCTGGTGCCGACCCGCGAAGCCGTCGAGAAACTGACCGCCGCGCGCCTGGCGGCCGACGTGATGGGCACCTCGACCCTGGTCGTGGCCCGTACCGACGCCGAAGCGGCCGACCTGCTGACCTCGGACATCGACCCCAACGACCAGCCTTTCTGCACCGGCGAACGCACCGTCGAAGGCTTCTACAAGACCCGTCCGGGCATCGAGCAGGCGATTTCGCGCGGCCTGGCCTATGCGCCGTTCGCGGACCTGGTCTGGTGCGAGACCGGCAAGCCGGACCTGGAATTCGCGCGCAAGTTCGCCGAAGCCATCCACGCCAGGTTCCCGGGCAAGCTGCTGGCCTATAACTGCTCGCCGTCCTTCAACTGGAAGAAGAACCTGGACGACGCCACCATCGCCAAGTTCCAGAAGGAGCTAGGCGCCATGGGCTACAAGTTCCAGTTCATCACCCTGGCCGGCTTCCACGCGCTGAACTACGGCATGTTCAACCTGGCCCACGGCTACGCGCGCCGCCAGATGTCGGCCTTCGTGGAGCTGCAGGAAGCCGAATTCGCCGCCGCCGAGAAGGGCTTCACCGCGGTCAAGCACCAGCGCGAAGTCGGCACCGGCTACTTCGACGCCGTGACCCAGACCATCCAGCAGAACCAGAGCTCGACCACCGCGCTGCACGGCTCGACCGAAGACGAACAGTTCTTCGACGAGAAGAAGGTCGCATAAGCCCGGTCTGCTACACTACCTCCAGAGTTGCCGCAGCGCCCAGCCGGGCCTGCGGCTTTTTTTCGTTTGGGCTGCGAATTTGGGCGCCCGGCTTTTCTAGGCGATAATGACGTCTGTTATCGCCGTTCGTCCGAACGGCGTCTTGATTTTTAGGATTCCCAGTTTATGTTGAGCTACCGCCACGCCTTCCACGCGGGTAACCATGCCGACGTCCTCAAGCATTTCGTCCAGGTGCAGTTGCACCTGTATATGAATCAAAAGGACACGGCCTATACCTATATCGACACCCATTCGGGGGCCGGCGTGTATGCGCTCGACAGTACCCAGGCCACCAAGAATGCCGAGTTCGACACCGGCATTGGCCCGCTGTGGAACCGCAGCGACGTGCCCGCGCCCCTGGCCGAATACCTGGACCTGGTGAAAGCCATGAACCCGAGCGGCAAGATGCGCTACTACCCGGGTTCGCCCTATGTCGCCGACCAGATGACGCGCCTGGACGACCGCCTGCGCCTGTTCGAGCTGCATCCGGCCGACAGCAAGATCCTGGCCGATAACTTCCGCAAGGCCGAGGCCCATCGCGCCGAGCAGGGCGAGCGCGCCCGCGGCCGCCGCGTCATCATCGAGCGCGGCGACGGCTTCGCGAGCCTGAAAGCCCTCCTGCCGCCGCCCTCGCGCCGCGCGCTG
>DEKZ01000239.1:0-413 GCA_002354135.1 Massilia sp. UBA2709 | reverse complement strand
TACGAGATCAAGGACGACTACCGCAAGGTGCGCGACGCGCTGGACGAGGCCCTGGGCCGCTTCCCGAGCGGCATCTACGCGGTCTGGTATCCGGTGCTGCAGCGCATGGAATCGCGCCAGTTCGCCGACAGGCTCAAGCGCCTGCCGGCCAAGGAATGGCTGAACGTCACCCTGACCGTGTCGACGCCGGGACCGGACGGCTTCGGCCTGCACAGCAGCGGCATGTTCATCCTGAACCCGCCCTACACCCTGGAGCCGCTGCTGCGCGAGACCATGCCTTACCTGGTGCAGGCGCTGGGCAAGGACGCCGGCGCCAGCTTCGTCATCGAGCGCGGCACCCAGGTGACCGGCGCGGCGGCTGCGCGTACAGGCGCCACGGGCGGCGCCCGCATGCCGGTCGGTAACGCACGCCG
>DEKZ01000391.1 GCA_002354135.1 Massilia sp. UBA2709 | reverse complement strand
GACTATTTACACAGCCTGCGAAGCTGCCGTTTTTCCTTGAAGCGAGGAGACGCTTACTTCACGCCGTGCATCAGCTTCTGGATCAGCGGTGCGATCAGGAACAGCAGCACGCCGCCGCCCACCAGCGACCAGAAGCCGAAGGTGTAGCCGCCCAGTGCCGAGGCGATCGACATGCCGGTGTCGCCCGAGACGTGCGAGGCGAAGATGCCCGACAGGTTGTTGCCGATGCCGGTCGAGAGGAACCAGCCGCCCATGCCCAGGCCGACCAGGCGCACCGGCGCCAGCTTGGTGACCATCGACAGGCCGATCGGGGACAGGCAGAGCTCGCCCACGGACTGGATGAAGTAGACCGTGAACAGGGTCCAGAACGGGATCTTGCCGGCGTCGTCGACCAGGGTCGACAGCGCGTACATCAAGAGGCCGAAGGCCAGGCCGTTGAAGATCAGGCCCAGGCCGAACTTGCGCGGGATCGACGGGTTCGCGTTGCGGCGGCCCAGCATGACCCAGATGGCGGCGATGATCGGCGCAAAGGCGATGATGGCGACCGAGTTCACGCTCTGGAACCAGGCGACAGGGAAAGTCCAGTCGCCGAACTGGCGGTCGACGATCTGGTCGGCCAGGAAGGTGAAGGAGCTGCCTGCCTGCTCGAAGAACATCCAGAACAGGATGTTGAAGGCGAAGATGATCATCATCGCGATGGTCTTGTCGCGCGCCACCTTGCCGTTGCGGACGCCTTCGATCATCAGCATCAGGGCCAGGGCGACGAACAGGACGGACAGGATCACCTGCAGGGTGTTGGCGCCGAGTTTCAACAGGAAGTACACGCCCGGGATGACGATGACGCTGCCGATGATGACGGCCAGCGGACGGCCCATGCCCTGCGCCTGCGGCTCGGGTGCGCCGATGCCGGCCAGGGTGCGGCGGCCGATGTAGAACCACACGAGGCTGATCAGCATGCCGACGCCGGAAGCGAAGAACACGACCTTGTAGGCCGGCGTGGTGCCGTCGCCCAGGTTCTGGGCCATGATCTGGGTGAGGATCGGGGCGATGAAGGCGCCCGCGTTGATGCCCATGTAGAAGATGGTGAAGCCCGAATCGCGGCGGGTGTCGTTCAGCGCGTACAGCTTGCCGACCATGGTCGAGATGTTCGGCTTGAACATGCCGTTGCCGACGATGATGGTCGCGAGGCCGAGCTTGAAGATGTCCTGGCTCGGGATCGTGATCATGAACAGGCCGGCCGCCATGAACACGGCGCCGATCAGGATCGAGCGCTGGTAGCCGATGACGCGGTCGGCGATCAGGCCGCCGAAGACGGCGCCGGCATACACCAGCGCGAGGTAGGAACCGTAGGTGAGGTTGGCGTCGGCCTGGCCGACGGCATCGCCGCCGTAGAACTGGGCGACGATGTAGAGCACGAGGGCCCAGCGAATGCCGTAGAAAGCGAAGCGTTCCCAGAATTCGGTCATGAACAGCATCCACAGCGGTGCTGGGTGGCCCATGATCTGTTTGAACTCTGGAATGACGACCTTGTCGGCGGGTGTAGTAGCTGCACCGCTCATGCGGTTCCTCCCGAAATATAGTTTTAAGAATAACTGTTATCGTTGGAAGGCAAAGATGATCCGCGGCTTCCAACCCGCACGCATTTTAGTAGATATTGCTGGGCTCAAGAAAAATATTTGCCATTGTGGTAAACATGCGCGCGCATGGTGCGGCGCCGCACAATCGACGTGCGATTGGACACGCGTGTCCCAGCCACTTGTCGTATATTGGTGAAACATTCAGATTTGTGAAGACCCCCCCAAGAGCGTCAGAAAAGGAAGAACGTATGAACTACGAAGTCGTCGATACCCTTATTTCTCCAGAAGGCCGGCTGGAAGTCCTGTCCAAGGCCGAAGTGGCCAAACTGCTCGACACCAGCCAGGGTGGCCTGTATTCCGTATTCCGCAAATGTTCGCTCGCAGTCCTGAACTCGGGCAGTTCGATCGACGATGGCAAGGAACTGCTGGAGCGCTACAGCAATTTCGACATCAGCATCATCCAGCGCGAGCGCGGCATCAAGCTCGATATCCGCGGCGCGCCGGCAATCGCCTTCGTCGACGGCAAAATGATCAAGGGGATCCACGAGCACCTGTTCTCGGTGCTGCGCGATATCGTCTTCGTCAATTTCGAGGTCACCGACAATCCGCGCTTCAACCTGTCGCGCCCGGAAGGCATTACCGACGCGGTGTTCCACATCCTGCGCAACGCCAACCTGTTGCAGCCGCAGCGCAATCCCAACCTGGTGGTGTGCTGGGGCGGCCATTCGATCAATCGCATCGAATACAACTACTCGAAACAGGTCGGCTATGCGCTCGGTCTGCGCGAGCTCGACATCTGCACCGGCTGCGGCCCCGGCGCCATGAAAGGCCCGATGAAGGGCGCGACCATCGGCCACGCCAAGCAGCGCTTGCAGGGCGGGCGCTATATCGGCATTTCGGAACCGGGCATCATCGCCGCCGAATCGCCGAACCCGATCGTGAATGACCTGATCATCATGCCGGACATCGAAAAGCGCCTGGAAGCCTTTGTCCGCGTGGGTCACGGCATTTGCGTGTTCCCCGGCGGCGCCGGCACTGCGGAAGAGATTCTCTACATCCTCGGCATCCTGCTGCATCCGGATAATGCGGAAATGCCTTTCCCGCTGATCTTTACCGGTCCGGCCACGGCGCGCGAATACTTCGAGCAGATCGACGGTTTCATCGCCCAGACGCTGGGCGACAAGGCGCGCCAGCGCTACAAGATCATCATCGACGATCCGGACGCGGTCGCGCGCGAAATGCACGACGGTATCAAGAAGGTGCGCGAATTCCGCAAGGCGCACAGCGACGCCTATTACTTCAACTGGCTCCTGAAAATCGACCAGGAATTCCAGCGTCCGTTCAGGCCGACCCACGAAAACATGCGCAACCTGTCGCTGCACAAGAACCAGGAAACCCACCTGCTGGCCGCGAACCTGCGCCGCGCCTTCTCGGGCGTGGTGGCGGGCAACGTCAAGGAAGAGGGCATCCGCGCGATCGAGGAATTCGGCAAGTACGAGATCCATGGCGAGCGCGAGATCATGGAGCCGATGGATGCGCTGCTCGCTTCGTTCGTGGAGCAGAGCCGGATGAAATTGCCGGGCAAGGCGTATACGCCTTGCTATACGATCGTCAAATAAGGTTTGTAGGGTGGACACCTGTGTCCACGCTGTGCGGCGTGTGCAGGTGGCTTCGCGTGAAGGCGTCGCGGTGCTGGCGTCGTACCGCGTGGACTCGGGAGTCCACCCTACGCCGCATTCGAAGCTGACAATGAAAATGGGGCGCACGGCCGGCCAGCCAAGGAACGGCGCGCCGGTCGGGTCGGAATGTCTCCGCGGCACGCAAAGGTACGACCGCGTGGGGACGAGTCCCCACCCTACGCCATAGCTGAAGCCAACAATAAAAAACGGGGCGCATGGAGCGCCCCGTTTTCATTCGCGAAAGAAGATCAGTCTTCCTTGCGCAGGTGCGGGAACAGCAGCACGTCGCGGATGTTCGGCGAGTCGGTCAGGATCATGATCAGGCGGTCGATGCCGATGCCGCAGCCGCCAGCCGGCGGCATGCCGTATTCCAGCGCGCGGATGTAGTCGGCGTCGTAGTACATCGCCTCCTCGTCGCCGGCGTCCTTCGCCTCGACCTGCGACAGGAAGCGCGCGGCCTGGTCTTCCGGATCGTTCAGCTCCGAGAAGCCGTTGGCGATCTCGCGGCCGACCATGAACAGCTCGAAGCGCTCGGTGATGCCGGCGCGGGTGTCCGAGGCGCGCGCCAGCGGCGACACTTCCACCGGATAGTCGATGATGTAGGTCGGCTCCCAGAGCTGGGCTTCGGCGGTCTCTTCGAACAGCGCCAGCTGCAGCGCGCCCAGGCCGGCGGTGGCGATCGGCTTGACGCCGAACTTCAGCAGTTCCTGCTTCAGGAAGGCCGGGTCTTCCAGCTGCTCGGCCGTGTAGCCCGGCGCATACTTGTTGATGGCCTGGACGATGGTCAGGCGCTGGAAGGGCTTGGACAGGTCCAGCTCGCGACCGCCGTAGGACAGCACGGCCGTGCCTTGGGCATCGATGGCCGCCTGGCGGATCACGGCTTCCGTGAAATCCATCAGCCAGGTGTAGTCGGTGTAGGCCGCGTAGAACTCCATCATCGTGAACTCGGGGTTGTGACGGATCGACACGCCCTCGTTACGGAAGTTGCGGTTCACCTCGAACACGCGGTCGAAGCCGCCGACCACCAGGCGCTTCAAGTAGAGTTCCGGCGCGATACGCAGGAACATCTGCATGTCCAGCGCATTGTGGTGGGTGATGAAAGGCTTGGCCGCGGCGCCGCCCGGGATCGGGTGCAGCATCGGGGTCTCGACTTCCATGAAGCCGTTCTTTTCCATGAAGCGGCGCATCGACGACAGCGCGGCGGTGCGCGCCTTGAAGGTGCGGCGCGTCTCTTCGTTCATGATCAGGTCGACGTAGCGCTGGCGATATTTCGTTTCCTGGTCCGCCAGGCCGTGGAACTTGTCCGGCAGCGGGCGCAGCGACTTGGTGACCAGGCGCAGCTTGGTGACCTTGATGGTCAGCTCGTCGACCTTGGTCTTGAACAGCGTGCCCTCGACGCCCAGGATGTCGCCCAGGTCGTAGGTGCGGAAGGCTTCCATCGCCGCTTCGCCGGTGGCGTCCAGGGTCACGTAGATCTGGATGCGGCCGTCGGCGCGCGCGCCCGAGGCGTCCTGCAGCGTCGCGAACGCGGCCTTCTTGCCGGCTTCGCGTTTCAGCATCATGCGGCCGGCCAGCACCACGGGGATGGCTTTTTCTTCCAGCTCTTCGCGGGAGATCGAGCCATAAAGCTCGTGCAGCTCGGCCGCCTTATTCTGGGGCTTGAAATCGTTCGGGAAGGCGACGCCTTTCTCGCGGATCGCGGCCAGCTTGGCGCGGCGCTCGGTCATGATCTTGTTTTCGTCGGCGGCCGGGGCAGTTGCAGCGACGGCTGGCGTATTCTCTTGGTTTTCCATAGTCATGGTGGATTCAACTCTTGTTTGTTTATGGTCGTGCCAAACTCAGGCGAACAGCGTGTCCAGCGACAGCGACGAGAAATCGTCGACGATGGCGATCACGTTGTCGAATTCGGCGAAGGCTTCGCGCTGCAGGGTGGTGGTGATCACCACGACGCGCATGCCGGCGCGGCGCGCGGCTTCCACGCCCAGGGGCGCGTCCTCGAAGACGATGCAGTTCGCAGGCTCGGCGCCGCAACGGCGCGCCGCTTCCAGGAACACGTCGGGATGCGGCTTGCCGCGCGGGACATCGGCAGCGCCGACGACGGTCTCGAAATGGCGGCGCAGGCCCAGGCCGTCGAGCGTGAACGCGACGTTGGCCGGGGGCGCTGCGGTGCCGACCGCAAGCAGGATGCCCTGCGAGCGGGCGTCCGCGACCAGGTCTTCGAAACCCTCGACCGCCTTCAGGTGCGGCGCGTACAGCTCGCGGTACACGGCTTCCTTCTCGTGGTTCAGCACGGCGACCTCGTCGTCGTCCAGGTGCTCGCCCATGTAGGAGCGGATGATCTCCTTGCCCTGGCGGCCGGCCGTCGTGCGGAAGAATTCGTCCGCATCGATGGCGCGTCCGCGGCGATCGAAGAAGGTGATCCAGGACTGGGTGTGGAAGGCCATGTTGTCGACGATGGTGCCGTCCATGTCGAAGATCAGCGCGCGTTTTGCCATGCTCATTTACACGCCCTGTTTCAGCGAAGCGGAAATGAAGTCGTCCAGGTCGCCGTCCAGCACGTTCTTGGTGTTGCCCGTTTCGAAACCGGTGCGCAGGTCCTTGATGCGCGACTGGTCGAGCACGTAGGAACGGATCTGGTGGCCCCAGCCGACGTCGGTCTTGGAGTCTTCCAGCTTCTGCTGCTCGGCCATGCGCTTGCGCATCTCGAGTTCGAACAGCTTGGCGCGCAGCATGTCCCAGGCTTCGGCCTTGTTGCGGTGCTGCGAGCGGTCGTTCTGGCACTGGACAACGATGCCCGACGGGGCGTGCGTCAGGCGCACCGCGGAGTCGGTCTTGTTGATGTGCTGGCCGCCCGCGCCCGATGCGCGGTAGGTGTCGATGCGCACGTCGGCCGGGTTGATCTCGATCTCGAAGGATTCGTCGACTTCCGGATACACGAACAGCGAGGTGAACGAGGTGTGGCGGCCGTTGGCCGAGTCGAACGGCGACTTGCGCACCAGGCGGTGCACGCCGGTCTCGGTGCGCAGGTGGCCGTAGGCATACTCGCCGTCGACCTTGATGGTGGCGGTCTTGATGCCGGCGACCTCGCCCTCGGAGATTTCCATCACCTCGGCCTTGAAGCCCTTGCGTTCGCAGTAGCGCAGGTACTGGCGCAGCAGCATCGAGGCCCAGTCCTGGGCTTCGGTGCCGCCGGCGCCGGCCTGGATGTCGATGAAGCAGTTGGCGTGGTCCATCGGATTGCTGAACATCCGGCGGAATTCCATCGCCTCGATGGTCTTCTGGATTTCCTCGGCGTCGTTGCCGATCGATTCCAGGGTGCCGTGGTCGCCTTCTTCGCGCGCCATCTCGAACAGGTCGGCAGCATCCGCCAGGTCGTTGCGCGCTTTCTCGAGCGTCAGCACGACGCCTTCGAGCGCCTTCTTTTCCTTGCCGAGGTCCTGGGCCCGTTTCTGGTCGTTCCAGACGGTCGGGTCCTCGAGTTCCTGGTTGACCTGTTCTAGTTTCTCTGACTTGCGATCGAAGTCAAAGATACCTCCGAAGTTCGGCTTCACGGCTGGTCAGGTCGTTCAGCAGGGCGGAGATGGCGTTGATGCGTTCAGCTTCCATGATCGTGGTGTTTTATGAGTTGAATCGAACCTTCGATTATACCGCAGACGGCCAGCGCGGCGCGGCGCCGGGGCCTCGTTCTTGCCGCTGGCGCGGACGCTGCCGTATCATCCAGCGGTTCCTACCTAAGAATTGCTCATGCGACACTCACTCCCTTATCAAATCGGCATGGCTTTGCTCGCCGTCTCGGCGCCGGCGCTCGCCGCCAAGCCTGCCCCGAAAGGCGCGACCGCCGTGCTGGCCGTGCTGGAAACCACCGACCTGCATGCGAACGTGGTCGGTTACGACTACTTCAAGCTGGCCGCCGAGCCGTCGATCGGCCTGGACCGCACGGCGAGCCTGATCGCCCAGGCGCGCGGCGAATTCGCCAATACGGTGTTGTTCGATAACGGCGACACCATCCAGGGCAATGCATTGGCCGACTATCAGGCCCTGGTGGCGCCGGTGCGCTGCGATCAGACCCTGGGCATCTACAAGGTGATGAACGCGCTGAAGTACGACGGCGCCTCGATCGGCAACCACGAATTCAACTATGGTTTGCAGTTCCTGGGCCAGGTCACCGGCAAGCGCTTCAAGGTCGCCGGCGTGGAGCAGCCAAGGCGCTGCGCCGGCCCGGCCTTTCCGCAGGTGCTGGCCAACGTCTACAGCGTGAAAACGAAGCAGCCGCTGTTCGAGCCCTGGCGCATCGTCGAGAAGAAGATCGCCGGCACGGATGCCCAGGGCCGCAAGATCACGGCGACGGTAAAAGTCGGCATCATCGGCTTCACCCCGCCGACCATCATGTCCTGGGACAAGCGCTGGCTGGAAGGGAAGGTCTACACCACCGGCGTGCGCGAGGCGGCCGAGAAGTACATCCCCGAGATGCGCCGCAAGGGCGCCGACATCGTCGTCGCGATCGCCCACGGCGGCCTGGACGCCAGCCCCTATACGCCGCAGATGGAAAACGCCGGCTATTACCTGGCGCAGGTTCCGGGCGTGGACGCGATGCTGCTGGGGCACTCGCACCAGCTGTTCCCGAACGCGGCGAGCACGGCCCCGCAGTTCAACCTGCCGGGAGTCGACAAGGCCAAAGGCCTGGTGCATGGCGTGCCTACCGTGATGGCCAACCTCTGGGGCAAGCACCTGGGCGTGATCGCCCTGCACCTGCGCGCCGACGGCAAGCGCTGGGTCATCGAGAAGGGCAAGACCCGGGTGGAAGCGCGCGCCGCGCAGAACGCCGACAAATCCTTCGTCGCCCCGGATCCGCAGGTAATGGCCCTGATCAGGGAAGAGCACGAAGCCACCATTCAGTATGTCAAGACCCCGGTCGGCAGCAGCGACTTCCGCATGACGACTTATTTCGCCGACGTGGGCGACCCCTCGGCGATCCAGGTGGTGAACCAGGCCCAGGCCGCTTACGTGAAGAAGACCATCGCGGCCAACCTGCCGCAGTACGCCAAGCTGCCGGTGCTGTCGATGTCGGCCGCCTTCAAGAGCGGCAATGCCGGCGCCTTCGATTACACCGACGTCCCGGCCGGGAACCTGGCGTTGAACAACGCGGCCGACCTCTACCTCTACCCGAACGCCTTGTACGCGGTGAAGGTCGACGGCGCGGGCCTGAAGGCCTGGCTGGAAACGTCGGCGCGCCGCTTCAACACCATCGACCCCGGCAAGACCGAGCCGCAGGAGCTGATCAACGCCAGCTTCCCGAGCTATAACTTCGATACCGTCACTTCGCCGGACATCCGCTACGAGATCGACATCACCCAGCCGCCGGGCCAGCGCATCCGCAACCTCACGCTGCATGGCGCCCCGGTCGCGCCAGGCCAGGAATTCATCGTCGCAACGAACAACTACCGCGCCAGCGGCGGCGGCAACTTCCCCGGCCTGGACGGCAGCAAGACCGTGCTGGCTTCGCCGGACACCAGCCGCGACGTCCTGATCGCCTACATCCGCGAGGAGAAGAAGCTGACCCGCGCCGCCAACGGCGCTGGACGCAGCTGGCGTTTCGCGCCGGTGAAGACGGCCGGTCCGGTGGTCTTCCATTCGGCGCCGGGCATGCTGGACCTGGCCAGCGAGGCCGGCCTGGCGAACGTGAGCCAGCTGCGCGCCGACGACGGCCAGGGCAAGGGCTTCGCGCTGTACGCGGTCGACCTGTCGAAATGAAGCGGCCGGTGTTGCGGCCGGGGTTGCGCTTCGTACTGCTGCTGGCGTTGCCGCTTATTGCGGCGTCCGGCGCCGGCGCGGCGCCAGGCACTGTCCCCGACAAGACGCCGGCCGCGTTGCAGGCCCGCGCCGAGGCGGGCGACGCGAAGGCGGCCTACCGGCTCGGGCTGGTGGCCCGTAACGGGAATGGAATGGCGGGCATGGCCGCGGACCCGGCGCGTGCACGCGCGCTGTTGAGCGAGGCCGCCGAAGGCGGCGTGCCGGCG
>DEKZ01000390.1:309-7529 GCA_002354135.1 Massilia sp. UBA2709 | reverse complement strand
ACCCCCCCCACTGCCCCCCAACCTTCACAGCGTGCGGGGCGGGTGGCCCCCCGCCATGCTGCGGCCCCTGCCGCTGTGGGTGCTGGGCGCCTTGCCCTGGCTGTCGCTGCGCCTGCTGCCCGGCGTGCTGGCCTGGGTCGCCTGGTGCATGTGGGACGGCGCGCGCCTGCGCCAACGCGTCAACCGCGGCTGGACCGGCTGGCTCGATGCCGCCGTGCCCGCACTGGAAGACAGCTCGGCCTTGTTGGTGGAGGCAGAAACTCCGATCGCCCGCTTGCAGCGCAGCCGCCTGCTGGCGCGCATCGACGCCAGCCTGGACAAGGAAACCGTGCGCGCCATCGTGCGCCGGCATGTCGACCTGGGCCTGAGCTGGCTCGCGCCCTGGCTGGTCTTTGCCTTTGTCGTCTGGTTCGTCGGCCAGCAACCGGCCGCTTCGCAGCAGGCGGCGCCGAAGGCCCCAGCCCAGGCCATGCCCGCCGCCGTGGTGCCGGAACTCGTCGTCACCGCCACGCCACCCGCCTATACCGGCGTAGCGCGCTCGACAGGCGCCCCGCGCCATCTCGAGCTGCCGGAAGGAAGCACGGTCGCGTGGTGCCTGAAGAAACCCGAGGCCGGCGAAACCATCCTCGAGCTGAGCGATGGCCGCACGCTGAATGTGGGCGCGAAATGCGCGAGCTTGACCGTCACCGAATCGCTGTTCTGGCGCTGGCGCGGCGCGCGCTACACCGTAAAAGTGACGCCGGACGCGGCGCCGCTGATCACGATCACCCAGCCGACCCAGATGATCCACGAACTGAAACCCGAGGCACAGTCCGCCGCCATGGCGCTCTCCGTGCGCGACGACTACGCGGTGCGCCGCGCCACCCTGCACCTGACGCTGGCGCGCGGCAGCGGCGAGAACATCAAATTTACGGACCGCGAGATGCCGCTGCCCGCTTCTTCCGATCCGCGCGTGCGCAACTGGGCCAAGCAGTGGACGCTTGCCGAACTGGGCATGGAGCCGGGCGACGAACTCTACTTCTTCGTGCGCGCCGTCGACAACGCGGTCAAACCGCACACGGTGCAGTCGCCGACCTATACGCTGCGCCTGCCCGCGCCAGAGCAGGAAGACGAGGAAGTCACCTCGGCCATGCCAGTGCTGGTGAAGCCCCAGAGCCTGCGCAGCCAGCGCCAGATCATCATCGACACCGAGCAGCTGATCGCCGACATGCGCTCGACCCGGATGAGCCAGGCGGAGATGCGCGAACGCAGCGAGGCGATTGCCGCTGACCAGGGCCAGCTGCGCCGCCGCTACGGCCAGTTCCTGGGCGAGGAATCGACCTTGTTTGGCGGCGAGGAAGAACACGACGATCACGATGACCATGGCAGCTCCAGCGGCCAGATGGACGTGCTGCACGAGTTCGGCCACGCCCACGACGAGGCCGAGAACGCCACGCTCTACGACGAGGGCACGAAAAAGATTCTGCGCCGCGCCCTGGTGGCGATGTGGGATGCCGAGAAGTCCCTGCGCGCCATCAGCCCGAAGACCGCCCTGGCACCCGAGCACAAGGCGCTGGAGGCGATCAAGGAACTGCAGCAGGCCGACCGCATCTACCTGCACAAGACGGCTTTCGTGCCGCCGCCGATCAAGGAGGAGATCCGCATGACGGGCGACGTGGTGGGGGCGGCCAGCTACCGGCGCGAGCAGGACGAGGCTACCGATGCGATTCCGGCGCCAGTGCGCGAGCTGGTGGCGGCGCTGTCGCAGGAGGGACCACTGCCCGCGCTGTGGACGCGTACCGTGCACGACTGGGTGCGCGAGCGCCTGGGTGAAGACGAACAGCGCCTGGCCGCCCAGCGCGCGATCCAGGACGTCGCTGACGGTTGCCTGCGCTGCCGTCCGGCCCTGCGCGCCTGGCTGCGGGCCGGCGTCGCCCAGGCGCCCGTCATCCTGCAGGCCAGGCCCGTGGCGCAGACGCCGTTTACTCGCGCCTGGGCAGAAGGAGACAAACGATGAGCATCGCCATCCTCATCATCGGCGCGGCCAGCCTGTTCTTGTACTTGTGGCGCCGGCGCTGGTTTGATGCGCTGCTGGTCTTTGTCGCCACCGCCGCGCTGTTCCTGCTGGCGACCGGCTGGAAACTGCCGGGCGAGCTTGGAACCATGCTGGCAATCGACCCGAATAAACCGCCGGCGACGCTGGACGGCGTGCGTGCGCTCACCCTCACGGGCGACGGCCTGCGCGCCGCCCAGTGGCAGGATTTGCCGGCGCGTCCGCTAACCTGGACGATGCCGGCCTCGAGCACGCTGCGCCTGGACTTCCCGCGCCGCCTGCCGCTGGGCCGCATGTTCACGCTCACGGTCCAGCGCGGCGACAAGACGCCGGCGCGCCTGCAGCTGCTGGCAGAAAACGGCCAGGTGCTTGCCGAGGTGCGCGGCAGCGGTGACCTGACTGCCCAGTGGTTGCCGCCGCTGGCGGAGACCCTGGAACTGAAGGCGCGCCTGTACGATGACAAGAACAAGCTGCTGGCCGAGGGGCCGGTGCCGGTCGTGGTCGAGGAAACCCCGCCGCTGCAGGTGCGCGGCCGCTTCAGCACGCCGTCCTTCGACTTGCGTGTGTTGAACGAACTGCTGGCAGGCAGCCGCGCCGTCATCGACTGGCAGGTCACGCTGGGTAAAACCGTCACCCGCAGCGAGACCGCGCGCGAGAAGATGGACAAGCCCGACCTGCTGGTGATCGATGCGGGCTGGTTCGAGCGCGCCTCCGGCGCCGCCCGCAGCGCCCTGCTCGAACAGGTGAAAGAGGGCGCGGCGCTGCTTGTCCTGGGCGGGAATGCCAACGACAGCGCCGTCTGGGCGCGCACCGTGCAGCTCGCCTTGCGCCCCCAGGCTGCCGACGCCACAATCGGCTCGCTGGTCTTGACGGCCGCACCCCTCAACCCGGCCGCGGCCCAAGCCGGCGCCTGGGCTGGCCACGACGCCGTATGGTCGCGCCAGTGGGGCCAGGGCCGCATCGGCTGGCTCGGCGCCGCCGACTGGCACCGCCAGGCGATCAAGGAACCGCGGGCGCTGGCGCTGTGGTGGCAGGGCGTGCTCGATACGCTCGGCGTGCAGCGCATCGAGGAGGTCAACTGGCTCGCGCCCGAGGAGATGCCGCTGCCGAATCAGCGCCTGGAAGTCTGCGCCCAGGGCGTGCAGGGCAAGGTGCATTTCCCGGGCCTGAACCAGACGCTGGAATGGCAGCGCCGCAGCGACCGGGTCGATGCGTCCTGCGTGGCGGTGTGGCCGCGCCAGGCTGGGTGGCTGCGCATGGAGACCCAGGGCGACAAACCGGTTGCCGGTCAGGTGTATGTCTATGCGCCGGGCGACTGGCCGCTGTGGCAGGCGGCCGAACGGCGCGATGCGACTGCGCGTTATGCGGCGCGCACCTTGGTGCCGGCCGCGCAAAACCAGAGTGCGCTGCCCGGTTGGCCATTCGCCGTCGTGTTCGCCTTCGCCATGCTGTGCCTGTGGTGGCGCGAGCGACGTTAAGGGCTTGGGCAAAACTTGGGTGATCTGACGTCCTGAATGCAGAGCACGTGGCCGTATGACTCGATTCCGCGACACCATTGAAATGGCTCAGAAAATCACCAGATTGCCGCTGTAGGACCAGACACATTCGCATGGTAAGAGTTGAGCCCTGCGATCGAAAATGTACGCAATCAAGGCGTAGACCTGGCTAAACCAGTAAGCCCATACGTTTGCCTGTTGCCCCACCTGAGCAGCGAGCCGGTCGATATGCGACGGCACCCAAGCGAAAGTGATCTTCTAAGTGGATAACGAAAACAAAGAACCTTCCTCGAGTGCGATTCTTGCGCCACGGGATTGGAAAGAGCGATATCGCTGGCTCGGCGTACTGATAATGGCTGCGTTCACAGGCTTCGCGCCGGCACCACCACTGAAACCACCACGAGAAACATCTGAGTATTCGCAGATTGCCGAGGATCCAGATAGGCTGAAGTTGGATCCTGAGCTCCATTTTTTGCAAAAGGAGCTTAATAAGGATGAATCGCGTATAGACGCGTAACGATTGCACATCGGGAAATGGACCCGCGATGCCGGATATCCGCACGGGTCGATTGCGGCCGCGCAGTAACGACCCGCTACCTCGACCGCATATAACACGCAGAAGAAAAGCCCTTGCTCACGCCCCAAGACTGTTACCGTGGAAGCCTGATCGAACACGACCGCAGCGATTTGCGGCCAGTTCGCCGGCGCCTGTTATGGCGTCCGGGACATTCCCGGTGAATGGATCGACAAGCTGGCAATGAGCGAAGACCTCATGGTTCTCGCGGACAGGCTGCTGGCCGAGCGGTACAACCCAGTCTGA
This sequence comes from Massilia sp. UBA2709, assembly GCA_002354135.1. GTDB lineage: Bacteria > Pseudomonadota > Gammaproteobacteria > Burkholderiales > Burkholderiaceae_D > Telluria. The sequence continues at coordinate 3,181 of DEKZ01000390.1, read as the reverse complement.
TCGCACCACCCGGCTAGCCCACCATCGCCATCGCCGGCACCTGCTGCACCGCCTGCACTCCCGCAGCCCCGCCACGCGCCGGCATCACTGTCCCGTCGAACTGGTAGCCCGCCGCCTCGTGCAGCTCCCATGCGCCGTCCCCCAGCAGGTGCAGCACGTGAGTATGGTGGCGCAGCACGGCAGGGCGGTGGGCGATGCTGATCAGGGTGGTGCCGCTCTCGCGCAGGCGCGCGTACAAGGAAGCTTCGTTGCCGCTGTCGAGGGCGCTGGTCGCCTCGTCGAGGATGACGACCTTCGGCGCATGCACCAGCACGCGAGCGAAGGCCAGGCGCTGCTGCTCGCCGACAGACAGCAGCTTTTCCCAGTCCTGCACGGCGTCCAGGCCGCCTACGCGCTCGGCCAGGCGCGGCAGGTGCACCTGCTTCAGGAGCTCCAGCAGCTGGGCGTCGTCCAGGTGCGTGTCGTTCAGCTGCGACTCCGTGCTGGGGTAGAGCAGCTGGCTGCGCAGCGTGCCCGCCTGCAGGTAGGGCTGCTGGGGCAGGAAGAAGCAGCTGTCCAGCGGCGGGTGCTGGATCACGCCGCTGCCGGTATTCCATAGCCCCGCTATCGCGCGCAACAGCGAACTCTTGCCGCAGCCGCTTTCGCCGGTGATGAGCAGGGCGTCGCCCGGCTTCAGGATCAGGTTCAGTTCCTTGATGAGCACCCGCTCGGATTGCGGCGGGTGAAGGGTCAGGGCTTCCAGCGCGAGGTGGGCGCCCGGGCGCATCTCGATGCGCGGGCGCTTGTCGCCGTCGGCCTGCTTCGGCTGCGCATCGGGCAGCATCAGCCGCGACAGGGCCTGCAAACGGTCGATGCCTGCCACGAAGCGGCTCAGGCTCTCGAAGTTGTCGACGATGACGCCGACGGCGGTCAGCACGGCGGTGAAAGCGCCGGCCGCCTGGACCGCGCGGCCCACTTCGAGCTCGCCCGACAGCACGCCCTGGGCCAGGATCACGAAGGGCAGCACCAGGGTCAGTTGGCTGAAGGTGCGCTGGAACAGGTTGAGGGAGCACTGCTTCCTGATCAGCGTGGCGAAGTTGCGGATGACCGCATCGAGCTTGTCGTCGATGTGGGCGCGCTCCTGCGCTTCGCCGCGGTAGAAGGCGATCGATTCGGCGTTCTCGCGCAGGCGCATCAGGCTGAAGCGGAAGTCGGCCTCGCGCCGCAGCTGCCAGAAATTCAGGTGGATCAGCGGCGTGCCGAAGACGACCAGGGCGACCACCGTGCCCACCACCGCATACACCGCCAGCACGCCGACCAGCAGCTTCGAGATCGACCACAGCACGGTGCTGAAGGCCACCAGCTGCATGATCGAACCGAGGAAGATCAGCAGGAAGTGGATCGACCTGCCGGTGAAGGTGTTGATGTCCTCGCTGATGCGCTGGTCGGGGTTGTCGATGCCGCTGTCGCCGCCGAGCGTGTAGTACTGGCGGCCCTTCAGGTAACCGTCGAGGAAACGGCCGGTGAGCCAGCTCCGCCACTGGTTGGCGAAGCGGTCGCGCATGTAATAGTAGAAGGCGTAGACCGGTATCGCGAAGCCCAGGACAACCAGGCAGGCACGGACCGAGGTCCAGAAACGGTCGCCGTTCCTGGCCGCCAGGGCCGAGGTCATCTCTCCGGTCTGGTCGTTCAGCATCACCGCCAGCTTGGTCTCGACCAGCATCAGGGCGATCAGCAGGAGCAGCAGGAACCAGGCCGTCTTCTTCTGGTCCCCCAGCCAGTAGGGTTTGGCCACATTCAGGAATTGCTTCCAGGCCGCGAGCGACAAGGGCGCGACGCGGCGTCCCTTCTTTTGTTCCGCCGCGACCGGATCGGGCACGGCGCCGCCGGTGGCGGAGATAGGCGTGTTCATGATGGTTCGAATACAGCGATCGCCTGGGTTGTCAATGCGCGGGCGCGAGCGATGTCGATGATCCCGAAACGAAGGTGCAGGAAAGCGTGCCGGAAGGCGTTCCGCAGCGCTGCATGCCCTCGCTCGTGCCGTGGTTCCAGGCCCGTCGAGCGTATGCTGCCTGAGCCGTACAGACAGCATACGGCTGGGCAGATGGCTGTTCAGTGCGGAAACAGACATAGCAATTCCTGACGCTTGTTGTATCGCCTTGGCAACACCTAGTTGATCTGCTTATATATTTCCTTTTGACAATACTGTAGAGTTGTTAGGTTGTAATTACAAACAGACAATCGAAAGGTCAGGAAATGGATTTGGTGTACAAGAACGAGAAGACACTGTTCGTATTGATGCTGGTGCTCTCGCTCATCGTCTGGGCCGGGCTGGTGCTGGGCATGGGGTGGGGCGTACTGAGCTATGCGCTGATGTTCTTCCTGTTCTACTGCTTCGCGCAGTCGGCGCTGATTTCCTATATCAAGGGCACGGGCGTGCGCATTACCGCCGAGCAGTTTCCCGACCTCGACCGCCAGATCCTCGCTTGCTGCGCCAAGCTGGGCCTGGAGCGCGAGCCGGAGGCCTACCTGCTGCAGATGGGCGGCTCGCTGAATGCCTTCGCCACCCGCTTCCTCGGCCGCGACTTCCTGGTGCTGTACACGGACGTGGTCGACGGCCTGCACGACAACCCGGACGCGCTGAATTTCTACATCGGCCATGAGATCGGCCACATCAAGCGCAAGCACCTGAGCTGGGCCACCGTGCTGCTGCCGGCCTCGATCCTGCCGCTGGTCGGCGCGGCCTATTCGCGCGCCCGCGAGTACACCTGCGACCGCCACGGCCTGGCGGCCTGCGACGAGCCGATCAACGCCGAATTCGGCATGGCCGCGCTGGCGGCCGGCGGCCGGCGCTGGCGCACCATGAACAAGAGCGCCTTCATCGCACAGTCGC
>DEKZ01000390.1:0-186 GCA_002354135.1 Massilia sp. UBA2709 | reverse complement strand
GCGCGAGACCGAAGGCTTCTGGATGTCCTTCCACGAACTGGTCGGCGACTACCCCTGGCTGGTCAAGCGCATGGCCGCGGTGCGCGCCCTGGCGGCCGGCCAGGAAGTGCAGCAGCCGCGCCGCCACTGGCTGGCCGCGCTGATGGCCCTGTTCGTGCCGCGCATGGGGGCGGGCGGCGCGGGCGG
>DEKZ01000050.1:8260-8430 GCA_002354135.1 Massilia sp. UBA2709 | reverse complement strand
CTTGAGGGAGATCGGGAATGATCAGCGACGTGGCGCAGACGTTGGGAATCGCCGCCGTGCCGGGCCCGCTGGAGGAGACATCGGGCGCATCGCACCGAGGCCCTGAATGCTGCCGATTGCGCCGCCGGCGCTGACCAACGCGGCAGCTGCGCCGGACGTGACGCGCTTCG
>DEKZ01000050.1:0-8191 GCA_002354135.1 Massilia sp. UBA2709 | reverse complement strand
CAGACACGGACGGAGAGCTGAAGTGCATGCTGTTCGCGACCTGGTCGACTGACTGCACCTGTCGGCGCGCTCGTTCGTGCCGTAACTGCACGGCGCGGAAGTCTGATGTCAGTTTCGACTTGAGATTGACAACTTACGCGACAGCAGCTGTTCCCATCGGACTGTGTCCTTCTCTGTCTTCCGGCCACCGCCAGTCGGATGTGCGTATCCTGGTCGTGTGATTGGCGGCACGTATCCCGATGAGTTCACGACTGAGAGGCGAGCTCGCAGCGATGTGAAAGCGCTGCTCTGCGGCAGGATCATGAGTAGGCCGTATAGACACTTCGACAGGTATGGGTACTTTTCGGGCTCGAGGAGCTGGAGGCGCAGGTTCGTGAACACTNNAAAATCTGCAGAACATTAGACGCGTGCTCGTACGCTTGCGCCAGAAGGCAGAGCGCGAATGCTGCAACGGCGTTGTGGCACCAGGACCTGTACAAGGAGATGAACAGCATCTGCCCGTCCTTCGAGTCGAGATTCTTCAGTCGTCGGCGGAAGTCGGCGAGCTCGGGCGAAGTGATGAGGATCATGTTCAGTTTGACGACCATCATTGACGCGAACTCGAGGTCATCGTCTTTCTCCAGGATCTCGGCTAGCGTTCTGAAGATCTTCTCCGCGTTCAGATGCAGGCACAGCTGCCGGATGATCAGACTTCCTCGAGTCTCAAGCAAGCGTCGGTCGGTACTAAACAACTCGAGCACGTTGACCATGAAGCTGCGGAAGTAGGAGTCTTCAGACGAGGATGAAATTTGCGCAAGCAGCTGAAGGTCATGCTTGACGACGTCCTCGGAAGGATCAGACAACGTCTTCAGCAGAGCCGGGAACGTCCCGCTGTCCCTCGACAAGATCTTGGTCGGAGCTTTCAGGTGCAACATCAGCAACCACTCGAGCGCTGCGATACGCGTCTCCGGGTGGTCGCTGAGGAACTGCAAGGTAAGATTATTGACCGTTTCTCGCACATCGAACGGGTCGTCGTCCAGTACGACTTCCCCAGGCGAAACCGTGTGGCCGGCTGGGGCTTGCTGCTGCTGCTGCTGCTGCAGCGCCGGCCGCCGCGCCCCAGGCCGAAACTGCGCCTGCCGCCGCCGGCAACAAGCCGGGCTGGGACGGCATCGAACGCCGCCAGGACAACAAGGTGGCCGAAGCGCGCGCCGCCGCCGCGCCGGCCAAGGACGAGAGCATCCGCATCGACGCGGTGAAGCTCGACGCGCTGCTGGAAGTGGCTGGCGAATCGGGGCAGGCCGCCAACCAGGCCGCCGTGCTGCTCGAGCGCCTGTCGCAGTTCAAGTTCGAAGGCCAGGCCGCCACCCTGATGGCGACGCTCACCGAAACCCTGGAGCGCGCTTCGCGCTACTCGGCCGAACTGCAGCGCGCCACGCTGGCGACCCGCATGCAGCCGGTCGGCCGCCTGTTCCAGAAGTTCCCGCGCCTGGTGCGCGAACTGGCGAAAGACCTCGGCAAGGACGTCGAGCTGACCATCGAGGGGGCCGAGACCGAAGTCGACCGCGTCGTCGTGGACAGCCTCTACGATCCGCTGGTGCACATGCTGCGCAACGCGCTCGACCACGGCGTCGAGTCGCCCGAGGAGCGCGTCAAGGCGGGCAAGCCGGCCAAGGCCTTCATCCTGCTGAAAGCCTGGCAGGAAGCGAACAGCGTCATGATCGTGCTGCAGGACGACGGCAAGGGCATGGACCCGGTCAAGCTGCGCAAGAAGGCCTTCGAAAAAGGCCTGATCGGCGAGAACGGCGCCCCGAACGACGAGGACGCCTACCAGCTGGTCTTCCTGCCGGGCTTCTCGACCAAGGAAGTGGCGTCGTCGGTCTCGGGCCGCGGCGTGGGCATGGACGTGGTCAAGACCGCGGTGGAAAAGAACCGCGGCGCGATCCGCATCGATTCCCAGCTCGGTTCGGGCACCAAGTTCGCGATCCGCCTGCCGATCGAACTGTCGATCGTGCCGACCATGCTGGTCTCCACCTCGGGCGCCTCGCTGGCGCTGCCGATGGCGGTGGTCGAGCGCGTGGTCGAGCTGCCGGAAACCTTCTCGAACGTCGGCGGGGCCCCGGTGCTGAAGGACCAGGGCCGTCCGCTGCCGGTGCGCTCGCTGGCCGGCGCCCTGGGCTACGAGGAAGCGCCGGAACGCGTCGGCATCGTCATCAACGCTCCCCAGCCTTACATCCTGGCGGTGGAAGCAGTCGACGGCACGGCCGACCTGGTGATCAAGCCGATGACGGCGCTGACCGTCGAGGGCATCACCGGCACCGCGCGTTCGGCAGAAGGCGAGCTGGTGCTGGTGGTCGGCCTGTCCTTCCTGATGGACGGCTGCCGCAGCACGGTGCGCATGGCGGCCTGAGGCCGCCCGAACGCACCATTTCCGTGAAAATGGGCCTGGCGGGCCCATGCAACAAAAAGCCTGTGCATTTCATGCGCAGGCTTTTTTTATTTGCATGCGCGTCTTTACGTGCAAACAAAATTTGCATTGAAAGTCTTTGATTGGCAGAATCGTGCGGAAGCCCGCCGCTTGCCGCACTGCACAATTGTGTGCATAATCAAAAACGCTTCCCCATTTCAGGCGCCTGCCACAGGAAACCGCATGTTAAAGACCCTCTACGACAAACTCTGGGATGCCCACGTCGTGCGTGCCGACGCCGACGGCACGACGGTGCTCTACATCGACCGCCACCTGGTCCACGAAGTGACGAGCCCCCAGGCCTTCGAAGGCCTGCGCGAAGCCGGCCGCGGCCTCTGGCGCACCTCCGCCAACCTGGCGGTGGCCGACCACAACGTCCCGACCACCGACCGCCGCGAAGGCATCGCGGACCCAACCTCGCGCCTGCAGGTCGAAACGCTCGACGCCAACACGAAGAGCTTCGGGCTCACCTACTTCAACATGAACGACAAGCGCCAGGGCATCGTCCACGTGATCGGGCCGGAGCAGGGCGCGACCCTGCCGGGCATGACGGTGGTCTGCGGCGACTCGCACACCTCGACCCACGGCGCCTTCGGCTGCCTGGCGCACGGCATCGGCACCTCCGAGGTCGAGCACGTGCTGGCCACGCAGACGCTGCTGGCCAAGAAGTCGAAAGCCATGCTGGTCCAGGTCGACGGCGCGCTGCCGCCGGGCGTGACCGCGAAGGACATCGTGCTGGCCGTGATCGGCAAGATCGGCACCGCCGGCGGCACCGGCTACGCCATCGAATTCGCCGGCTCGACCATCCGTTCGCTCTCGATGGAAGGGCGCATGACGGTCTGTAACATGGCGATCGAAGCGGGCGCGCGCGCCGGCATGGTGGCCGTCGACGACACCACCATCGAGTACGTGAAGGGCCGCCCGTTCTCGCCCGTCGGCCCGCAGTGGGAGCAGGCGGTCGCCTACTGGCGCACCCTGCACACCGACCCGGGCGCGAAGTTCGACATGGTCGTCACCCTGAACGCCGCCGAGATTCGTCCGCAGGTCACCTGGGGCACCTCGCCCGAGATGGTGACCGCCATCGACGGCCGCGTGCCCGATCCGGAACAGGAAAAGGACGCGGTGCGCCGCGACGCCATGGAAAAGGCGCTGGCCTACATGGCTCTGACACCGAACACCGCGATCGAGGACATCCGGATCGACAAGGTCTTCATCGGTTCCTGCACCAACTCGCGCATCGAGGACCTGCGCGCAGCCGCCGCCGTCGTGCGCGGCCGCCAGCGCGCCTCGAACGTGAAGCTGGCGATGGTGGTGCCGGGGTCTGGCCTGGTGAAAGAGCAGGCCGAGCGCGAAGGTCTTGATAAAATCTTCAAGGCGGCCGGTTTCGAATGGCGCGAGCCGGGCTGCTCGATGTGCCTGGCGATGAACGCCGACCGCCTCGAACCGGGCGAACGCTGCGCCTCGACCTCGAACCGCAATTTCGAAGGACGCCAGGGGCAGGGCGGCCGCACCCACCTGGTGTCGCCGGCCATGGCGGCAGCCGCGGGCATTGCCGGCCACTTCGTCGACGTGCGCGCGCTCTGATTACGCATACCTTTGTCTGAACACTGATCTACCGGGAACATCATGAAAAAAGCAATCGCCCTCTCGCTCCTCGCGCTCACCCTTGCCGGCTGCAACACCATTTCGGGCTTCGGCAAGGACGTGCAGAAGGTCGGCCAGGTCGTCACCAGCGCCGGCGGCAAGTAAGCCCGCGCAAGCGGACATGCAAGGCGAGGCAAATCAAGGCGAGGATATGGATAAATTCACCGTACACGAAGGACTGGTGGCGCCGCTCGACCGCGCCAACGTCGACACCGACGCCATCATTCCGAAGCAGTTCCTGAAATCGATCCGGCGCACCGGTTTCGGTCCCAACCTGTTCGACGAGTGGCGCTACCTCGACCACGGCGAGCCGGGCCAGGACTGCAGCACCCGTCCGCTGAACCCGGACTTCGTGCTGAACCAGCCGCGTTACCAGGGCGCTTCGATCCTGCTGACGCGCAAGAACTTCGGCTGCGGCTCCTCGCGCGAGCACGCGCCCTGGGCCCTGCAGCAGTACGGCTTCCGTGCGATCGTCGCGCCGAGCTTTGCCGACATCTTCTTCAACAACTGCTACAAGAGCGGCCTGCTGCCGATCGTGCTCACCGAAGCCCAGGTCGACCAGCTGTTTAATGAAGTAAAAGCATTTGACGGTTTCAAGCTCGTGGTCGACCTGGAAAACCAGGTGCTGCGCACGCCGGACGGACGCATCGGTTTCGAGTTCGCCATCGACGAGTTCCGCAAGTACTGCCTGCTCAACGGCCTGGACGACATCGGCCTGACCCTGCGCCACGCCGACGAGATCCGCGCCTTCGAGGAGCGCCACCTGGCGCGCCAGCCCTGGCTGGCCAACACCATCTGAATAGAAAGCGCGCATGACGAATATGAGTAAGATCGCAATCCTGCCGGGCGACGGCATCGGTCCCGAAATCATGGCCCAGGCCGTGCGTGTGCTGGAAGCCTTGGGCGAATCCTTCGAGATGGAGCGCGCGGAAGTGGGCGGCGCCGGTTACGCGGCCCACGGCCATCCGCTGCCGGAGGCAACCCTGAAGCTGGCGAAGGAGGCTGACGCCGTGCTGTTCGGCGCCGTCGGCGACTACAAGTACGACACGCTCGAGCGCGCGCTGCGCCCCGAGCAGGCGATCCTCGGACTGCGCAAGGAACTGGGCCTGTTCGCCAACCTGCGACCGGCCATCCTGTACCCGGAACTGGCGGGCGCCTCGACCCTGAAACCTGAGGTGGTCTCGGGCCTGGACATCCTGATCATCCGCGAACTGACCGGCGACATCTACTTCGGCAAGCCGCGCGGCGTGCGCGAATGCCCGGACGGCCCGTTCAAGGGCCAGCGCGAAGGCTTCGACACCATGCGCTACGCCGAAGGCGAGATCCGCCGCATCGCCCACGTCGCCTTCCAGGCCGCGCAGAAACGCGACAGGCGCGTGACCAGCGTCGACAAGGCGAACGTGCTGGAAACCTTCCAGTTCTGGCGCGATATCGTCACCGATGTGCACAAGGAGTACCCGGACGTCGCGCTCGAGCACATGTACGTCGATAACGCCGCGATGCAGCTGGTGCGCGCGCCCAAGAAATTCGACGTCATCGTTACCGGCAACATGTTCGGCGACATCCTGTCGGACGCGGCCGCGATGCTGACCGGCTCGATCGGCATGCTCCCTTCGGCTTCGCTCGACGCCAACAACAAGGGCCTGTACGAACCCTCGCACGGTTCGGCGCCGGACATCGCGGGCCAGGGCATCGCCAACCCGCTGGCGACCATCCTGTCGGCCGCGATGATGCTGCGTTATTCGCTGGGCAAGGCCGAACAGGCCGACCGCGTCGAAGCCGCGGTCAAGAAGGTCCTGGCCCAAGGCCTGCGCACCGCCGACATCTTCGAGCAAGGCACGACCCGCGTCTCGACCGAACAGATGGGCGACGCCGTCGTCAAAGCTTTGGCGTGATGTGCAGACAGCGCTAAACCGTGATAGGGTAGATACCCCGTTTTTCACGGTGGCATATTGATAGATTTTAGGGGCCTCGCCCAACCGTAGCGAGCGGAAGCAGTGGTGGTCGAGAAGCGCAGCCGTACTTGCGGTACGGCGAGCACCGCAGACCGCCAATGCGACGCGCAGTAGGTTGGGCGAGGCCCCCTCAACAAGGGATGAATGATGAAACTAGTAGGTCTGGTTGGTTGGCGCGGGATGGTCGGGTCGGTCCTCATGAAGCGCATGCAGGACGAGGGCGATTTCGATCATATCGAGCCGGTGTTCTTCACGACGTCGAACCCGGGCGGCGATGCGCCGAAGATGGCGAAGAACGAAACCAAACTGAAGAGCGCCACCGACATCGCAGAACTGTCGAAGTGCGAGATCATCATCTCCTGCCAGGGCGGCGACTACACGACGGAAGTCTATCCGCAGCTGAGGGCCAGCGGCTGGAACGGCTACTGGATCGACGCCGCGTCGACCCTGCGCATGAAGGACGACGCGATCATTGTGCTCGATCCGGTCAACCTGGACGTGATCAAGAACGCCATGTCGCGCGGCGTGAAGAACTTCGTCGGCGGTAACTGCACCGTCTCGTGCATGCTGATGGGCCTGGGCGGCCTGTTCAAGAACGACCTGGTCGAGTGGATGACCTCCATGACCTACCAGGCCGCATCGGGCGGCGGCGCCCAGCACATGCGCGAGCTGCTGACCCAGTTCGGCACCATCAACAGCTCGGTCAAGCACCTGCTGGACGATCCGGCCTCGGCGATCCTGGAAATCGACCGCACCGTGCTGGCGACCCAGCATGGTCTGTCCGCCGAGGAAACCAGGCAGTTCGGCGTACCGCTGGGCGGCAACCTGATCCCCTGGATCGACAAGGACCTGGGCAACGGCCAGTCGAAGGAAGAGTGGAAGGGCGGCGCCGAGACCAACAAGATCCTCGGCCGCGGCGAAGGCTTCGGCAAGGGTGACGCAAATAAGGCCATTCCGGTCGACGGCCTGTGCGTGCGCATCGGCGCCATGCGCTGCCACTCGCAGGCGCTGACCATCAAGCTCAAGAAGGACGTGCCGCTGGACGAGATCAACGACATCATCGCCTCGGACAACGAGTGGGTGAAGTTCGTGCCGAACACGCGCGAAGCCTCGATCGTCGACCTGACCCCGGCCGCCGTCACCGGCACCCTGCGCATCCCGGTCGGCCGCGTGCGCAAGATGTCGATGGGCCCGGATTACCTGTCGGCCTTCACGGTCGGCGACCAGCTGCTGTGGGGCGCCGCCGAGCCGCTGCGCCGCATGCTGCGCATCGTGCTGGACAAGTAATTCGTCTGAAGCCGGCGCCGCGAGCACACCACGGCGCTGGTTCTCGTAGGGTGGGCACTCGTGCCCACGCGGTATAGCACTGATGATCAATCGTGCACTTTGCCATGATCCGCGCTTGTCTGCACGTTGTGCTCGTCCGGATATCGACTGATCCAATGCCGTACCGCGTGGGCACAAGTGCCCACCCTACAGAATCCTTGCTCGTCAGTTCACACCCGTTATCACCCCGCTAATTCCCCGCCTCCCACGGTGATGTCGATTCGCTATCGTTAGCTCATCCATCCCACAGTTTGATCCCTCTACGCCCCGTGGAGCTTGCATGCCACAGTGCATGATGATATGTTGAGACTTCCGGGAAACCGTCCTTTCCCCAGCTAACCATTTCCGCTCTCAACTATGTCATTGAACCGCCGCCCTCAGATCATGTCGTCCGCGTTGAAAACACTCACCGCCGCGGTCGCAAGTGCAGTGCTGCTGTCGTCGGCAGGCATGGCAGCGGCAGCGGGACTGGGCAAGCTAACCGTGCTGTCCGCCCTCGGCCAGCCGCTGCGTGCCGAGATCGAGCTGACCTCGGTCTCGAACCAGGAGGCCGCCGGCCTGGTCGCCAAGCTGGCGACGCCCGAGGCCTACCGCGCAGCGAACATCGAATTCAACCCGGCGCTGCTGTCGTTGCGCTTCAATGTCGAGCAGCGTGCGGGACGCCAGTTCATCCGCATCACCTCGACCCAGCCGCTGAACGAACCCTTCGTCGACCTGCTGCTGGAGCTGGCCTGGGACAACGGCCGCCTGGTGCGCGAATACACCTTCCTGCTCGATCCGGCCGAACTGCGCGCGCCGCAGCCGGCCCAGGTCGCCGCCG
>DEKZ01000401.1 GCA_002354135.1 Massilia sp. UBA2709 | reverse complement strand
CCGGCCAGGCCGTTGCCCGCGGGCGCGGCGCTGCCGCGGCCGTCGTCGATCACCGACGCGAGCAGCGTTTCGCCATCGCGCTTGACGCCGATCGCCAGCGTCGAGGCGCGCGCATGGCGCACGCTGTTCGTCACCGCCTCCTGCACGCAGCAGAACAGGGCGTGGGCCGTCGCCGGCGAACAGGCATCGACGTCCTCGTCCATCTCGAGCGTGATGCTTGGCGACGGAATGCCCGCGCACAGGAGCCGCAGGGCCTGGCCGACGTCGACCCGGCGCTGCTGCCGCTCGATGCCGACCACCCCGCGCACCTCGGACAGCAGGCCATGGGCCAGCTCGCGCGAGGTATGCAGGGATGCCCCGGCATCCGTCCCCGCCTGGCGCAGCGCCAGGTCCAGGTGCAGGTTGAGCGCGGTCAGGTGATGCCCGATGGAGTCGTGCAGGTCGCGCGCGATGCGCATGCGTTCGGACGCACGCACCGTATCGCCCAGCAGCGCCTGCGTGGCCTGCAGTTGCGCATGCGCCGCGGCCAGCTTCAGGCGCACTTCGCGATCCTTGCGCACCAGCCAGGTGAAGGCGAAGGCCAGCGGCAGCATGCAGCGTTCGAAGACCAGCACCGCCAGCACCGTGCGGAGGCTGCTGTCGCTCAGCTGCGACTGGGCCAGCAACAGGAGAACCATGTCCAGCCCCAGGCCCGCCGCGAACTGTGCGGCCAGCCAGGCCAGGCCCGCGCGCAGCGGCTGCAGGGCGGCCAGCTGCACCGTCGCGAGCAGGCTGAAGACGAGCGAATCGAGCGCCACGCCGATCGCCAGCTGGACGCCGATCAGTGCGAACGTGGCCGGTCCCGCCTTGCGGAAGGCGCAGCGGTGCAGCAGGAAGATGAACAGCGCGATCAGGAGCGCCTCGGCGCCCACGAACAGGCGCAGCGCCAGCTCCGCCCGTTCCGACCCCGCCCTGACGAGCGAGGGCGCCGGCGTGAACACGGCCGCGAGCTGCGTGGCCGCGATGCCAATCGGATTGTGCAGGTTGTCCCCACCCGTCCCGCGCACCCAGCGCGATGCCAGCTCCGAGATCGTGCAGATCGCACTGGCGGCGAGCGCTGCGGCCGCGTAACGCGTGGCGGCGGGCGGCCGCTCATGAAGAAGAAGTGGGTGCATGTTTGCATTAAAATATGTCTAGAATGCAATTTTACGCGAGCCTGCCAGACCCAGGAAGCGCCTGGCCGCAGGAGCATGACTTCCGGCACATGGAGCGCGCATCCAGCCCGGCCTTAGAATCGCGGCGCTGAACCACCATACTGCCCAGGATTCGATGAAGAAGATGATGTACGCCCGCCTGCAGCTGGCGTTTTTGCCGGTACTGGTCCCGGCCCTGGCGGCGACGCCGGAACCTGAGCCGGCCAAGGTGTTCGTGAGCGCGGCGCGCGACTCGGAATGGCACAGCTACCGCCGGGCCTACAACGCGGCCCGCTTCTTCGAGCCGTATACCCGCACTCGGCCGCTGATCCAGGCGCACATGCAGATCCGCCCATTGCGGCCGGACGTTCCCATGGAGGGCCTGCGCGTGCAGCTCGTGGGAGAAACGACGAACGTCGAGATCGCGGTCGACGACATCGGCCGCGCCGTGCTGCCCATGATCAAGGCTGCCTACGACGAGGATGCCGTGCTGCGCCTGAACCGCCAGAAGGACCATTACGCTTTCAGCGGACGCTACTCGATCCGGGAAAAGCCCGACGGTGTCTATTCCGCTGCCGACCTGAAGGCCGCGTGCGCTCAGCTGCTCGATGCACAACGTCTATCGGGCTACCGCTTCCGGCTGCTGGGCAAGCGATGCGCCGGCGTGAAATTCGTCTACAGGCGTTCCGACAGTCCGCCCCGGGTGGTCCACCGCGACGCGGGCGGCGCCGAGCGGCTGCTGCCGGTAAATGAAGGACAGCCTTTCGAGAACAACACGATGGGGCTCTACAAAGTCGCAACCTACCGGTTTGCCGACTGGCCAGCCGATGGCATCGTGCGTGCCGAGACACAGCCGCTCGCGATCGGCACCTTGTACGAGTAGCCGTAGGGTGGCCAGTGTTATCGGATCGCATCCGTTCGGTGAGCGCTCCGTGTCCACTTGCCCAGCCAGTAAACGTAGCGTAGACGCGTAGGGTGGGCGGTCTCCCTCCACGCGTTCAACGGACGCTCGAATAACTTGACGACTAATCGAAAGCCGGTTGAACGCGTGGACGGCGTAGCCGTCCACCCTACGGGTCTCAAGCCAAGCGTTGCGGCTTCATTCCACCGTCACCGCCAAATCACGTCCCTCGGTCGCCACCTGCCCAGCATAATCAGCCGCATAGATGCGCAGGATGTACTCCCCCGGCGCCAGGTTCCCCACCTTCCAGCTTCCCGGCAGCGCCTGCCCGCCCTGCATCGTGTTACTCACCGCATAGGCGAAGCGCGTCGTCTTGCTGCCGTAGACCGTGATGCCGCTGCTGTCGGCGTACACCAGCTTCACCGCTTCGCGTTCGCGCGGAAGGCGGTCGTAGACCTGGGTGATCAGGGGCGCTTCGAAGCCCGCCACCGGCCTGCCGTCGGCATGCAGCACCTGGTAGCCCAGCTTGTAGAGGCCCAGGCGTCGGCGCGCGAGGTTGCCGTCCATCTGGTCGTAGGCGTCGACCACGATGTTCACTTCGCCCTGGGCACGCTCGATGCGCAGCGGCTGGCCCTTGCGCGCCGGGCGAATGCGCTTGCCTCCGGCGTCATACAGGGCAATGCCCTGGATGGTCGGGGGGATGGTGTCGCGCAGGCCGACAAACGGCAGGGTCAGGGGATTCACCACGGCGCCGCCGGGGTAGTAATCCATGTGCACGTGGGCCATCGGGTTGATGGTGCCGAGCGCCTCGCCCACGGCAAAACGGGTGCCGCGCCGCACCCGCACGCGCTCCGGCTTGCCGCGCGCGTCGAGCAGGAGCTGGAAGCGTTCGTCGAGCGCCTTGCCGTTGCTTTCGCGTCCCACGCGCATGTGGATGTAGGAGAAGGGGCCGAGGCTCATGCCCTCGCCGAGCGCACCGAAGCCCCAGTTCGGGAAGGGGTCGCTGATCTTCGAGGGCAGCACCGCCAGCACGCGCGAACCGATGTCGGCGCGGATGTCGAGGCCCGCATGGAAGTGGTGGCGGCTTTCGCCGTCGTAGCTGCCGCGTACCTCGCCCATCACGCCGACCACTTCATGGACTTCCTGCTGCGGTCCGACCGGCCAGGGCATGGACTCGCCATATCTGGCCACGGCGCTCTGCACGGAAGGCGCGGCCTCCCCTTTCTTCGGTTCGGCCAGCGAGAACAGGCGCAGCGCCTGGCCGTCGGCCACGACCAGGCTGCCGTCGCGGCGCACCGCAATGCCGCGCGGCGCGTACAGGCGCACCGTGCCGTCGCTGCCGTAACTCGCTTCGGGCGGGCGGTCGACGTCGAGCAAGGCGTGCAAGGTGCCGTCGGGCGTAATCTGGACGATGCGTCCGCCCGCGCCGCTGGCCACGTACAGGTAGCCGTCGCCGGTCAGCGCCAACCCGGCCGGGCGGCGCAGGATGGGCTGGGGGTCGTTCTCGATCGGCTTGGCAATCGTGGCGACAGCGCCGTCCGCGTCGATGCGGCGCACGGCATCGTTGCCGGTATCGGCGACGAACAGCGTTCCCTTCTTGTCGACCACGATGGCGGTCGGCGTGTCGAAGCCGGCGGCCAGCGACGGGCCGTCGGCGTTGCCCGGCTGGCCGCTGCCTGCGAGCGTGGTGACCGTGCCGTCCGGGGCGATGCGGCGGATGCGGTCGTTGTAGGTGTCGGCCACATACACATTGCCCGCCTTGTCGACCGCCAGGCCCACCGGGCCGTTGAAGCGCGCTGCGCGGCCGACGCCGTCCTGGTAGCCGGGCTGGCCGTCGCCAGCGAGCGTGGTCACGCTGCCGCCTGGCGCCACCTTGCGGATCGCGTGGTTGCCGGTATCGGCCACGTAGAGGTTGCCGGCGCGGTCCAGCGCCAGCGCGGAAGGGGTGTGGAAGGCGGCTGCGGCGCCAACGCCGTCGGCGAAGCCTTCGCGTCCGCCCGCGAAGGTCGAGACCACGCCGTCAGGGGCGATGCGGCGGATGCGGT
>DEKZ01000047.1:4505-9733 GCA_002354135.1 Massilia sp. UBA2709 | reverse complement strand
GCCTGCGCGGCCTGGGCGGCGCGGGCTTCCCGCTGGGACCCAAATGGCGCATCGTGCGGGCCGAGCCCGGACCGCGCCTGATGGCGATTAACATCGACGAGGGCGAGCCCGGCACCTTCAAGGACCGCGTCTACCTCGAACGCGACCCGCACCGCTTCCTGGAAGGCGCCCTGATCGCCGCCTGGGCGGTCGGCATCGAGGCCATCTATGTCTACCTGCGCGACGAATACCACGGTTGCCGCGCGATGCTGGCGGCGGAGCTGGAGAAGCTGAACGCGGACCCGCCGGTGCAGGGCATGCCGTCGATTGTTCTCCGGCGTGGCGCCGGCGCCTACATCTGCGGCGAAGAGTCGGCCATGATCGAGTCCATCGAAGGCAAGCGCGGCATGCCGCGCCTGCGCCCGCCCTACGTGGCGCAGATCGGCCTGTTCGGACGGCCCACGCTGGAGCACAACTTCGAGTCGCTGCACTGGGTGCGCGAGATCCTCGAGCGCGGCGGCGACTGGTTCGCCAGCCACGGACGCCATGGCCGGCGCGGCCTGCGTTCGTTCTCGGTGTCGGGACGGGTGCGCGAGCCGGGCGTCAAGCTGGCCCCGGCCGGCATCACGGTGCGCGAGCTGATCGCCGAGTATTGCGGCGGCATGCAGGACGGGCACGATTTTTACGCCTACCTGCCGGGCGGAGCCTCGGGCGGTATCCTGCCGGCGGCGCTAGGCGACATCCCGCTCGACTTCGACACCCTGCAGCCTTACGGCTGCTTCATCGGTTCGGCGGCGGTGGTGGTGCTGTCGCACCGCGACAGCGCGGTCGCCGCCGCGCGCAACACGATGCGCTTCTTCAAGGACGAGTCCTGCGGCCAGTGCACCCCCTGCCGCGCTGGCACCGCCAAGGCGCTGGCGCTGATCGAACAGCCGCATTGGGACACCGGCCTGCTGGCCGAACTGTCCCAGGTAATGCGCGACGCCTCGATCTGCGGCCTGGGGCAGGCCGCGCCGAATCCGGTCGACTGCGTCATCAAGTACTTCCCACACGAACTGGGGGCAGCATGAACGCCGATATTCCCCGCATCGCATTCGAACTGAATGGCCGCAGCGTCGAGGCGCTGCCCGGCGAAACCCTGATCGAGGTCGCCCACCGCGAAGGCGTCGAGGTGCCCCACCTGTGCTACAAACCGGGCATGGAGGCGGTCGGCAACTGCCGTTCCTGCATGGTCGAGATCGCGGGCGAGCGCGTGCTGGCGCCCTCGTGCTGCCGCCACCCGGCCGCCGGCATGAAGGTGAGCACCGAAAGCCCGCGCGCCGTCGCCGCGCAGAGGATGGTGCTGGAGCTGCTCGAATCCGACGCGGGCGGTACTGACTACACGCGCGACAACGAGCTGGGCCAGTGGGCCGCGAAGCTCGGCGTCACCCAGCCGCGCTTCGCCTCCACGCGCGTGCAACCGGCGCGCGACACTACCCATGCCGCCATCACCGTCAACCTCGACGCCTGCATCCAGTGCACGCGCTGCGTGCGCGCCTGCCGCGACGAGCAGGTGAACGACGTCATCGGCCTGGCCTTCCGCGGCCAGGACGCGAAGATCGTGTTCGACCAGGACGACGCCATGGGCGCCTCGACTTGCGTGGCCTGCGGCGAGTGCGTGCAGGCCTGCCCGACCGGCGCGCTGGCGCCGGCGCGCGGCGTGGCGATGGAAGTGCCCGACAGGGAGGTCGATTCGGTCTGCCCCTACTGCGGCGTCGGCTGCCAGCTGACCTACAAGGTCAAGGACAACCGCATCCTGGAAGTGAAGGGACGCGACGGTCCGGCCAACCACGGCCGCCTGTGCGTCAAGGGCCGCTACGGCTTCGACTACGCCCACCATCCGCACCGGCTCACCAAACCCTTGATCCGGCGCGCGGGCGTACCCAAGACCGGCGACTTCGCGATGGATCCTGCGCGCGTGCTGGAAGTGTTCCGCGAGGCGAGCTGGGAAGAGGCGCTCGAACTGGCCGGCGGCAGGCTGGCGCACATCCGCGACCAGCACGGCGGCGCGGTGCTGGCCGGCTTCGGCTCGGCCAAGGGCAGCAACGAGGAAGCCTATCTGTTCCAGAAGCTGGTGCGCACCGGCTTCCAGACCAATAACGTCGACCACTGCACCCGCCTGTGCCACGCTTCCTCGGTGGCGGCGCTGCTGGAGGGGATCGGCTCGGGCGCGGTGTCGAATCCGGTGATGGACGTGATGCGCGCCGAGGTCATCGTCCTGATCGGGGCGAATCCTACCGTGAACCATCCGGTGGCGGCCACCTGGATCAAGAACGCGGCGAAGGCGGGCGCAAAGCTGATCGTGCTCGACCCGCGCCGCTCGGAGCTGGCGCGCCACGCGCACCGCTACCTGCAGTTCAAGCCCGACACCGACGTAGCCCTGCTCAATGCGATGATGCACGCGATCGTCAGCGAGCGCCTGGTCGACCCGGCCTTCATCGCCGAGCGCACGGTCGGCTACGCGGAGCTGGAGGCGAACGTCGCCGCCTACAGCCCGGAAGCGATGGCGCCGATCTGCGGCATCGACGCCGGCACCATCCGCGAGGTCGCGCGCCTCTACGCCACCTCGAAGGGCTCGATGATCCTGTGGGGCATGGGCGTGTCCCAGCACGTGCACGGCACCGACAACGCGCGCTGCCTGATCGCCTTGTCGCTGATGACCGGCCAGATCGGCCGTCCCGGCACCGGCCTGCATCCGCTGCGCGGGCAGAACAACGTGCAGGGCGCGTCGGACGCCGGCCTGATCCCGATGATGCTGCCCGATTACGGGCGCGTGGACGATCCGGCCGTGCGCGCGAAGTTCGAACAGGGATGGGCCGCCACGCTCGACCCCCAACCCGGCCTGACCGTGGTCGAGATCATGGATGCGATTCAAAGCGGCCAGGTGCGCGGCATGTACATCATGGGGGAGAACCCCGCCATGTCCGATCCGGACGCCAACCACGCGCGCGCCGCCCTGGCTTCGCTCGAACATCTGGTGGTGCAGGACATTTTTCTCACCGAGACGGCCTACCTCGCGGACGTGATCCTGCCGGCGTCGGGCTTTCCCGAGAAGACCGGCACCTTCACCAATACCGACCGCCTGGTGCAGCTGGGCCGCCAGGCCATCGATCCGCCGGGCGAAGCGAAGCAGGACCTGTGGATCATCCAGCAGATGGCGAACCGGCTCGGCCTGCCCTGGCACTACGGCCACGTGTCCGAGGTCTTCGACGAGATGCGGCGCCTGATGCCGAGCATCGCCGGCATCACCTGGGAGCGCCTGGAGCAGGAGGGCGCCGTGGTCTACCCCTGCCGCCACGAGGGCGACCCCGGCCAGCCGGTGGTGTTCACGGACAGCTTCCCGCGCGCGGGCGAGCGGGCGCGTTTCGTCCCGGCCGACATCATCCCGGCCGACGAGCGCCCCGACAGCGACTACCCGATGGTCCTGATCACCGGCCGCCAGCTCGAACACTGGCATACCGGCAGCATGACCCGGCGCGCCGGCGTGCTCGACGCGATCGAGCCCGACCCGGTGGCGCTGGTGCATCCGCTCGACCTGCAGCGCCTCGGCATCGCGCCGGGCTCGGCGATCACGATCGCCTCGCGCCGCGGCGAGGTGGTGCTGTGGGCGCGCGCCGACGACAGCTCGCCCGTGGGCGCGATCTTCGTCCCGTTCTGCTACTACGAAGCGGCGATCAACCGCCTGACGAATGCGGCGCTCGACCCCTACGGGAAGATCCCCGAGTTCAAGTATTGCGCGGTCAGGATCACCCCGGGCGGGGAGGTCGCACCGCAGGGCAGCTACGGTGGCGGCCAAATTCTGGCGGACGTGGCACAATTGGCAACATGAATTGCCCAGACCTGTCCCGCTACCGCCCCCTGCTGTCCGATGCACGCGCCGACCTCACGCACGAGGTCGAGTCGATCGACGAGCGCGGCCGCCGCTCCACGATCTCGATTCCCGCCGAGCGGCCGCTGACGGTCTACGTCGACAAGCGCGAGCTCGTCACCCTGATGACCCTGGGCGGCGCGCCCGAGGCGCTCACCCTCGGCTACCTGCGCAACCAGCGTCTGGTGCGCGCCATCGAGGACGTAGTGTCGGTGCAGGTCGACTGGTCGGTCGACGCGGTGGCGGTCGTCACCAGGAACGGCATCGCCGACGTCGAGGAACGCACCGCGAAGAAGGTCGTGACCACCGGTTGCGGCCAGGGCTCGATGTTCGGCGGGCTGATGGACGAGGTCGACCGGATCGCGCTGCCGCCCGACGCGCGCCTGAGGCAGGCCAGCATCTACCGCATCGTCGAGACCATCCGCACCCAGCAGTCGATCTACAAGCAGGCCGGCTCGGTGCACGGCTGCGCGCTGTTCTCGAACAGCGGCGAGCTGCTGTATTTCGTGGAGGATGTCGGCCGCCACAACGCGGTCGACGCCATCGCCGGCCTGATGTGGCTGGAAGGCATGCGCGGCGAAGACAAGGTGTTCTACACCACCGGCCGCCTGACCTCCGAAATGGTAATCAAGGGCGCCCAGATGGGCATTCCCTTCCTGCTGTCGCGCTCCGGCACCACGCAAATGGGGCACATGGTCGCGGAAAAGGTCGGCATGTCGCTGCTGGCGCGCTGCACGGGCAGGCACTTCCTGCTGCTGTCCGGCCAGGAACGGATCGTGTTCGAGCCCGAACTGTTCGAGCCGCCGCTGCCCCAGCCCTTGCACGTTCCTTCGTGACCCGGCCGTCCGCATGACCCTGTTCGAGGCAACGCGGCATGCCTTCGTGCTGCTGTTTTCCGGCGACGCCGCGCTCTGGTACATCATCTGGGTCTCGATCAAGACCAGCGTGATCGGCCTGCTGCTGGCCACCCCGCCGGCGGTCCTGCTTGGCTACGCCATCGCCATGCACCGCTTCCCGGGCCGGCGCATCGCGATCTGGCTGGCGCAGTGCGCGCTCTCGCTCCCCACAGTCCTGATCGGCCTGCTGCTCTATCTGCTGCTGTCGCGCCGCGGCCCCCTCGGTCCCCTGGAATGGCTGTTTTCCCAATCGGGCATCATTCTTGGGCAGTTCGTGGTCGGCCTGCCGGTGCTGCTGGCCTTTACGCTGGCCGCCGTGCAGGCGCTCGACCCGCGCTATGCCGAAACGGCGCGCGCCCTCGGCGCCTCGCGCTGGCGGGTGCTGGCCACCGTGCTGCACGAGGCGCGCTACGGCGTGATGGCGGCCGTGATCAGCGGCTTCGGCC
>DEKZ01000047.1:3940-4474 GCA_002354135.1 Massilia sp. UBA2709 | reverse complement strand
GCGGCTTCGGCCGCGTGATCTCGGAAGTCGGCTGCGCGCTGATGGTGGGCGGGAACATCGAGGGCCAGACCCGCACCATCACCACAGCCATTGCGCTGGAAACCAGCAAGGGCGAGTTCGCGCAGGGCATCGCGCTGGGCATCGTGCTGGTGACCCTGGCCCTGGTGATGAATGGGGCGCTGATGCTGCTGCAGGGCGAAGCGCATACCGCCGGGGGCCGGCCGTGAGCGCGCTGTCGAAGGCGCTGTTGACCGTGCGCGGCCTGCGCAAGCGCCACGGCGAGCGCCTGCTGTTCGACATCGACGAACTGTCGCTGGACGCCGCCAGCGCCTATGTGCTGACCGGCGCCAACGGCGTGGGGAAAAGCACGCTGCTGCGCATCCTCGGCGGGCTGGAAACGGCCGAGGTCGACAATGTGTTCTTCGAGGGCCATGCCGTGCCGCTGCAGCCTTACCCGAAGGCGCTGCGTGAAGCCATCGTCTACGTGCACCAGCACCCGATCATGTTCTCGACCAGCGTCGCCGACAACATCGC
>DEKZ01000047.1:0-3915 GCA_002354135.1 Massilia sp. UBA2709 | reverse complement strand
CTGCTGCTGGACGAACCGACCGCCAACCTCGACGGCGTCGCACGCGAGCAGGTGATCGCCCTGATCCCGACCCTGCTGGAGCAGGGCAGTACCGTTGTGATGGCCTGCCATGACCGCGATTTGATCGGACTGCCCGGGGTGCAGCGGCTGAAGTTGCGCGACGGGCGGCTGGAGCACCGGCCGCACAAGGGAGACGAGGTCTAGCGGCCGGCCTCTTCCAGCACCTGGCGCAGCGCCGCCTCCATGGTCTCGTAGGGCACGGCGCCGCGTACCGCGATGGCCCGGTCCCAGCCGGCGCCGCTTGGGCGGAACACCATGATCGGCACCCCGGCCACGCCCAGCGAATGGGCCAGCTTCTGGTCTTCCAGCACCTCGGCGGTATGGCGCGCGCTGCCGAGCGCCTCGCTCAGGCCCAGGCGGTCGACGCCGCATTCGACCCCGATGTCTTCCAGTACGCCCGGGTCGCCGATGTCGCGCCCGTCCACGAAGAAGGCGCGGAACAGCGCCTCGTGCATGCCGTCGAAGCGGCCCTGTTCGCGCGCGTAGGCGACCGCTTCGAACGCCTTGCGGCTACGCGGCTGCACCGGCGGCAGTTTCAATGTCATGCCGCGCTCGGCCGCCAGCGGGTAGACCGAGCGGTTCCAGGTCGTGTGCAGGTATTCGCCGTCCGGGTCGAGCGTGGGTTTCGGATCCGGGCGCAGCTCGAAGGCGCGCCAGACGACCTCGAGTTGCTCGCCATAGGCATGCTGCAGGCGCTGCACGGCGGGCAGTTCGAGGTAACAGAAGGGGCAGACGTAGTCGCTCCAGATGTCGAGGCGGATGCGGGATGGGGAGGTCATGGGGCGATGCTAGACCCGATTGGCGGACGGGGGCGCACCTTTGCCGGGAGCGCCGCGACCCTAGACGATCCCGCAAGGCGGATCAGGACCATGGGCCGGATTTCAGTCCCGATAGAATTTTTCCATTGACATACCAGGTCGCCTTGTCGAGTCCGTGCGTCTTGACGAATGCCCCAAATGGGCACAGCTCGTCCTCGGCCGCGCGCCGGAAGGGCGCCTCCATGCAGTCCTCGCTCATGATGTCGGGATTGTTTTTATCGCAAACGTCGTACATGGGGCACGTAGGGTCCTGGCGCTTCACATAGGTCGAGAACTCGTATGCGAGCAACAGTTGAATGAACTGTGGCGTCGTCTCGTCGTCGCCGAGCGAGGTACCGATGTCATGATTTCTGTTTGCCAGCAACGGGATGCCGACGTCCGCTAGAATCCTGCTGATCTGATCCCGGAATGTCGCTTCTTCCGCAGCGTAAAGCTGTGCAAACAGGTGGCGTCCCGCCAGCTTCTCATGCGAATACGCGATTGCACCGTCCAGCCAGTGGTAGATTGCCGGGAATGCCGGTTCCGGGAATATCGTTAACAAGGCTTCCCTGAGTTTCTGCAGCCTGCGCTCGACCTTCCGGGCAATCGTCTCGGGCGGCCTTCCCTTCGCTATCCAATGAAAGTTCTTCAGGAATTCGATGAACTTCTCGTCGCTCGCCAGCAAATCCTCAGGGATGGCCCCGTGGTGGATGTCCTCGATGACGACCATCAGGCGCCGGACAGGGTTGTCGTTCAACAGGCAATACTCCGCCAGCGCCACCCGCTGGGTGGTACTGAAACGCGCGAGCCCGTGATAATCGAGCACCAGGTCCATCGAACGATAAGGCAAATCGGGCAATACGGCGCCGCCAGGGAAATGCCGGTCCTCGATCTTGTGCGCGATGTACTCGAGAAGATCCCGTGCGCCCAGATGGTAATCCTTTTCATCCTGGAGCTTGAGCGTGTACCGATGCAGGGAGTAGCCGTATTGCGGAAATGCTTCTTCGGCGCATTCGATGTCCAGGATGCGAGCGACTTCGGGAACGAATGTACCGCCGCCCCATGTTGCTGCCGTCTGGCGCCTGGTCACGTCGAACATCGCGTCTTCCGAGAGACGGTTTGGAAGATGCATGCTGCGCTCGCGTCGGGCAGCGTCGATCAATATGAAAAACTCTTCAAGCCGGATTGCATTTTCTCTAATGCAGTACGGAAGGATCAGGTCTTGAAGGAAGTGAACGTACTCGTGAACGAAGGTCGATGTATGGCGTTCCGCCAGTGTCGTCACCGGTTCATCGGAGTCGACGCGAATGATGAAGTACGAAGGCTCGTACTCTCCTGATGCATTACGGAGGATCATGGCTTTACAGGTTCTACGAGGTGCGCGGCCTGGACCGGCTGCCATGCACCGATATCGATAAAGCGGCAGAGACCGTCCTCACATCAGGATCACGTCGTACTGCTCCTGGTGGTACCCTTTCTCCACCTGCAGCGAAATCTTCTTGCCGATGAAGTCGCCCAGCATGGCGAGATGCTGCGACTCTTCTTCCAGGAACAGGTCGACCACTTCCTGCGAAGCGAGGATGCGGAATTCGCGCGGGTTGAACTGCTTGGCTTCGCGCAGCAGTTCGCGCAAGATCTCGTAGCAGATGGTGCGCGAGGTTTTCACTTGTCCCTTGCCGCCGCAGGCAGGGCAGGGCTCGCACAGGATGTGGGCGAGCGATTCGCGGGTGCGCTTCCTCGTCATCTCGACCAGGCCCAGGGCGGAGAAGCCGCTCACCGAGACCTTGGTGCGGTCGCGCGCCAGCGTCTTCTTCAGTTCGGCGAGCACGGCGTTGCGGTGCTCGTTGTTCTCCATGTCGATGAAGTCGAGGATGATGATGCCGCCCAGGTTGCGCAGGCGCAGCTGGCGGGCGATGGCGTGCGCGGCCTCCAAATTGGTCTTGAAGATGGTGTCCGCGAAATTGCGGCCGCCCACGAAACCGCCGGTGTTGACGTCGATCGTCGTCATCGCCTCGGTCTGGTCGACGATCAGGTAGCCGCCGCTTTTCAGGTCGACGCGGCGGCCGAGCGCGCGCAGGATTTCCTCTTCCACGCCGTACAGGTCGAACAGCGGACGCTCGCCGGTGTAGTGCTGCAGGCGCGACAGCACGCTCGGCGTGTAGACCTGGGCGAACTCGACCAGCTTCAGGTAGTTCTCGCGCGAGTCGACCTGGATCGTCGCCGTTTCCTCGTGCACGAAGTCGCGCAGCACGCGCTGGGCGAGGTTCAGATCTTGATATAACAGGCTCGTGGCCGGGCGGGTGCGGGCGCCGTGCTGGATCGCGGCCCAGGTCTTGCGCAGGTAGTCGATGTCGGCTGCCAGGTCGGCGTCGCTCGCTTCCTCGGCCTGGGTGCGCACGATGTAGCCGCCTTTTTCCTCGGCCGGCAACAGCTCCTGCATGCGCGTGCGCAGCAGTTCGCGGTCGCTTTCCTTTTCGATCTTTTGCGAGATGCCGATGTGCTTGTCCTGCGGCAGGTAGACCAGCATCCGGCCCGCGATCGAGATCTGGGTGGACAGGCGCGCGCCCTTGGTGCCGATCGGGTCCTTGATGACCTGCACGGTCAGCACCTGGCCGTCGTAGAGCAGCTTTTCGATGGGCGTGGGCGGCACGTTCGAGTTGTCGTGCGGACGCGCTTCCCAGATGTCGGCCACGTGCAGGAAGGCGGCGCGTTCCAGGCCGATGTCGATGAAGGCCGATTGCATGCCCGGCAGCACGCGCACCACCTTGCCCGAATACACGTTGCCGGCCAGGCCACGCGTCAGCGTGCGCTCGATGTGCAACTCCTGCACCGCGCCCTGCAGGACCAGCGCCACGCGCGTTTCCTGCGGGGTGATATTGATGAGGATGTCTTCGTTCATGAGCGCTGCGCGTAAGGATATTGTTCAGAGTGTCATGATACACGCTGGGATGGGGGAAGGTGGGGCCGCGGGTATTCCGCGGATGCCGATGTTGGCTCCGTAGAGTTACGGCCGCGTTTGTGGGCCAACGTGACGCAGACGTTCGCGTGGGCACGGAGT
>DEKZ01000354.1:3888-6531 GCA_002354135.1 Massilia sp. UBA2709 | reverse complement strand
CTGGCGAGCCAGGCGGCGAAGGCCGGGCCGGCTTGCTGCGCCAGCAGGCTGCGCGCGCCCTCGAGGTCGCCGGCCAGGCGCAGTTCGCTCACCTTCGCGATCAGCGGCTGGGTCCTGGTCTCCTCGTCCTTGATCGCGGCCAGCGCGGTGCGTTCTTCAGGCAGGATGTCGCGGCGCTCGGCGAACAGTGCATCGAGCGCGACGGCCGCACTGTCGTAATTGGCGGCCAGGCTGCGGATACGGTCCAGCGCCGGCTGGGCGGCCGCGTTGTCGGGCGCCAGCACCACGTCGCGCAAGGCGATGGCGCGGTCGTGCACGCTGCCGCGGAAGTTAATCGCATGGCGCTGCTTGACGTTGTTGACGTCGTTGATGTGGTTGAGGGTGGCGTCGATCTGGCCGACGCGGCTGACCGNNCATCATCAGCGCCAGCACGGCGCCGAAGCCCAGCGCAAGGCGTGCGCCGATGGTGAATCTGGAGGTGGACATGTTCTGCTCGCTGGTTCATCCGGAGAAAACGCTCCGGCCGCCCATGTGGCGATTAATTGCCACATGGAAATAACTATGAATATAGCAGAAATCGCCGAATTTGATTGTTCCACCTATTGAACTCTCAGTTCCAATAGGAGGATCATCAATTCCCAGTGATTTAAACCGCCTTGCCTCAGCGCGCTGCTGCTCCTGTCAGCGCCGCAGCGGTAACGAACGCCGGCCGGATATCGTTCGGCACCGCCTTCATCTTGTCGAGCGCCTTCTGTACGTCCGGACGGATGACGACGTAGCGCGCCATCATCGATTTCGCGCGGGCGTAGTCGCCGGTTGCCTCGATGGTGAGGAATTCGCGGTCGAGGTCGATCACGGCCTGCTTGATCTTCTTGAAGTCGACCGAGAAGGTGCCGTCGCCATGCGAGACGAAGGCGCCCTTGTCCAGCAGGTAGTTCACCTGGATCGCCATGCCGCGTGCGTGCGAGTCGGTCAGGCCGAAATGCAGGGTGCGGAAGCATGAGGCGAGGAAGGTGTTGTACAGCTTGCGCTCGGTTGCCTCGCCCTGCCCCAGCGTGTCCTTCAGCTGGCCCTTCTCCATCATGTAAGCCAGGGCCCAGAGGCCGGTGACGTCGGCTTTCGCTTCCTCGATGGTCGAATAGGTTTCCTTCAGGTCCTGGCGCGGCGTCGATTCCTTGCCGTCCCTGCGCGTCACGTGCGGCCCCAGGCCGTGGGTGATCTCGTGCGCGAGGATGTGGGTGAAGAAGGAATCGAAGTCGAGGTCCTTCTGGTCCTCGGGACGCAGCACCAGTTTCGTGATCGGTTTCAAGGTCGACTCGAACTTCGCTTCCTGTATGTTCTTGAGCATCACGCGCTTCGAGCCGCGCTCGCGGATGATGCGCTCGTCGTTCGGCAGGTTGTAGGCGGCGGTCTGGACGCCCATGTTGCCGTCGCCTGCGCCATACACCTGGTTCACCACCACCATCGGCGCCATCGCCCCGACCTTCGGGTTGCGGTACTGCTTGTCGACCGGCAGGTTGTCTTCCAGCTCCTGCATGTGCTTGCCGAAGAAGTCGAGCTTCCGCGTCTCCTTCGAATCGCGCACGCTCACATAGGCCTCGAAGGCGGCCTTGTAGCCGAACAGCTCGTCGTTATAGGTTTCGTACGGTCCGATCGTGATGTCGACCGGGCTGTCGAGGTCCATCCAGGCGAAGTCGGAGGCCAGGTAGTCGTTCGACAGGAAGGCGTCGGCGCGCAGGGTGAGGAATTTCTTCAGCGAGGCGTTGTCGGTGTGGCCGGCGGCTTCGCGCAGGAGTTTCGCCAGCTTCTGCAGTTCCGGCTTGTACTCGTCGGAGTACTTCACGGTGCGGAACTTGCCGTCCGGGCCGGTGCGGATCACGGTGAAGTACCATTGCGCTGCTTCGCGCTCCTTGGCGGGCAGCGAGTTCATCCAGGCTTCCAGGGCTTCCTTGGTGGCGCCGGCCGGATAGAAATTGGCGCCATCCGGCTTGCGCGCCGGGATCGTGATGCCCGCGTACTCGGCGGGCATGAAGGAGCGGTTGCCGTCGATGATGGACCACGGCCCCTTGTTCAGCCAGAAGTAACCCTGGCGCGCCTTGCCCAGCGGCGAATCGTCCTTCTGCAGGGCGGTCCACAAGGCTTCGTTGCGCGCCCAGCGCTGGCGCAATTGCAGGGTATCGACGATCTTCGCCGCCTCGATCAGCTTGGCGATCGCGGCGCGGTCGCCTTTCGACAGCTTCGAGGTATCGGCACGCAATTCGACCGGCGCGAAGCGCTTGGCCATGGCGTCCAGTTCGGCAACGCTGGCCGCGCCCGGCTTGGCGGCCGGCGCTTCGGCTGCGATCACGGCGCCGGCCGCCACGGCCAGCACGATGGTAGCGAGATGATGTTTCATGTGTCCCCTGGTTGATTGGAATGCAACCGGGGGATTGTAATACCGTTAGGGAGCGGTGCGGGAAGACGTAGGGTGGGCACCCCGTGCCCACGCGTTACGGACGTCTCCTTGCACCGTTGGCGGCACCGACTCGCTCGCGAAATAGATGGCGGACGAAACGATTGCGTACCGACGTGGCTGTTACCGTTTTCGCGGGCGATGTTTCACCGCCGCGGGTGCAATCACACGCCCGTAACGCGTGGGCACGG
>DEKZ01000354.1:2915-3875 GCA_002354135.1 Massilia sp. UBA2709 | reverse complement strand
ACGGAGTGCCCACCCTACGGAAGCAGCACGGCCCGGATCGGCACATGCCGGGAAGCGAATCGCGTCGGTTTCAACGCACCGTCGCCAGCGCCGGCGCCTGCGACCATCCGCCGCCGAGCGCGCGCGCCACGGCCACCGAGGCCAGCAGGCGCTGGGTGCGGATCTGCGCCGCCGCGCGGCTAGCCGCGAGCGCGCTGCGCTGGGCGTCGGTCACGTCGAGGTAGGTCGACACGCCGCGCTCGTAGCGTGCCTGGGCCACCAGCAGCGCGCGGCTTGCCGCTTCCTGCGCCTGGGCCTGAACCTCGCCCTGCTTCTGGCGCTGCTGCACGTCCGAGAGCGCGTCTTCCACTTCGCGCAAGGCCGTGAGCAGGCGGTTCTCGTGGTTCGCCACCGCTTCCTCGTAGCGCGCCTTGTACAAGGCCAGGTTGGCGCGGTTGCGCCCGCCGTCGAAGACCGGCAGCGACAGCGCCAGCGGCCCGATCGAGAACTGGCGCGCGCTGCCGCCCGCCAGGTCGCGCAGCGCTTCCGAGGCGTAGCCGAAGTTGCCGGTGAGGGTCAGCGAGGGATAGAACATGCCCTCGGCCACGCCCACCTGGGCATTCGCCGCCTTCAGGTTCGCCACGCTCGCGGCCAGGTCGGGACGCTGGCCCAGCAGGCTGGCCGGCAAGCCGACCGGAATGCTGGGAGGCAGCGGCAGGGCCGGCCTGGCTTCGGGCGCGACCAGCGGTGCGCTCGGCGACACGCCGACCAGGATCGCCAGCGCGTGCTCGACCCCGTTGCGCTGGCGCTGCACCTCGTGCAGGTCGGCTTCGGCGTTCGCCCGCTCGATGCGCGCGCGCGAGACAACCAGTTCGTTCGACAGGCCGGCATTGAAACGGGCCTCGATCAGTTCCTCGGCCTCGCGGCGCGCTGCCAGGGCATCCACGAGGATGGCCTGTTCCGCATCCAGCCCGCGCAGCT
>DEKZ01000354.1:374-2851 GCA_002354135.1 Massilia sp. UBA2709 | reverse complement strand
GGCTCGAGAGCATCAGCAGCACGGCGTCGCGGTCGTCCTGGGCTGCCAGCGCCTGGGCGTCGGCCGCTTCCACGATACGGCGCACGCGGCCCCAGATATCGAGCTCGTAGGAGAGCGCGGCGCCGACCGAGAAGTTGTTGCCCTCGATCGAGCGGCCGCCCAGCGCCAGTCCCTGCGCCGTCTCGGCCGAGGTGCGCGAGTTCGACACGCCGGCGTTCACCGACACATTCGGCGCCTGGCCGGCGCGCACCACGCCGAGCTGGGCCTGGGCCTGCAGCAGGCGCTGGGCCGCGGCGCGTGCGCCCGGACTGTCGCGCAGGGCGCGCTGTTCCAGGTCGTTCAACACACTGTCGTTGAACACCGTCCACCAGGTCGCCGGCAGGCGCACACTATCGGCAGGGGGGGGCTCGGCGGGANNTCGGCGTGACGGAAAGCCGCTTCCTGCGCGCCCTTCGGGGCCACGAAATCCGGACCGATCGTCGAGCAGCCGGACACCAGGACGGCGGCGGCCACCGCAGTCGTCGCGGTCAGCGCCGCACGGCGCGGGAAGTTCTTGGCAAAGGTATCGAACATCGTTTTTCTCTTCAATCGAATAGGGTTCAATGGCCACCGCCGCCGGCGCCGCCGGGCGACTTGACCTTGTCGGCCAGCCAGACCACGGCGATGCACGAGATCAGGATCAGGCCGACGATCCAGAAGCCGTCGTTGTAGGCCATCACATACGACTCGCGCCGCACGATGCGGTCGAGCGCGGCGATCGCCTGGCTGGCGGCGGTCGCCGGGTCGATGCCGCTGGCGACGAAGGCCTGGGTCATCTGGTCCAGGCGCTCCTGGGTCGCCGGCGCATAGCTCGAAACCGCCTCGCCGATGCGGGCCGAGTGGAAGTGCTCGCGGTTGGTGAGCGAGGTCGCCAGCAGCGCGATGCCGACCGAACCGCCCAGGTTGCGCGTCATGTTGAACAGGCTCGAAGCCGAGGGCATGTCCTTCGGCGCGATGCCCTGCATCGCGAAATTCGACAGCGTCAGCATCACGAAGGGTTGGCCGATGGCGCGGATGATCTGGGTGACCATCAGCTGGTCGTAGCCGGTGCTCGCGTCCATGAAGGCGTTCATCAGGCAGGAGCCGCCGAACAGCAGCAGGCCGAAGCTGCACATGATGCGGTTGTCTACTTTCGAGGACAGCGCAGCCGCGAAGGGCATCACGATCAATTGCGGCAGGCCGACCCAGGCGATCACTTCGCCGATCTGCATCGGCGTATAGCCGGCGATCTGGCCGAGATACAGCGGCAGCAGGTAGGAAGAGCCATACAGGCCCATGCCGGTGACGGCCGACAGCGCGGTCGCCACCAGGAAGTTGCGCTGCCCATACAGGCGCAGGTTCACGAAGGACTGCTGGCGCGTGAAGCTGTTCGCGATCCAGCCGAGGATGCCGATCAGGGCCAGCGCCGCGAAGACGATGATGAACTGCGAGTCGAACCAGTCCTTCGAGTTGCCCTCTTCCAGGAAGATGGTCAGGCAGCCCAGGCCCATGGCCATCAGGAAGATGCCGAGCCAGTCGGCATTCACCAATTGGCCGACCTGCATCTTCTCCTTGTCCAGGCCCCAGACGATGCCGGCGATCAGCAGCACGCCCGGCACCCAATTGATGTAGAAGATCGAGGGCCAGCCGTAGAGCTCGGACAGGTAGCCGCCCAGGGTCGGGCCCATCGCCGGGGCGAGGGTCGCGGTGAGGCCGAAGATCGCCATGCCGACCGCGCGCTTCGAGCTGGGCAGGCGCGTCATCACCAGCGTCATCGCCATCGGGATCAGCGCGCCGCCGGTGAAGCCCTGCAGCATGCGGAAGATGATCATGCTTTCCAGGTTCCAGGCCGCGCCGCACAGGGTCGAGAAGACCAGGAACAGCGCGGTGGTGCCGATCATGTAGTTGCGCACCCCGAAGGCGCGCGCGAACAGCGCCGTCATCGGGATCACGACGATCTCGGCGCACAGGTAGGCGGTGGAAATCCAGGAACCTTCTTCCTGGGTCGCCGACAGCGTGCCCAGGATGTCGCGCAGCGACGAGTTGGTGATCTGGATGTCGAGCACCGCCATGAAGGCGCCGAGCATGCCGGCGGCGACCGCGATCCAGGTGCGCAGGTCGATGCTCGCGCCGGCGGCCGGCGCGCCCGGGAAGGCGGCGGGGGCCGCCTTGGTCGTAGTGCTCATGGTGGTCCTTGGCTAAGGTAGTGGCCGAGCGCTTACCTGGCGGCTGCGTTGGCCGCTGCGGTGCGGGTTGGCTCGGCCTTCTGGCGCAGGTCGATCTCGGCGACCACCGACATGCCCGGCACCAGGCGGCCCGCCAGGCGCTGCTGGTCCTTCGGTTCCAGCGTGATCTTCACCGGCACGCGCTGGACGATCTTGGTGAAGTTGCCGGTCGCGTTATCGGCCGGCAGCAGCGCGAACTGGTTGCCCGAGGCCGGCGAGAAGCTGTCCACGCGG
>DEKZ01000354.1:0-198 GCA_002354135.1 Massilia sp. UBA2709 | reverse complement strand
TCCTCGACCACGGCCACCAGCTGCTGGCCCGGCTGCACGCGCGCGCCCACTTCGACGCTGCGGCGGCCGATGCGGCCATCGACCGGCGCGACGATGCGGCTGTAGCCGAGCTGCTGCTGCGCGTCCTTCAGCTGGGCCTGCAGCACCTTGATCTGGGCGCTCAGGACGTCGCGCGCCGAGCTGGCGGCGGCGATCTGC
>DEKZ01000048.1 GCA_002354135.1 Massilia sp. UBA2709 | reverse complement strand
CGCCGCGGGACCGGAGCCGCGCTGGACGGTCAGGGATGGCGCGCCGCTGCCGGCTTGCGCACGGTCGTCACCAGGGTCGGCAAGGACCAGGCGCCGCCTGGCGCGATGCCGTTGCACGCGCCGGTATTGCCCTTGCTGGTGTGGACGAAGCGCCTGCCGTCCCAGGTCCAGTCCTCGAATGCCCAGCAGTCGCCCATGCCGCGCCCTTTCTGCGATGCGTCTATCCTTCCTTCGTCGTAACCCGAGGCATAGGTGGTGACGAGTTCGGGTGCATAAGGCGGGTCGGCGTTGATCACCCAGTAGCCGTCGCCCTGGTTGTAGGCGCCGCGCCAGCAGAGCGTGGATGCCAGCAGCTTGCCGCCGCCCAGGCGCTGCACGGTGATCTCGTTCTCCGGATCCCGGGCGCCGATCTGCTCTGCGCAATCCTCGGTCTGCGCCTTCAGGGCGGCGCGCAAGGCCGCCAGCCCGGCCTTCGGCAACTGAACGAAGCGGTCGTCGGGCTTGACCGCGACCACCACCGGCGCCGGCAAGGCCGGCAAGACGCCGTTTTCGTTCCGCGTCCCCTTGCGCACCAGGGCGCCCGGCGTGCCGAGGCGGCCCTGGAACTCGTCCATCTTCAACAGCACCGCGGCGCCGCCCTTGTCCGACAGGCGCCAGGTATGTTTACCATCCGACCATTCGATCCTGCTGTCCCTGGTCAGGGCGCCGAGCAGGGCCCGGGTCTGCTCGGGCGCCAGGCCGACTGTCCACTTGCCCTGGGAGATCGTGACCTTGCCATGGGGCTGGCCGTTGATCTTCATCGTCAGCGCCAGTATGGGAGGCAAGCGGTCGGTCTCCTGCTCCTCACCCGGATTGCCGATCTGTAGCTCGCCTTGTACAGGCGTATTCGGGCCTGCCTTGCGGGTCAGCAGGACCGAGACCGGCATCGGCTCGCCGTCCGCGCCCTCATCCGCCTCGTCGCTCCCACCTTCATCGTGGTAGCCGGCAGCGCGGCAGGTGCGCGTGTTGTCGCACACGATTTCCCAGTTACCGTGCGCAAAACGCAGGCTGGGCAGGTCGGCGGCATGGACGCTGGCGCCACCTGCGAGCATGGCCAGGCAGGCCGGGCCGAGGATCTGTCTCTTCATGGGTGTGATTCGAATCCGGTTAATGACCCGGGCAGGTTGGCCGGGCGCAGCCCATTGTACGTACCCTTCGCCTGCCTGACGAGCTGTCAGCTCTGCCAGGGCGCGCTGCCCTCAGGGAGCCGGAGCGCCCTGT
This sequence comes from Massilia sp. UBA2709, assembly GCA_002354135.1. Lineage (GTDB taxonomy): Bacteria > Pseudomonadota > Gammaproteobacteria > Burkholderiales > Burkholderiaceae_D > Telluria. The sequence goes on along the minus strand of DEKZ01000048.1, from coordinate 3,689 downwards.
ACCGCCTCGGCTTGCTCCAGGTAGCGCTTCGCGTGGACGTTGTCCCGATCTTGCGCGAGTATCTTACGGTAGGTTTGCACGGCAGCCGCCGTCTGCCCCGTCTTCGCCTGCATCTCCGCCAGCGCGAACTTGGCGCCGAGGCTGGGCTCCAGATGGTCGCCGAGGCGGTAGACCTCGCGCGCCTGCGCGAAGCGTTCGCGCTGCTTCAGGTACCCGGCCCAGCCGATGATGTCGTTCTGCTGGAGCCTGAACGTGGCGCCTTCTTTCACGAACTGCTCGTACAGCGGGATCGCCTTGTCGAAGCCCACCTCCGCCAGGCGCGCGACGAAGTCTTCCCAGGTGGGCGGCACGCTCTCCGTCCTGCGGCGGATCTCGGCCGTCAGCATGCCCGCGGGCGCACCGTTCGCGGCAGGCGGATTGCCGAGGAAGGCGCGCCCTGCTGCGTCGCCCTTCAGGAAGGCGTCCAGGAAGTGCCGCGTGTAGCGGGCCGCCCAGCCATAAGCCTGCGCGACCTGGTCGCGGGAATACTTGTCGAAGTCGCCGTCCTGTGCGAACCGCTGGTTGTAGGAGGCGAAATCGTGGTGCCGCATCGGCATCAGCGACAGGATGGTGACGTCCGAATACTTCATCTCGTGCATGAAGGAATAGCGTGTACCCTTGCCTTCGCGTCCCGCACCGGGGTCCGCGGGCGAGCGCGAACCCAGGAAGAGGAGCGGTACGGCAACCCGCGCCGGCGTCACGTTCCGCGCGGCGTCCTTGCCGCCGTCGACGAGTTCGGCGTAGCCGTCCAGCGAGCCGTCGAGGCTGACGAGCGCCTTGATGCGGGGATCCCGGGCGGCCGCGACCACGTTCGACAGGCCGCCCCAGCTGAAACCCACGACCGCGACCCTGGTCGTATCTGCCTGCGGCAGCGTGCTTGCATGGCCGACCAGCCAGGAGATGTCCCGGGCCTGGGTGTCCAGGCCGTCCACCGTGAGCGCCGGCGTGCGCCTGTGCTCGCCCAGCGAAGGGCTGGACAGGACGATGTAGCCATGGCTGGCCAGGTACTCGCACAGGTCCGCGTTCTCGACCGCGTTTCCGGAAAAGCCGGGCGCATAGATCACGACCGGGAAACTGCCCTTCCTGGCCCGTGCGTCGCGCACCGCCAGCATGGGGCGGGACAGGTCGCGCAGCAGCGCCGCGCGGCGCGTGCCGGCGCCCTCCTCGATGGTGGCATCCGTCAGGCGCTTCACCTCGGCACTGCCGCGCCCGAAGTCGTCCTCGGTCGGGCCCGTCTCCAGGTAGTCGCGGAAGGTCTGGCGCCTGCCGCCGCCGTGCGCCGGATACCAGACGATGGCCTGGACCGGACGCGAACGTTCCCCCTCCGCCGGCTCGCCGGTGTACTGGTCGACCGCCGTCTTGTAGAGGCGCGAGCGGTCGTACTGCTGGACGACTTTCACGCCGACGGCGTGCGGGCCGGATGCAGTCGTGAAGGTGAAGGTGTCGGCCGCGTGGGCGGCTATCGTGGTGGACAGGAGCAGGGAAACGAGGAAACGTGGCATCGGTGGCGCTTCGGCGAGGGTTGGGCAGGTGTAGGGTATGGCGACGCGTGCTGCTGGCTTCTTGTCTTGCCCGACCTAGAATAGATTGTCTAGATCAAAGTGTCTAGATAAATTTCTTTCATGCCCTTTACATACCGCCGGTACGAGTGCATACCGGGCGGTGTCACTTGTCCTTCGCCCTTCAACCGTGCGCCCGCGCCGCAGGTGTAGCATGAGCCGGCGGGGCGGCACCGCCTCATCGACTACACGAAAAGGAAAGGACCAAAGGTGAACCAGCGCTATCGACCGATCACGCGCCTGGGCCTGGGCGGTACCGGGCTGGGCGACATGTACCATACGACGCGCGACGAAGCGGCCCACGCCACCGTCGACGCGGCCTGGGAAGCAGGCATCCGTTACTTCGACACCGCGCCGCACTACGGCGCCGGCCTGTCCGAGCACCGCTTCGGCATGGCGCTGCGGCGCCGGCCACGCGAGGAATTCACGCTGTCGACCAAGGTCGGGCGCCTCCTCGTGCCCCACCACCCGGGCGAGATCCAGAGCCCGTTCGTGTCCGCGATGCCCTTCAGGCGCGTCACCGACTACACGAGCGACGGCGTGCGCCGTTCGGTCGAGGACAGCCTGCAGCGCCTGGCGCTCGGCCACATCGACATCGTCTACGTGCACGACCTCTCGCCCGACCATTTCAGCCGCGACGACTTCGAGCACCATTTCCGCATCGCGGCCGGCCGCGGCGGCGCCTTCGAGGGGCTGGTGAAGCTGCGCGAGGAAGGCGTCATCAAGGGCTGGGGCATGGGCGTGAATACGGTCGAGCCCTGCATGCGCGCGCTGCAGGCATCGGACCCCGACGTCTTCCTGCTCGCCGGTCGCTACACGCTGATGGAAACCACGCCACTGCAGGACTTCTTCCCCCTGTGCGCCGAACGCGGCGCCAGCGTGGTGATCGGCGGGCCCTTCAACTCGGGCTTCCTGGCCGGCGGCGACCATTACGATTACCAGCCGGCCAAGCCGGAACAGCGCGCCCACCGCGAGCGCCTGCGCGAGGTGGCGGCGCGCCACAACGTCGACCTCGCGGCCGCGGCCCTGCAGTTCGGCCTGGCGCATCCGGTGGTGTCGGCCACGATTCCCGGCGCCAGCAGCCCCGAGCACCTGCGCCGCAACGCCACCCTGCTGCACATCGAAATCCCGGCCGTGTTCTGGGAAGAACTGCTGGCCGAAGGCCTGTTGCCGTCGAATGCGCCGATTCCGCCGAGAAAAACGGTAGTATAGGCGCCAGCATAGGCACAAGAGGCCGCTTCAAGACGGCCTGCTTGCCCGGACCCGGCAGCGCCCGGGTCGGGCACTGCCTCGTCCTCGACAAAAACGACATGGAGACAACATGCAATCCAAGCTCAGCTACGTGCACGGCGCGCACGACGTGCCCCTCATCGGCGACACCATCGGCCTCTTTCTCAAGAACATAGCCGCGCGCCACGGCGACAACGACGCTTTGGTGGTTCCGCACCAGGACGTGCGCTGGACCTACCGTGAATTCGACGAGCGCGTGACGCGCCTGGCCGCCGGCCTCCTGAAGCTCGGCCTGCAGCCGGGCGACCGGGTCGGCATCTGGTCGCAGAACTGCGCCGAATGGGTGCTGGTGCAGTTCGCCACCGCGCGCGCCGGCCTCATCATGGTCAACATCAACCCGGCCTACCGCCGCGCCGAACTCGAGTACGTGCTGGGCAAGGTCGGCTGCGCCGCCCTGATCCTGTCGCCCAGCTTCAAGACCAGCGACTACATCGGCATGGTGCAGGACGTCGTCCCCGAGATCGCGGACGCCAGGCCGTCGATGCTGAAGTCGAGCAAGCTGCCTGAACTGCGCCACGTGATCCGCCTGGGCACCGAGCAAACCCCGGGCATGCTCAACTTCGACGCGCTGATGGCCGAGCCGGCACCGGCGCAGCTGGAGCAGCTGGCGCGGCTCGAATCCGAGCTGCAGTTCGACGAGCCGGTGAACATCCAGTTCACCTCGGGCACCACGGGTTCGCCCAAGGGCGCGACGCTGACCCACCACAACATCCTGAACAACGGCTTCTTCATCGGCGAAGCCATGAAGCTGGGCGCGCGCGACCGCCTCTGCATCCCGGTCCCGCTGTACCACTGCTTCGG
>DEKZ01000049.1 GCA_002354135.1 Massilia sp. UBA2709 | reverse complement strand
GCCGCCGCGCTCGTGGGCCGCGCGCAGGAAGGCGGCGTCGCTGCCGGTATGGGTCTCGTTGTACAGATGCTCGAGCGCCGCTTCGCTGCCCAGCGCGCGCGCATGCGGCTCGAGGTGGCGCAGCGTCGTCAGGATGTCCTCGCGCAGCGAGATCGTCTCGTGGCTCTGCGGGTGCACCAGGGTGCCGTCCAGGCCGAAGCGGCAGGCCTGGAAGCGGTTGTAGTTGTAGACCAGGTAGTCGTCTTCGCGGGGCGGCGCTTCGTTCCGCTCGAGCAGGTGCCGGCACAGCGCCTGCAGGTAGCAGGCCAGCGCCGCCGCGCGCTCCACCGTCAGCGGCGTGTCGCAGACCCGCAGCTCGATGGTGCCGTATTCGGGCTTCGGCCGCAGGTCCCAGTAGAAGTCCTTCATGCTCTTCACGATGCCGGTGTTTTCCATGCGCGTGAAATAGTCGCGCTCGAAGGCTTCCCAGCTCAGCAGGAAAGGCGCCCGGCCCGACAGCGGGAAGGCGAACACGGAGTTCAGGCGCGCCGAATTGAAGCGGGTGTCGCTGCCCTGCAGGAAGGGCGATGAGCTCGACAGGGCGATGAAATGCGGGATGTAGCGGTTCAGCGCATGCAGCAGGAACAGGGCCTCGTCGCCCGAGCCGCAGCCGATGTGCACGTGCTGGCCGAACACCGTGAACTGCTTGGCCAGGTAGCCGTACAGGGCCGAGACCTCCCGGAAGCGCGGCTTCGAGAAGATCTTGCGCTGCGACCACTGCTGGAAGGGATGGGTGCCGCCGCCGCAGACGCCGACGTTGAGCGTATCGCCGGCGCGCAGCAGGGTGTCGCGGATCTGGCGCAATTCCTGCAGCAGTTCGCCGTGGTGGGTGTGCACGCTCGAGTTAATCTCGATCATGCTCTCGGTGATCTCGGGCGTCACGTTCCCCGGAAACGGCGCGCGTCCCAGCAGTTCCAGCATGTCCGGGGACGCCGCGACCAGGTCGAAGTCCGACAGGCTGACCAGCTGCAGCTCCAGCTCGACGCCCATGGTAAGCGTCTGCGATTGGGCGAATCGTTCGAGTGCCATCTCAGGACTCCTTTCCGCTTCGGGTTTCGTTGGCCCAGACGACGGCGCGCTGGGTCAGGATGGGGCCGGCAACGTCGAGCAGCAGCATCACGGCGGCCAGCGGCGCCAGGCTGTCGAACAGGTCGACGCCGATCCAGCGGGTCTGCTCCATCAGGATGATCGCGAACACGGCCATCGGCGTGAGCGCCAGGCCCGACAGCGCCCCCTTGCGCGCCGAAATGCCGGACACGCGCGCGAACAGGGTGCAGACCGCCACCTTCACGACGGCGCGCACCAGCACCAGCAGCAGGCCCAGGGCAATGCCGCCGCTGACGTGCTCGACCTGGACCTTGGTGGCGACGAAGAAGAACATCAGCACCGTCAGCAGGTCGCCCAGCACGCCGAAGTTGCGCTGCGCGGGGCTGAGCGAAATGCGGCGGTGGCGCGCCACCAGGCCGAAGGTCAGCGCCGCCAGCACCGGCGACAGAGGCAGCACCGAGGTGATCGCGACCAGCAGGACCACCGCCAGCGCGAAGGCCAGGGTGCCGTCGCGCGAGGCGTCGATCATGCGCAGCCAGAGCGGCACCAGGGCGCCGAACAGCGCGCCCAGCCCGGCGGAGGCGGCCAGCACCAGGAGGCTGCTGCCGGCCGCGTGGGCGATGTCGCCCGAGGTCTGGAACACGCCGATGCCGACCACGATATTGAAGGTGAACACCGCCATCACGCAGTTCAGCGCGGTCAGGTGCATGGCGCGCTCGGTGACCTGGCCGGCGGCGCCCTGCTCGTTCAGCACACGCAAGAGGCCCGCCGGCGAGCTCGACATGGCCAGCGAGGCCGTCAGCGCGGCCGGCAGGCGCTCCATGCCGCACAGGTGGGCGACCAGGTAGACCGCGGCGAAGGTGCAGGCCGCTTCCAGCAGCGAGGTCGCGACGATCCAGGGATTGTTGCGCAGCCAGCGCAGGTTGATGCGGTAGCCCAGTTCGAACAGGATCAGGCCGAAACCCAGGTTCGCGAGCAGCATGAAATTCTTGGCTTCGGACGGCGGCAGGTAGCCGGCGGCCAGGTTGCCGAACACGAAGCCGGCCAGGCCATACACGGCGATGCGCGGCAGCGCGGTCCAGCGGTAGATCAGTTCGCCGGCCATCCAGGCCAGCGTCATCGCCAGCGGCCAGGCGAGTTGCAAGCCGAGATCGGAGTAGTCAAGCATGCGTGTCCTCCAGGAAGGGCGGGAGCATGACATGCACCTTCGGCGCCACCGGGCGGTGGCCCTCCCGCGAAAAATAGCCCCCGGGGTGGCCCGGGGGCTCAAAAGAAACGAATGAACGCCTCATCGCTGATCGAAAAGCCACCATGGCGGCGGCTCCGATGCCTCTATATTGCCCGATATATATTTCCTTGGCAACTATATTTGTTGGAATGTATTGACAATCACTTCACTTGGGCCGGTTCGCAGCGCGAGCGGCGGCCCTTTACGCTGCAGGTGTTCTTCCGGTTGCCGTCGCGGTCCCAGACCACGACCTGCCAGGCGTCCGGCCCGCTGCGCTCCATGGTCATGAAGCCGAAACCGTCGATCCACGAGCTCATGGCCTCCACCACGGCCCCCGGCGCCGGCGTCTCGCCGGGCGGGACGCTGCCCGGCAGCGGCACGATGTCTTCCGCCGTGCCCGAGAAGCCGGCCACGAACTGGGTCGGATGCGGGCTGGCGAAGCTGAGCTGCTCCCACAGGTGCACGTGACCCGACAACAGCATGCTGATCGAGCGCGGCAGGTAGCCGGGATCGACGTCGCCGAAAGCGTCGAGCAGGCCCTTGTCCCCGCCGAACAGCGTGATCGCGCCGGTCTTCGCATCGCGGTTGGCGCCGAAGGCGAACAGCGGATGGTGGTCGACCGCGATGTTGTAGGCTGCGCCGTTCGCGAGCTGCGCGACCTTGCGGTAGGTGTCGGCATACCTGGCGCGGCGCGGATCGCTCGGCGGCAGGCCTTTCCAGCTGGTGTTGGCGGTATCGAAGACGATCAGCTGCGCCCCGCCGCCCAGCGGCACGGCGTACGGGTCGCTGTAGTCGCCGCTGGCGTCGTTCTCGGGAGAGTCGCAGTCGCGGCCTTTCTCGAAGGGCCGCGGATCGAGGTAGCGCCACCAGCCCTGGCCGCCGCGCGAGCAGTTCTCGTGGTTGCCGCGCGCGAGCACCCAGGGCGCGGCCGCGAGCAGCTTCCTGGCCGGCGTGAAGAAGTCGGCGGCCCAGGCGTCGTAGCCATAGCCGTAGGGACTGCCGGCGCAGCCGGGGCGACCGCTTGGACAAGGGTCTTCGCGGTAGTGGTAGTCGCCGACGTGGATCACGAGGTCGGGTTCGAAAGCGGCGGCGCTGGCCGCCACCCGCGCGAAGGGAAAGGCTTGCGGGTCGTTACAGTCCTGGAATTCCTTGCCCTTCAGGCGGCAGCCGGTGTCGCCGATGACGACGATGCGCCTGGGCGTGGCCTTCGGCACGGGCAGCGCCTGCTCCCCTGCCCTGGCGCTGAAGGCGCCGGCCGGGATCGGCGCCTCGCACGTCAGCACGGCGCTCGACGGCGGTGTGTGGGGCTGGCCGGCGCGCGCCGGGATGCTTGAAAGCGGCACCCGCACCCGCATGGGCACCAGGTGGCCGTCGACCTGCAGCGGCGGACAGGCAGGCGCCGCGGTGATGACGCGCGCGATGGCCTGGCCGTTCTCGCCGATCACGACAAAGGCCGCCTCGGTGTGCGTCGGGACCGGGGCATAACTGGCGCAACCGGCCAGCGCGGCGGCCGCCAGCAGCGCGCCGCAAGGGCCCAGGGAGCTGTAGTTCATAGTGCTTTCCTGCAAAAGTGCCGAATGTACCACAGCCTTGTACCAGAGCCGTATGACGGCGCCATGAACCGCCAGGCGCAGCCACGCCGGATGGGCGCCCCGTGCCGGCACGCATGTCAGCCGGACACGCCTCTTCTCCTCATCGGAGTAACATTCTTGCAAACACAGCAATGGAGAGCGTGCATGGACATACCGGTGTGGTTGCAGGCAGGTTTCTGGGGCTTCGTGGCGGGCGCCGCGCTGCTGGTCGGCGCCGCCGCCGGCTACTGGCTGAACGTGCCCGCGCGCCTGGTGGCGGCCATCATGGCCTTCGGCAGCGGCGTCCTGATCTCGGCCCTGTCCTTCGAGCTCATGGAAGAGGCCTACCATACCGGCGGCTTCGCTTCCACCGCCCTCGGCTTCCTGGCGGGCGCGGCGGTGTACACGCTGGCGAACTGGCTGCTGTCGCGCCAGGGCGCCAGGCACCGCAAGCGCTCCGGCGGCCAGCAGCCCAGCGAGGCCGAGGACAGCGGCAGCGGCCTGGCGATCGCCGTGGGCGCCCTGCTCGACGGGATACCGGAGTCGATCGTGATCGGCCTGTCGATGCTGGGCGGGGGCAAGGTCAGCCTGGTGGCGGTATCGGCGATCTTTCTCTCGAACGTGCCCGAGGGCCTGTCGAGCGCGGCCGGCATGAAGAAGGCCGGGCGCTCGGCCGCCTACATCTTCGGCATCTGGGGCGGGATCGCGCTGGCCTCGGGCGTGGCGGCGCTGGTCGGGTTTACCGCCTTCGAGGGCGTGTCGGGCGGCGTGGTGGCCGCCACCACCGCGGTGGCGGCCGGGGCAATCCTGGCGATGCTGGTCGATACCATGATTCCGGAGGCCTTCGACGAGGCGCGCGATTTCGCCGGCCTGATCACGGTGGCGGGCTTCCTGGCGGCCTTTGCGCTGAGCAAGATGGGCGGCTGAGCCGCGCCCTCAGCGCAGCAGGTGCAACAGGCCCCCGAGGCCGTTGAACACCGCCGCGAACAGTAGCGGGAAGCGGTATTCGCCCGGCGTGGCGTGGGTCGGCAGGAACATCCTGCGCCCGCCGTGCCGGCCTGGCTCGCGCACGAGGCGACGGTGCAGGTAGCTGGCGTAATGCCCGGCCGGCAGGACGACCAGCACCGTCGTCAGGATGAGAAAGGTCCAGGACTGCCCGGCCCCGATGGGACGAAACGGCACGACGAACAGCGCTGCCCCCAGCAGGACCAGCCCGGTCAGGCCCGCGAATACCGACACCGCCCTGCCCTTGCCCGGCCAGGGCAGCACGACGCGCCTGGCGTCCAGCGGCTGGCCCGCGGCTTCCTCGACCAGGTAATACAGCAGGGTCGAGTGGGCGATATACAGCATCAGGAAGGCAAGGTACAGCGTCAGGAAAAAACCCATGGTGCGGCGATGAAGAAGGACACGCGCGCAAGTATAAACGCAGGCGCCGGCCTGGCGCGAGTCGACCAGGCCGGCAAGGCCTTACACCCGCGGCGGATCGGTCTCCCGCTCGTACACCCGGTGCCGTACGAGCGCCGCCTTGAATGCCGCAAAGGCCGCAGCCGCATCCATCTCCTCGGCCACGACCAGGCCCCAGTCCTCGCCGCCGTCGGGCAGGCGCGCGGGAATCGCCGCGGCCTGCAGCAGGGTCGCGCCGCTGCCCAGGGCCAGGATGGGTTTCAGGTGGCGGTACTGCTCGCGCAGGAACTCGATGGCGCGCCCGTCCCGGCTCAGGGCCAGCATGGCGGCCTCGCCGGGCGGCAGGATCACCGCGTCGTACATCACCGAGGGGCTGGTTTCCAGCGTGATCTCGATGTCGAGCGGGTGGCCGTTGAACGACTCCGCCTTGCCCAGGCGCTGGCCCACCAGGCGCGGCTGGGCGCCCTCCTTCAGCAGCGCCGCGTACAGCTCGCACACCGTGTCGCCGTCCACGCCCGATGCCACCAACAGCGCGATGCGGCGCGTGCGGATGCCGGTCTTGCCGGGGCGCGCCAGCAGGGACAGCGGCGGCGACGGCGGGTAGTCCGGGATCGGCAAGTCGGTCGCGCGCGGCAGCGGCGCCGGGACGTCGATGCCGAGCTGGCTCGCCACCGCCTGCGCCAGGCCAGGGTCGATGTTGACCAGGCCGGCGACGATGCGCTCGCGCACGGCCGGGGTCTGCACCCGCGTCAGTTCGAAACGGTAGGCATTGACAATGTGGGCCTGTTCGAACGGGGTCTGGCTCTTCCAGAACAGCCGCGCCTGGCCGTAGTGTTCCGCGAACAGCTCGGGCTTGCCACGCACCTTGCTGCCTTCGACCGGTTCCGGGTAGGTGTTGAAGCCGCGCGCCCCGCCCTGGAACGGGCAGCCGCCGGCCAGCGAATTCGGTTCGTAGTTGACGCGGCCGCGGTTGATGGCCTGGCGGTGGAAGCCGTCGCGCTGGTTGTTGTGCACCTGGGCCACCGGCGCATTGATCGGGATTTCGTGGAAGTTCGGCCCGCCCAGGCGCGTGAGCTGGGTGTCGATGTAGGAGTGGATGCGGCCCTGTAGCAGCGGGTCGTTGGTGAAGTCGATCCCGGGGATCACGTGGGCCGCGCAAAAGGCCACCTGTTCGGTCTCGGCGAAGAAGTTGTCCGGGTTGCGGTCCAGGACCATGCGGCCGACCGGACGCACCGGCACCAGGTCCTCGGGCACGATCTTGGTCGGATCGAGCACGTCGAACACGCCAAAGGCGGCCGCCTCCTGCTCGGTGAATACCTGCAGGCCCAGCTCCCATTCCGGGAAGTGGCCGGCCTCGATCGCTTCCCACAGGTCGCGCCGGTGGAAGTCGGGGTCGGCGCCGGCCAGCTTCACGGCTTCGTCCCAGACCAGCGAGTGCGTGCCCTGCAGCGGGGTCCAGTGGAACTTGCAGAAGCGCGATTCTCCTTTCGCGTTGATCAGGCGGAAGGTGTGTACGCCGAAGCCCTGCATCATGCGGAAGCTGCGCGGAATCGCGCGGTCCGACTCCACCCACATCTGCATGTGGAAGGTCTCCGGCGACAACCCGGCGAAATCATAGAAGGTGTCGTGGGCGCTGGAAGCCTGGGGCATCTCGTGGTGGGGCTCGGGCTTGACCGAGTGGATCACGTCCGGGAACTTCATTGCGTCCTGGATGAAGAAGACCGGGATGTTGTTGCCGACCAGGTCCCAGATGCCTTCGTCGGTATAGAACTTGGTGGCGAAACCGCGCACGTCGCGCACCGTGTCGGCCGACCCGCGCGAGCCGGCGACGGTGGAGAAGCGCACGAACACGGGCGTCCTCTTGCCGGCCCTGGCGAAGGGCGCGCCGCGCGTGATCTTGGAGAGGTCGTGGTAGCTTTCGAAGAAGCCGTGGGCGCCCGAGCCGCGCGCATGCACCACGCGCTCGGGGATGCGCTCGTGATCGAAGTGGGTCATCTTCTCGCGGAAGATGAAATCCTCCATCGCGGTCGGGCCGCGCAGGCCGATCTTCAGCGAATCCTGGTTGTCGCCAACCTTCACGCCCTGGTTGGTGGTGAGCGTACGGCCGCTGTCGTCGACGCGCACGCGGTCCAGCGGCCCGTTCAGGGGGTTCTGGCCGATCTCGGGCGTGCCGTCGCCGACCTTGCGCGAGGCGATGTCCTCGGTAGTCGTGCTGGCGGTCGCCAGCGGCGTCGAGGGTGTATGGCGCGCGCCCTCGTGCGGCGGGAACGCGTCCTCGCCGTACTCGAGCGGCGTGGTCGGGTTGAAGGGCATCTCGGCGGCCAGGGCCATGCTTGAGTCCACTTTTTCCAGCAGGCGCTCGCTTTCCGGCGTCTTCGCGCCCAGGCTGGTGGGTGGCTTGGCGTCGGCGGGTCCGGCGACGGTGCTGAGGATGGAGCCGGCGCCGTCGAGCGCGCCGTTCTTCTTGCGTGTGGCCATGGATCACCTCGTGGGATGGTTGTCGAGTGGACGAGGGCGCGGGCTCGGACATGTCGCGCGGCAAGTCGTCTTGACGCGGGTCGGGCTAACGCTCAATTGCTGAGTCTGCTTGCGCTATCCAGCAAACTGTTTGCTCCATCTCAAAGAAAATGACCGAACCTATTCAAGGTACGTGGATCGTCTGCTCGGCTACCGGCCGGGCTCGTTCATTCGGCGGCGAGGGCTTACAATACCGGCTCGAGAAAATGAGGCGGCAATGAAAGTATTGAAGGTTCCCTACGCGGAAAAAGACGAAGCCAAGGCGCTGGGCGCCCGATGGAATCCGACCAGGAAAAGCTGGTACGTGCCGGACGGCGTGGCGATTGAACCGTTCGCGCGCTGGCTGGCCGGCGGCGCGGACACAGCCTCCGAGCCCTCCTCGCGCGACGCGCGCGCGGCCAAGCCGGTGACCGGTTCGCGCTATGTCGAGCTGGCGCACGCCTGCAATCCCTTCGAGGAGTGCGCCGAATGCCGGCCGAAGCTGGTCGACAGCGGGTGGCTCGAGGCGCACCAGGCGGTGCGCAAGATGCTGGCGGGGCTTTGAGGACGGGGCTGTCGTTCAGGCGAACCTAGCCGACAGCAAGATCACCGTGCGCGACCTCGGGGCGATAACAATCTGGTGGGCACGGGGCGCCCACCCTACGAGATCGGCGCCCGGTCCGCGATTGAGCCGTAGGGTGGGCGCCCTGTGCCCACCGGAACGCCGCGGCCACGCTGCCTGGCGCTAACCCACGTCACTTCACCCGCTGCTTCTCCAGCTTCCGCGCCAGGGTCCGCCTGTGCATGCCCAGGCGCCGCGCCGCTTCCGAGATATTGAAGTCGGTCTCGGCCAGCACCGCGTGGATGTGCTCCCACTCCAGGGTCTTGATCGAGGTCGAGCGGTTGGTCACCTCGACGTCGGTGCTGCCGGCCACGTGCCCGAAGGCGGCCTCGATGTCGTCGGTGTTCGAGGGCTTGGCCAGGTACTGGCAGGCGCCCAGCTTGACGGCTTCCACCGCGGTGCCGATGCTGGCAAAGCCGGTCAGCACCACGATCAGCATCGCCGGGTCATGCGCATGCAGCATCTGCACGCAGGACAGGCCCGAGGCATTCCCCTTCAGTTTCAGGTCGACCACCGCATAGCCGGGGTTGTTTTCCTTGAGGACCTCGGCCGCCTCCTCGTAGCCGGGCGCATGCAGCACCCTGTAGCCGCGCCGCTCGAAGGAGCGCCCCAGGGTGCGGGCAAAGGCTTCGTCGTCCTCGACGATGAGCAGGACCGGAGGCTCGGACGTAGCGGACATAACGGACATATCAGGCATGTTCGCCCTCCGCGCTCAGGGAAATCGCCGCCAGCGGAATCGTAAGCGTTACCTCCGCCCCGCCCTCCTCGCGGTTGCGCGCCACCACGGCGCCGCCCAGGGTGCGCGCGACGTTCACGACCAGGAACAGGCCGAGACCGCCGCCGGCGCGGCCCTTGGTGCTCTGGTAGGGCTTGCCGAACTGGGCCAGCACGCCCGGGGCGAAGCCGGCGCCGCGGTCGCGCACGACCAGGGTCAGGACGCCGTCCTCGACGCTGGCCGTCAGGCTCACCCAGCCGGTCGGCGAGGCTTCCAGCGCATTGTCGAGCAGGTTGTCGATGCTTTGCTTGAGGGCCGAGTCGAACACGACGGGAATGTCGTCGACGATGCGGTTCTCGTATTCGAAGTCCTTGACCGGCCGGCTGTCTTCCCAGTCCTCGGCCAGGCCGTCCAGAAAAGTATGGATGGTGGTGCGCACCGCCGACTCGCCGCGCGCTTTGCCGGCCGAGAGCAGGATGCCGCTGACGATGGATTTGCAGCGCTGGAGCTGGGTCTGCATCTCGCCGATCTCTTCCAGCAAATCGGGACTGTTGCGGAACTCCGGCATGCGTTTCCAGTCGCCCAGGATCACCGACAGGGTCGCCAGTGGCGTGCCCAGTTCGTGGGCCGCGCCGGATGCCAGCAGGCCCATGCGTACGATATGGTCTTCCTCGGCCGCGCGCTGCCGCAGTTCGGCCAGCTGGGCCGCCTTTTCGCGCACCGTGCCGCTGATGCGCGAGACGAAGATCACCAGGAGGCCCGCGTTCAGCGCGAAGCAGATCAGCATGCCCTGCACGTAGAGGCTGGCGATCCCGCGCGCGTGGTCGAAGGGCAGCGCGAGCGGCTGGGCGAAGACGGCAAGCAGGCCCAGGCAGACCAGGGTGATGAGGACGATGGTCCAGGTCGACCAGGCTTCCAGCAGCACGGCCGAGATGATGATCTGCAGCAGGTAGAGGAAGGCGAAGGGATTGGTGGTGCCGCCCGAGAGATAAAGCTGGACGGTGAGCGTGGCCACGTCCACCAGCAGGGCCATGAAGATCTCGGCGTTCGACACCGGCTTCTTCTCGTGCCAGCGCAGGTGGCTGGCGATGTTGAAGGCGATCAGGCAGGCCAGCACCTGCAGCATGTGCACCAGCGGCAGGTTGATGTCGAAGATCAGGATCGCGCCGGCGATGGTCGTGACCTGGCCGACGACGGCGATCCAGCGCAGCTCGATGAGCTGCAGCATGTTCTTGTGCCCGGCGGCGTATTCGACGCTGGCTTCGGCGCTGGACGCGATCGAAGGCGTTATTTTTGTTAGTAGATCAAGCTTTACTGCCATCGTTCCCCGCCCTGGCGGCCTCTCCTTTTGCACCGAAGCGCGCAACATACCACCACGCACCGGCAACCATCAAGGCCAGAGCATACCAAGTGACAGCATACACGAGGTGATTGTTTTGGAAGGAGATGACCGTCAGGCCGCCGACCGGGCGGTCCGGGGCCTCGGCGGGGTCCTGGCCGCGCGCGGCGTCGACGAAGAACGGTGCGATGACGGGAGCGCCGTTCGCAGCGGAACCGGACAGCCCGCGCGCGGCGGCGATGGCCGCAACGTCGCGCGAGAACCAGCGGTTGCGCGCGGGATCGTTATCGCGCAGGAAGCCGCCGCCCGGCTCGGCGATGCGCAGCAGGCCGGTCAGCGTATGGGGTGGGCCTTCCACGGCAGCGCAGGGATCGCCATTCGCGCGGCGCGCGGGATAATTGGCGGCGGTCTTGCCGGAAGCGGGAATGAAGCCGCGGTTGACCAGGACGACGGAACCGTCGGTCGTGCACAGGGGCGTCAGGAGCCAGAAGCCGGCGCCCAGTTCGGAAACGGCCTGGACCGGCGTGGTGTATTCGTAGAGGAAGTGACCGGAAACACGTACGTGCCGGTATTCGTCGGATTCTTTGGTGACTTGCGCCCAGCGCGATTGCGGGGGCGGAGAAACGGGAGCCGCGCGCACGCGCGACTCCACTCGTTCGATCAGGGCCAGTTTCCACTGCAGGCGAACCACCTGCCAGGTTCCCAGCCCCGCGAACAGCACGATCAGCAGCAGCCCGAGGATCGCGAGGATCACCCGGCCCATGCTGCGCGGCCGGATGGCTGCCTGATCGTGCTTCGACATCATTGCATGTCGTGCGCGCCGTGACCGGTCACGGCGGCGGCGTCACCCATGCCGGGCATCATGTTGGCGTTCATGTGGTACATGACCCAGATCGAGCCCGAGAGCACGATCACCAGCAGGATGATGGTCAGGATCAACGCCATCATGTTCCAGCCGCCTTCGGACTTCGCGTTCAGGTGCAGGAAGTAAATCATGTGCACGATCAGCTGGACGCCGGCGAAGCCGAGGATGACGAACTTCGTCGTCTCCGGCGGCAGGACGTTGCCCATCACCAGCCAGAACGGGATCACCGTCAGGATCACGGCCAGCACGAAGCCGATCGTGTAGTCCTTCAGGCTGTAATGCACGCCTGGTGCGTCGCCATGGGTATGGCCATGGAGGGCGTCGTGGGCGTCGTGAGTATGGACGTTGCTCATGGCAGCACTCCCATCAGGTAGACAAAGGTGAACACGAAGATCCAGACGACGTCCAGGAAGTGCCAGAACAGCGACAGGCACGACAGGCGGCGCATGTTCTCGACCGACAGGCCGTGCTTGGCCAGCTGGAACATCAGCGTGACCAGCCACACGATGCCGAACAGCACGTGCAGGCCGTGGGTGCCGACCAGCGAGAAGAACGCGGTCAGGAAGGCGCTGCGCGAGGGACCTGCGCCTTCATGGATCAGGTGGTAGAACTCGTACAGTTCCAGGCCCAGGAAGCACAGGCCGAGGACGCCGGTGATGCCCAGCCAGAGCTGGGCGGCGCCCAGTTTCTTGGCCTGGGCCGAGATCATCGCGAAGCCGAAGGTGATCGACGAGACCAGCAGGAAGGCCGTGTTGATGGCCACCAGCGGCAGGTCGAACAGCTCGGCGCCGGTCGGACCGCCCGCGTAGTTGCGGCCCAGCACAGCATAGGTCGCGAACAGCGAGGCGAAGATGAGGCAGTCGCTCATCAGGTAGATCCAGAAGCCCAGCAGGGTGCCGTTCTCCGGATGATGCTCGCGCACGTGGTATTCGCGCGCGGCGGCGCCGCCGACGGCGCCGTTCATGGTCGTTGCGTGATTGTTAGACATGGGCTTCCAGCAATTTAGTACGTGCATTCTCGGTACGGGTCACTTCTTCGGCCGAGATGTAGAAATCGCGCTTGTAGTTGAACGTATGGACGATGATGGCGACCATCATGGCGACGAACGACAGGCCGGTCAGCAGCCACATGTGCCAGATGATCCCGAAGCCCATCACCATCGACAGCGCGGCGATGACGAAACCTGCCCAGGTGTTCTTCGGCATGTGGATCGCCACGTAGTCGTTCAGCGGACGCTTCCAACCGTTCTTCTTCATGTCGGCGAAGGTGTCGTTGTCGTACACCACCGGCGTGAACGGGAAGTTGTAGTCAGGCGGCGGCGACGAGGTAGCCCACTCCAGGGTACGGCCGTCCCACGGGTCGCCGGTGACGTCGCGCAGCTTGTCGCGGTTTTTCCAGGTCATGAAGAACTGCATCAGCAGCGCGCCGATACCGCCGGCGATCATCAGGGTGCCGAACAGCGAGATCATGAACAGCGGCTGCAGTTCCATGTCGTCGAAGTGGCTCATGCGGCGGGTCACGCCCATGAAGCCCAGGATGTAAGGCGGCATGAAGGCGAACCAGAAGCCGATCGACCACAGCCAGAACGAGACCTTGCCCCAGAACTGGTTCAGCTTGATGCCGAAGGCTTTCGGGAACCAGTAGTTGATGCCGGCGAACAGGCCGAACAGCACGCCGCCGATGATCACGTTGTGGAAGTGCGCCACCAGGAACAGCGAGTTGTGCAGCACGAAGTCGGCAGCCGGGATGGCCAGCATCACGCCGGTCATGCCGCCGATGACGAAGGTCAGCATGAACGAGATCGTCCACATCATCGGCAGCTCGAAGCGAATGCGGCCGCGGTACATGGTGAACAGCCAGTTGAAGATCTTCGCGCCGGTCGGGATCGAGATGATCATCGTGGTGATGCCGAAGAACGAGTTGACGCTCGCGCCCGAACCCATGGTGAAGAAGTGGTGCAGCCACACCAGGTACGAGAGCACCATGATGACGACGGTCGCGTACACCATCGAGGTGTAGCCGAACAGGCGCTTGTTGCAGAAGGTCGCGACGACTTCCGAGAAGATACCGAAGGCCGGCAGGATCAGGATGTACACCTCGGGGTGGCCCCAGATCCAGATCAGGTTCACGTACATCATGGCGTTGCCGCCGCGGTCATTCGTGAAGAAGGCGGTGTCGAACAGGCGGTCCATGCCCAGCATGGCCAGCACGGCGGTCAGGATCGGGAAGGAAACCACGATCAGGATGTTGGTGCACAGCGAGGTCCAGGTGAAGACGGGCATCTTCATCAGGTCCATGCCCGGCGCGCGCATCTTGATGATGGTCACGACCAGGTTAACCCCTGACAGCAATGTACCCACACCCGCGATCTGCAATGACCAGATGTAGTAGTCGACCCCGACACCCGGGCTCGCCAGGATGCCCGACAGCGGCGGGAAGGCCAGCCAGCCGGTACGCGCGAATTCGCCGACGAACAGGGAAGCCATCACCAGCACCGCGCCCATGGCGGTCATCCAGAACGAGAAGTTGTTCAGGAAGGGGAAGGCCACGTCGCGGGCGCCGATCTGCAGCGGCACGACGTAGTTCATCAGGCCGGTCACGAAAGGCATCGCCACGAAGAAGATCATGATCACGCCGTGGGCGGTGAAGACCTGGTCGTAGTGATGGGGCGGCAGGAAGCCGGCGTTCTCGCCGAACGACATCGCCTGCTGGGCGCGCATCATGAGGGCGTCGGCGAAGCCGCGCAGGAACATGATCAGGCCGAGCACCATGTACATGATGCCGATTTTCTTGTGGTCGATGCTGGTGAACCAGTCGTGCCACAGCGTACCCCACAGGCGGAACTTGGTGATCAGGGCCAGCAGGGCCAGGCCACCAACGAGCACGCCGGCGAAGGTAGCGAGCAGGATGGGCTCATGGAACGGAATCGCGTCCCAGCTGAGCCGTCCGAAGATTAGCTTCGTCAAGTCAAATGAGTCTTGCATGGTTACTTCTTCACAGAATTAGTAGGGGTTTCGCAGACTTCGCCCTCGGCAATCGCCGCCGCGGTGGTTGCCGCGGCCAGCTGGCGCTTGGCGTCCGCCGGCAGGTTACGGATGGCGACGTCGTCGCGGTGGCGCTGCATGTCGGCGTGCATCTGCTGGTTCATGCAGACGGCGCCTTCGGCCACGCAACGGTTCACGACTGCGTTGAACAGGGCCGGCTGGACGGCGCCGTACGTACGCACCGGCTCCTTTTCCGACGGCTTTTCCAGGGTCAGGTACTCGGCGCGGGACAGTTCGCCGCCCGAAGCCTTGACCTTCTGGACCCAGGCGTCGAAGTCGCCCGCGGTGACGCCCTTGTAGGCGAAGTGCATGTGCGAGAAACCATCGCCGCTGAAGTGCGCCGACAGGCCCTTGTAGTTGCCGGTCTTGTTCAGCACGGCGTTCAGGGTGGTTTCCATGCCCGGCATCGTGTAGATCATGCCGGCCAGGGTCGGGATGTAGAAGGTGTTCATCACGGTCGACGAGGTCAGCTTGAAGCGGACCGGGGTGTCGATCGGGGTCACCAGCTCATTGACCGTCGCGATGCCCTGCTCCGGGTAGATGAAGAGCCACTTCCAGTCCAGCGACACGACCTGCACTTCGAGCACCTTGTGCTCGGCCGTGACCGGGCGGTGTTCGTCGATGCGGTCCAGCGGACGATACGGGTCGAGCTTGTGGGTGCTGATCCAGGTGATCAGGCCCAGCGCGATGATGATGAGGAGCGGCGCGCCCCAGATCACCAGTTCGAGCTTGGTCGAGTGGTCCCAGTCGGGTTCGTATCTCGCATTCGCGCCCTTGCGGTACTTCCAGGCGAAGACGACGGTCAGGATCATCACCGGGACGATGATGATCAACATGAGCAGGACCGATATGGTGATCAGTTCTGCCTGCTGCTTTGCAATGTCGCCGGAGGGATTCATTACCACCGTGTTGCAGCCGGACAGCACTGCAAGCAGGAGCAAGGAAAGTCCGGGACGGACAATTTTTGGAATCATGCTAAGTATCTAACGTTACATGGGAATGAGAACATGCTACTGTACTGCCAACGGCCTTCGTTGCACATTGGACGTTTTGTCCCACCCTTGCCCAGGCCAGGGGATCCGAAGGCGTTGACATGACCTACCTGGAGACGAAGATATGCAAAGCTCGACGACGTACGGCGGCGCAGGTGCCGCTCCAATCACGGCCCCGCACAGCGGAGCCCGCAACATCAATGCCCGCGATGCCCACATTTCGCCGGGCGAGATAGCAGTCGGTGTGGTCATTGGCCGCGCCTCCGAATATTTCGACTTCTTCGTCTATGCGATCGCCTCGGTGCTCGTTTTTCCGGCGGTGTTCTTCCCGTGGGCCGATCGGCTTGAGGGCACACTGTACTCGTTTACGATTTTCGCGTTCGCATTCATCGCGCGCCCGCTGGGGACCGTTGTTTTCATGGCAATCCAGCAGCGCTTCAGTCGTGAAATCAAACTGACGCTGGCGCTGTTCCTGATCGGCACGGCCACGGTGGTCATTTCCTTCCTGCCAACCTATGCCTCGATCGGCAGCGCCTCCATCGTCCTGCTCGCGCTGATGCGCATCGCCCAGGGCGTGGCCCAGGGCGGCTCCTGGGACGGCCTGCCTTCGCTGCTGGCCCTGAACGCGCCCGAGCACAAGCGCGGCTGGTACGCGATGCTGGGCCAGCTCTCGGCGCCGCTCGGCTTCCTGATCGCGGCCGGCCTGTTCGCCTACCTGATCGACAACCTGCAGACCGACGATTTCCTGGTCTGGGGCTGGCGCTTCCCCTTCTTCGTGGCCTTCGCGATCAACGTGGTGGCCCTGTTCGCCCGCCTGCGCCTGGTCTCGACCACCGAATACTCGCGCCTGCTCGACGCCCATGAACTCGATCCGGCCCCGGTCGGCGAACTGGTCAGCACGCAAGGCACGAACATCGTCATCGGCGCCATGGCCGCCCTCGCCAGCTACGCCCTGTTCCACCTGGTGACCGTGTTCCCGCTGTCCTGGATCCAGCTCTACGATACGCGCCCGATCAGCGACTTCCTCTACCTGCAGATGTGGGGCGCGGCGATCGCGGCCGTCTGCATCCTGATTTCCGGCCTGGTGGCCGACAAGGTCGGACGCCGCACCACCCTGGGCACCCTGGCGGCCCTGATCGCGATCTTCTCGGCCTTCGTGCCGATGCTGATGGACGGCGGCGTCGCCGGCCAGAACGCCTTCATCCTGATCGGCTTCGCCCTGCTCGGCCTGTCCTACGGCCAGGCGGCCGGCGCCGTGACCTCGAACTTCCAGCAGCGCTTCCGCTACACCGGCGCAGCCCTGACCTCGGACCTGGCCTGGCTGGTCGGCGCGGCCTTCGCCCCGCTGGTCGCCCTCGGCCTGTCGGCCCACTTCGGCCTGGGCTATGTCAGCCTCTACCTGCTGTCGGGCGCGGTCGGCTCGCTGGCGGCGCTGTCGCTG
>DEKZ01000220.1:839-7848 GCA_002354135.1 Massilia sp. UBA2709 | reverse complement strand
GAAATCGCCATGGCCGGCCAGCGCCAGAGCGAAGGCATCGAGGACATCGGCCGCGCGATCGACAGCATGGACGAGATGACCCAGCAGAACTCGGCCCTGGTCGAGGAAGCCTCGGCCGCGGCCGAATCGCTGACCGAGCAGACCGGCCAGCTGACCGGCGCCCTGTCGGTGTTCAAGCTGGCCGACGCCGGCCAGGCCCCGGCCCTGGCCGCGCGCAACGCGCCGCTGGCGCTGCGCTGAGCGGGTTCTCTCTAATATATAGAGTACAGGCGCCTGCGGGCGCCTTTTTTTGCGCCGCCGGAGCCGCCGGCCGCGACCGTAGGCCCGTAGGGTGGGCAGCTCCACCCTGGTGCCCGAGTTCAGGTAGCTTATGCGCTGCCCACGCGGTGATCGTTACCGGCTCCGCGTTCGCGCCGGATGATCTTGCGGCCAACTGTCACCGCGTGGGCAGCGCATACTGCACGTTGACGCAGCCTCCGGGTCGAGCTGCCCACCCTACGGGCGCGGTCGCAGGCCGCGTCATGCGCCACGTCAACGCCGATCCGGGATACAGCCGCGCCCGTCGTGGTCAAATCGTCCACATCGTTGGCGATGAAATAATAAACAACGGCATGCCGCTTCCTCTACGTGGTGTCGCCGCATCGTGCTCTGTGGAAACGCTTTACAAATTTGATGCCCATAGGCATGATCCGAGGAGTTCATCCGCACGGTCCAGGCCCCCGCGCGGCCTTATTGTCCTTCCTTTAATCGACTATGGCAGCAGTCCTCCCGAACCCGACTTCAGGCACACCGATGTCGGGTTTGGCGCGCGCGCTGGTCCAGGCCGGCCGCCTGACGCCTGCCCAGGCCGACGCGCTGCAGAAGAAGGCGGCCGCCGAACGCACACCTTTCATCGACGCGCTGGTGGTCGGCGGCACGATCGACGCCGCCTCGCTGGCCGTGTTCTGCGCCGAGACCTTCGGCTATCCGCTGCTCGACCTGTCGAGCTTCAGCCTGGAGGCCCTGCCGGGTGGCGCCATCGACGCCAAGCTGATGGCGGCGCAACGCGTGATCGCCCTGGCCAAGCGCGGCAACCGGCTGTCGGTGGCGATCTCCGACCCCACCAATTCCCAGGCCCTGGACCAGATCAAGTTCCAGAGCGAGGCCGCGGTCGAGCCGGTGATCGTCGCCCACGACGCCCTCCTCAACCTGCTGGCGAACATCGCCAAGGGCGCCGAGCAGAACCTGGCCGAACTGGCCGGCGAAGAAGCCGAGATCGAGTTCGCCGAAGAGGAAGCGCCGGCGCCCTCGCTTGAGGCGACCAACGAGGTCGAGGACGCGCCCATCGTGCGCTTCCTGAACAAGATCCTGATGGACGCGGTGAACCTGGGCGCCTCGGATATCCACTTCGAGCCCTACGAAAAGCACTACCGCATCCGCATGCGCGTGGACGGCGTGCTGCGCGACCACGCGATGCCGCCGCTGTCGATCCGCGACAAGCTGGTCTCGCGCATCAAGGTGCTGGCCAAGCTCGACATCTCGGAAAAGCGCGTGCCCCAGGACGGCCGCATGCGCCTGATCCTCTCGCCCACGCGCACCATCGACTTCCGCGTCAGCACGCTGCCCACGCTGTTCGGCGAAAAGACCGTCATGCGTATCCTGGACGCGACCCAGGCGCAGATGGGCATCGACTCGCTCGGCTACGACCCCGACCAGCGGGCCCTGCTGCTGGACGCCATTTCCCGCCCCTACGGCATGGTGCTCGTCACCGGCCCGACCGGCTCCGGTAAAACGGTGTCGCTGTACAGCTGCCTGAACGTGCTGAACAAACCGGGCATCAACATCTCGACCGCGGAAGACCCGGCCGAGATCAACCTGCCCGGCGTGAACCAGGTGAACGTCAACGAGAAGGCCGGCCTGACCTTCCCGGTGGCGCTGAAATCCTTCCTGCGCCAGGACCCGGACATCATCATGGTCGGCGAGATCCGCGACCTGGAGACGGCCGACATCGCGATCAAGGCCGCCCAGACCGGGCACATGGTGTTCTCGACCCTGCACACCAACGACGCGCCCTCCACGCTGACGCGCCTGATGAATATGGGCGTCGCGCCCTTCAACATCGCCTCCTCGGTGATCCTGATCACGGCCCAGCGCCTGGCGCGCCGCCTGTGCAGCTGCAAGCAGCCGCTCGAGATGAGCCGCGAGGCCCTGCTCGGCGCCGGCTACCGCGAGAGCGACCTGGAGGGCGAATGGCAGCCCTACGGCCCGGTCGGCTGCGAGCGCTGCCTGGGCTCCGGCTACAAGGGACGCGTCGGCATCTACCAGATCATGCCGATCACCCCCGCGATCGAGGAGCTGATCCTCGCGCACGGCAACTCGATGCAGATCGCCGCCCAGGCCGAGAAGGAAGGCGTGAACTCGCTGCGCCGCTCGGGCCTGATGAAAGTGAAACAGGGGCTGACCAGCCTCGAAGAAGTGTTCGGCTGCACCAACGAATAAGACAGGATTCATATGGCTACTTCCCTCCCCACCCGCAGCCGCGGCGGCGCGCAGGTCAAGGAATCGGTCTACGCCTGGGAAGGCAAGGACAAGACCGGCAAGACCGTGCGCGGCGAACTGCGCGCCGGCGGCGAGGCGATCGTCAACGTGACGCTGCGCCGCCAGGGCATCATGGTCACCAGGGTCAAGAAGAAGATCTACCGCTCCGGGCGCAAGATCACCGACAAGGACCTTACCATGTTCACGCGCCAGCTGGCGACGATGATGAAGGCCGGCGTGCCGCTGCTGCAGTCCTTCGACATCGTCGGCAAGGGCCATGCGAACCCGTCGATGTCGAAGCTGATCCTCGACCTGCGCTCGGACATCGAGACCGGCACCAGCCTGAACAACGCCTTCCGCAAGTACCCGCGCTATTTCGATCCGCTGTTCTGCAACCTGGTGGGCGCGGGCGAACAGGCCGGCATCCTGGAAGACCTGCTGCACCGCCTGGCCGTCTACAAGGAAAAGACGCTGGCGCTGAAATCGAAGATCAAGTCGGCCCTGACCTACCCGATCGCGATCCTGGCGATCGCCTTCATCGTCACCGCCATCATCATGATCTGGGTGGTCCCGGCCTTCAAGTCCGTGTTCGCCAGCTTCGGCGCCGACCTGCCGACGCCGACCCTGATCGTGATGGGCATCTCGGAGTTCTTCGTCCAGTGGTGGTACGTGATCTTCGGCTCGATCATCGGCGCCATCTACTTCTTCTTCCAGGCATGGCGCCGCTCATTGAAGATGCAGCAGGCCATGGACCGCATCCTGCTGCGCCTGCCGATCTTCGGCGACGTGATCCGCAAGGCCACGATCGCGCGCTGGACACGCACCCTGTCGACCATGTTCGCCGCCGGCGTGCCCCTGGTCGAGGCCCTCGACTCGGTCGGCGGCGCCTCGGGCAACAACGTCTACCTGGAAGCGACCAAGCGCATCCAGACGGAAGTCAGCACCGGCACCAGCCTGACGGTCGCAATGCAGAACGTGAACGTCTTCCCCAGCCTGGTGACCCAGATGGTCGCCATCGGCGAGGAATCGGGCGCGCTCGACGCCATGCTGGGCAAGGTGGCGGACTTCTTCGAGGAAGAAGTGGATGAGGCGGTGAGCGCGCTGTCGTCGCTGATGGAGCCGCTGATCATGGTGATCCTGGGCGTGCTGATCGGCGGCCTGGTGGTGGCGATGTATCTACCTATCTTTAAGCTGGGGTCGGTGGTGTAAGCGTGCTTGTAAGCGTACTTCCTGCAAGTACCCGGCATATCTCCTAGAACGCAACGATGGTTTTCAGGCCGATCACGAAGGCGTCATTGTTGCGCGTCGTCCCGCCCGGATGCACGATGTACTGCACATTCGGGCGTACCGACACCGAGGGCACCGGCGCCCACGCGTAATAGAGCTCGCTCACGTACTCGTAGCTCCTGCCCGCGATGACATTCCCGCCGGTGCGGAGATTGTTCTGATTCGCGAAATCGGCGTAGCGCCCATTGTTATGGGTGGCGCCCACCGCAAAGCCAAGGGAGTCCTGTGGGCGCCCTTCGAAGGGCCCCTTGTACTGCACACCGATCGCAAGCTGGCGATCCAGCTGCGCCGTGTTGCGATCGGCCTGGGTGAAGTTCAGGAAGAGCGTGGCGCCGCGGCCGCCGGCGCTGCCCGTGACCTGCTGCTGCAAGCTCAGGTAGGCGCCGTACTGGCCGTTGCGTTCCAGCGGCTCCAGGCCGCTAAGGCCGCGCGGCTGGCGGTTCACGTCGAAGTACAGGTCGTCGCCGTTCGAGGTGTTGTACCAGGCGCCGATCTTGTACGATCCGGGCAGGCCGCGCCAGCTCGGTTGCCAGCCCGCTTCCAGCGGGATCAAGGCCCCGGTCGTGCCGCTCGGGTTGTTCGGCTTCCAGCCGTTGTGGCGCGCGTACTTGTCGTCCACGTACTTCGGGTTGACCTGGTATACGCCGACCTGCATGTAGCTGTTGCTCGAGGTGTGGTACTTGACGCGTGCGGCCCACTGGCTGGTCGGCCAGTTGACCCAGTAGCTGCCGACCAGGTTGCCCGGCTGGGCACTGCAGAACGTCAGGTTCTGGAAATCGCAGGAAAAGCTGAAGAAATCCTCGCCGACGGTCATGCGGCCGAATTTGAGTTCCATCCGCTCCTCGAGCAGCTTCTGGTTCAGCCACAACTGCGTCAGGTGCCAGGTCTGCCCGCGTCCATAGACTTCCTGGATCAGCATGTTGTTGCCGATGTTGGCGTCCGCCCCGAGATTGCGTCCGTTGCGGTCGGTCATGGTGAACTGGAAGGTGGCGCCCTGCCATCCCCAGCGTTTGTCCAGGTCCAGCGTGGCGCCGAACTCCCACTGGTCGGTATAGCGGGTCAGGCGGTCGGTGCCGCCGCTGAAGTTGTGGGCCACCTGGCTGCCGTAGGCGAAATTGAACACCACGCCCCGCTCGGCCAGGCGCTCGCGCTGGCCGCCCCAATCCCCCAGCAGATGCGGTCTGCTTGCGATGTCGTCGGCATGGGCGGTGGCCGCGCCCACGGCAGACGCTGCCGCGGCAACGACGCCGAGCCTGGCCAGGCAGCGTCGAAAACACATGAGCCGGTTGTGCTTTGCCATGGTCGGCCACCGATTCGGGCTGGTGTCATCGACCGTTGGAGTGGCATCGCGCGCCAGAGTTCATCCGCGCCGCTTCACACCCGGTCAAGAAAGCGCGGCCCGTCATGCGCCGCGCCCGCCTGCCCCTGCTAGGGCAGCGCATAGGCGATCACATAGTCGCCGAGCTTGGTGCCGAAGGAACCATGCCCGCCCGCGGCGATCACGACATACTGTTTGCCGTCGACCGCATAGCTCATCGGCGTGGCCTGGCCGCCGGCCGGCAGGCGCGCCTCCCATAGCTGGGCGCCGTCCTTCACGTCGAAGGCGCGCAGATAGTTGTCCGCCGTCGCGGCGATGAACGCCACGCCGCCTGCCGTCACGATCGGCCCGCCTAGCATCGGCATGCCCACCTTGAACGGCAGCGGCACCGGCGCGCTGTCCCGGGTCGTGCCGATCCGCTTTTTCCACACGATCTGGTTGGTCTGCAGGTCGATCGCCGAGATGTAACCCCATGCCGGCTGCCTGCACGGCAGGCCGAGCGGCGAGAGGAAGGGATTGAGCATCACGCCGAAGGGCGTGCCGTATTGCGTCTGCAGGCCCAGCTCGGAACCGCCGCTCGTCGTGCCCGGCTTCGGCTCCACCGGATTGTCCGGGCCGCGCGGCACCAGGCGCGAGACGAAGGGCAGCGAGATCGGGTTGGCGATGGCGATCTTGCGGTCGGTGTCGACCGCAAGGCCGCCCCATTCGAACATGCCCAGGTTACCGGGGAAGACCAGCGTGCCCTGGATCGAGGGCGGCGTGAAGGTGCCTTCGTAGCGCAAGCGATGGAAAATGATGCGGCACATCAGCTGGTCGTACATGGTCGCGCCCCACATGTCGGCGTCGGTCAGCAGCTTCGGCGGGCGGTAGGTGAGCTCGGAGAACGGCTGGGTCGGCGAGACGCGGTCGCCCGGCGCCGCGCCCTGCGGCACCGGTTTCTCGGGCGCGGGCACGACCAGCGCGCCGGTGCGGCGGTCGAGCACGAACAGGTTGCCGGTCTTCGTCGGCACGTACACGACGGGCACGATGTTGCCGTTCCTGTCGGGGATATCGGCGAGTGTCGGTTGCGAAGGCAGGTCCATGTCCCACAGGTCATGGTGCACCGTCTGGTAGAACCAGGCCAGCTTGCCCGTCGACGCATGCAGCGCGAGCAGGCCGTTGGCATAGCGCTCCTGCTCGGGCGTGCGGTTGCCGCCCCAGATGTCCGGTGTCCCCACGCCCATCGGCACGTAGACGATGTCGAGCGCCTTGTCGTAGGCGGAGGGCGCCCATGAATTCGGCGAATTCCACGAATAATGCTCGCCCGGGCCCGGGATCCTGTTGGGGTCTTTCGCGCCCGGGTCGAAGGCCCACAGGAAGGCGCCCGTACGGACGTCGTAGCCGCGGATCACCCCCGAGGGCTCGCGCGTCGAGTAGTTGTCTTCGACCGAGCCCGCCACCACGATCACCCTGTCGGTGACGATCGGTGGCGACGTCGGCATGTACATGTTCCTGCTCTGGTTCGTTACCGGCATGCCGGGCTGCAGGTCGAGATCGCCGCGGTTGGCGAAGTCCGTGCAGCGCTTGCCGGTAAGCGCGTCGAGCGCGTAGAGATGGCCGTTGTTGACAGGCAGGTAGATGCGGCGCGTGCAGGCCGCATCGGCGCCGGCAACCGTTGCGGCTGGCGCGGCGTTCCCCGCCGGTGCGGCCGGGGCAGCCGGTGCGGCGCCTGCCGCGAGATCGACATACGACACGCCGCGGCAGGTCACATGCTGGAAGGTCGGGTCGGTCTTCAGTTGCGGATCGAATTTCCACTTGAGCGTGCCCGTCTTCGCGTCGAGCGCGAACAGGATCTGGTGCGGCGAGCAGAGGTAGAGGGTGTCGCGAACCTTAATCGGCGTCACTTCG
>DEKZ01000220.1:0-781 GCA_002354135.1 Massilia sp. UBA2709 | reverse complement strand
CCAGGCCACCTGCAGGTTCTTCACATTCTCCGGCGTGATCTGCTGCAGCGGCGAATAGCGGGTCCCCTCCTGGGTGCGGCCGTAGGCCGGCCACTCGGAAGGCGCGATGGCATCGGTATTGGCGTTCTCGTTCGCGGCGGGCACGGCGGCGGTGGCGGCGAACGCGCCATTGACGGTCTGCGGATCGTTGAAGGACGCGTAGACCAGGACGCCTGCCCAGATCACGAGCGCGCCCAGGAGCGAACCCAGGTCGAGCCTGCTCCGCGGCGCATGACGCAGGCTCACCAGCAACAGCCACACACCGAAAATGACCAGCACACCGGAGCGCGGCGCGAGCGCCCAGAAATCGGGCCCCGACTCCGACAGCGACCAGATGGCCGTGCCGACAAGCACGAGTGCATAGAGCGCAAGCGCCCCGGGCCGGCGGCGGTACAGCAGCCAGGTCACACCGAGCAGCGCCACGCCGGCCACGACGTAATACGCCGATCCGCCCAGCGAGAGCAGCCATGCGCCGCCGACCAGCAGATACAGCCCCGTGAGCGCGGTGAACAGCAGGCTGAGAATGTCGAGAAATCCCCTCGAGCTCGATTGCGTGGCCACGGTGACCTCCACCTTTCTCCAGAACACGTGCGTCAGGCCGGAATCGACGCAGATGGGGTCATGATACACGCCATAGAAAGACGTAGCGCACCGCAGGCAAACCGGCTGATTGCAACAGGATGGCAGGCCTGCCGCGCACGGACCGGAAGGCCCGGCGTGCGCTAGCTGTGAAGTTGCAAGA
>DEKZ01000219.1 GCA_002354135.1 Massilia sp. UBA2709 | reverse complement strand
GCTCTTCCGATCTCGAACGCAAACACTTTCAACGGCGCCATGTATGCCTCCGGCTGTTCCATGTGCAGGCGCGGCGCCGAGCTCAGCGCTTCGGATCGGCGACCTTGACCAGGGTGAGCGTTTCGTCGATAACGGGCAGCGCAGCGCCGGGCTTGGCCGCACCAGGCGCTGCGGCAGGCGCCGCCTTGGCGGACGGGGCCGTGGCGGAAGCCGCCGTGCGCGCAACCACTGCCCCCGGCTGGCTTGCATTCGCCAACGAACTGCTCAGCTGATACACGCCGCCCGGCACCCCCTCGCTGATCACGAAGGTATAGGTCTTGCGAATGTAGTTTTCGAAGCGCGCGTGCAGGGGATCGTCGAGATAAGGCTGGATGCGCACCGCCTTGGCGTCGAGCGTCTTGCCCTGGTAGGTGATGCGCTGCGACGTGACCTGGGCGCCCTGGGCCAGCGCCATCCGGATGCGCTTGCGGAAGTATCCGGCCGAGCCGCCGGTCAGGCGTTTCATCTCGGCGATGTCGCGCTCGAGGAAGCCGAGCAGGACCGGGTTGCCATGCACGTCGTCGATCGCCGGCAGGTCGCGTTTGCGCTCGCCGGTCAGGAAGTGCAATTCCGCGTGCAAATGTCCCTTGTCGCGCGATACGTCGAGCTGGACATTGTCGGTGAACGCGGGCTCCACGTTGCTGACCTTGC
Organism: Massilia sp. UBA2709; assembly: GCA_002354135.1. GTDB lineage: Bacteria > Pseudomonadota > Gammaproteobacteria > Burkholderiales > Burkholderiaceae_D > Telluria. The sequence continues at coordinate 11,014 of DEKZ01000219.1, read as the reverse complement.
GAAACTCGTAGACCAGGGTAGCCGGCGCCTTGATGCGCGCCAGGTGATCGGTCTCGAACAGCAGGACTTCGGCCGGCGAGACCGGCTGGGCGCGGGCCGGGCCGGGCGCCAGCGCGGCAAACACGGCCACCCCGATGCACAGGCCGCGCATTGGAAGAAGCTTCATGGTTTCCTTTCCGCCTGGCGCGCCTGCGCGACCGGCTCCTGGAGCGCCAGCAGCGGCACGCCGTACTGCTCGAGGATCGCGTGGATTTTCGTTTCGTTGGCGGCAATGAGCTGGTCGATACGCTGCCGGAATTGTTTGTCGCTATGACGCACGGCCATCGCGATCTCGAAGTCGAGCTTCATGCCGGGCCGGGAGGCAAGCGGAATGGCGGCGATCGGCGCCGTGCGCGCATTCCTGGCAAAGTAACCGGCGATCGGTCCCCAGGCGAAGGCGACGTCGATCTTGCCGCTGGCCAGGTCCTTCTCGACGACCTGGCCAGGATACTGCTCGGCATCGCCGGTCTGGCTCTGGTACCACTCGACCTGCTCCATCAGGCCGTTCTGCAGCAGCCATTCGGTGACCGGCGACCCGGTGAACACGCCGAAGCGCAGCTTCTTGCGGCGAGCGGGTTCCAGCGCCAGCAGGTCGTCCAGCGTGCGCACCTGGTCCAGGTCCTTCCCCTTCACGTAGGCCATGGCATAAGTGGAGTGGTAATACGGCCGCGTGGTCGCACCCATCTCGAAGCCCTTGGGTACGCCGGTGACCAGGTCGCACTTGTAGCGGTCCGTGTTTTCTTCCTTGGCGCGCAGGGTGTTACGGATGAAGCCTATGCGCTGCGGGAACCAGGTATGCTCCAGTTTCCAGCCCAGCTCCTGCGCGAGCAGCGCGGCGATCCTGTTCTCGAAACCGGCCTCGGCGCGGTTCGACAGCGGCATGTTGTTGGGGTCCTGGCAGACCCGCAGCACCTTGTCGTCCCCGGGCGCGGGCGCGCTGTCCTGGGCCAGCGCCGGGCTGCCCAGGCAGGACAACACGCAGGCGGCGCCCGCCGCCAGCTTGCGCCATCTCATTTGCCGATCTCCTGCAGGCGGCCCGGTTCGATAGCGCCGTCGGAGCGGCCCTTCAGGTAGGCGTACAGGCTGTCGATGTTTTCGTTCACCATCTTGCTGGTGTCGAAATTCGGCATGCCCTTTTCGATGCGTCCCTTCAGCACGGCAGTTTTGAACTCATCCTTGCTGAGTACTTTCAGGCTGTTCACCAGCGAGGGACCGACCATGCCTTCCTGGGCGGCGCCATGGCAGCGCTCGCACGCCATGGCGCGCCAGGTCTTCCAGCCGCTCAGGGTCTGGGCATCGACCTTGTTGCCGTCGACGACCTTGTAGGGGGCCGTGTCCGCCGCGGCGGCGGGTGCGGCCAGCAATCCCGGCAGCGCGGCCAGGGCCCAGCAGGCGGACACGACCGCTGCGTTCTTCGTGAGTCTGTTCATGATCATTCCTGACAATGCGGGAGCGGCGCCGGCGTTGCCGGCAACCGTTCCCGGTTCACTTCTCTTCAGATTTCAACGGTGATGCCGACCCGGATCAACGATCCGGCAGCGCGAACACGGTGAGCACGCCGCCCAGCTCGGTGTACTTGGCCAGGTCCTTGTAGCCACCCACCGCGCCCAGGCCCTCGGTGCCCTTGGTCAGGCCGGCCGCGAGGCCGATACCGGCCCAGCCGCCAATCCCGGACAGCACGCCGATGTACTGCTTGCCCTTGTATTCCCAGGTGTGGACGTTGCCGATGATCCCCGACGGGGTCTTGAACTTCCACAGCTCCTTGCCGTTGTGGTCGACCGCCTTGATGAAGCCTTCCAGGGTGCCGTAGAAGACCACGTCGCCGGCGGTGGACAGCGCGCCGCTCCACACCGAGAATTTCTCGGGCTTGGACCAGACGATCTTGCCGGTGCCGGCATCCCAGGCGATGAAGTTGCCCAGGCCGCCGTGGCTGTTCGGCGCCGCATACATCGACAGCGTCGAGCCGACATAGGGCTGGCCGGCGGTGTACTCGATCTGGAACGGCTCGTAGTCCATGCAGACGTGGTTGGTCGGCACATAGAACAGGCCGGTCTTGCGCGAGTAGGTGGCCGGCTGCTGGTCCTTGGTGCCCAGCGCCGACGGGCAGATGCCCTTGGTATTGAAGTCGGGGCCGTTCTTGTCGGTGCTATAGGCGGCCACGACCTGCGGACGGCCGCTCTTCATGTCGACATGGGTCGCCCAGTTCACCTTCGGGTCGAATTTTTCGGCGACCAGGAGTTCGCCGGTCACGCGGTCGAGCGTGTAGGCGAAGCCGTTGCGGTCGAAGTGCACCAGCGCCTTGCGCGGCTGGCCCTTGACCTTGATGTCGGCCAGGATCATTTCGTTCACGCCGTCATAGTCCCACTCGTCGTGCGGGGTCATCTGGTAAACCCATTTCGCCATGCCGGTGTCGAGGTCGCGCGCGAAGATGGTCATCGACCACTTGTTGTCGCCAGGGCGCTGGCGCGGGTTCCAGGTGCTCGGGTTGCCGCTGCCGTAGTAGACCAGGTTGGTTTCCGGGTCGTAGCTGTACCAGCCCCAGGTGGTGCCGCCGCCCAGCTTCCACTGGTCGCCCTGCCAGCTCTTGAGCGAGGAATCCGGGCCGATCGGCGCCATCTTGCCGTCGGTCCAGGTCATGGTCTTGTTGGGGTCGACGATCAGTTCGTTGTCGGGGCCAGTGCTGTAGGCCTTCCACAGAATCTTGCCGGTGTTGATGTCGTGGGCGGTGATGCGCCCGCGCACGCCGAACTCGCCGCCGCTGATGCCGGTCAGGACCTTGTCCTTGAACACGTGCGGGGTATTGGTGGTGGTTTCACCGATCTTCGGATCGCCGACCTTGTTCTTCCACAGTTCGGCGCCGGTCTTGGCGTCGAGCGCCACCAGGGTGGTGTCGTTCTGCTGCAGGAAGATCTTGCCGTTAGCATAGGCCACGCCGCGATTGACCGTGTCGCAGCACATCACCGGGATCACGGTCGGGTCCTGCTTCGGCTCGTACTTCCAGCGGATGCTCTGGTCTTCCAGCGAGATCGCGAACACCTTGTTCGGGAAGGGGCTGTGGATGTACATGGTGTCGCCAATCACCAGCGGGCCGCCTTCGTGGCCGCGCAGCACGCCGGTCGAGAAGGTCCAGGCCACCTGCAGGTTCTTGGCGTTCTTGCTGTTGATCTGCTTCAGTTCGCTGTAGCGGTGGTTCGCGAAGTTCCCGGACTGCATGGCCCAGTTTTTCGGGTCCTTGGTCAGTTTTTCGACATCGGAGTCGGCGGCCATCGCCGGCGCGGCAGCCAGTGCCAGGCACGGCCACCAGCGGATGAGTCTTGTTAGCAATAACATGATGAAGTCTCCTATGGTTTTTTTGCGGTGCGACTGGTTGGCCCTGCGTCATCTCAGCGGGGATGCCCCACTTCTACACAGCACTTAACGTGCCAGTATTCGAATCCGGGCGTATGCATGGCGAAACCCCGCTGCGTACCCTCCCCGCCACGTGACACATGTTCAGTTTCGTGACACTGACCGCCCACCTGTGTCATCCGTGGCGCAGCCCGCGGCCCGCCTGCATCAGCGTTGCGGCACGCGACAGGCCTTGTGGGCGCTGGCCTGGACTTCCTTGTACTTGTTGGCCATCTGCTTGACCGGGACCGGATCGCGGAACAGTGCGCCACGCTCGCCGGCCAGGGTCTGGTTGCGCAGCGCGGTCGACATCTCGACGTAGTCGTCGTAGGGCATGGCCTTGGCGATCTCGTCGATGACGCAGGAGCACTTGTAGAGGTATTCGTATTTGCTGTCGTGCTTTTGCATGCACTCCAGTACGTACTCCACCCGTCCGCTGGTCGGAAAATCATGGGCATGCGCTGCCAGCGGGGCAGCCAGGGCTGCGGTCAGCAACAACTGAGGCAGCAACTGAGGCAGCAAGTGCGTTCGCTTCATCTCTTCGTCTCCATTCTCTGTTCGCCAGGCAGCCGGTCACCGCGCCTGCGCGGTCACCGGCTATACCCTCCTTCCTTTACGCTTCCTTCATGCTGCGTGCAGCACGCCACGCGCCTTGGCCACGTGGGTCGAGATCGCGTCCATCAGTGCCGGCGACAGCGCGTCGTAGGGCGGCAGGCCAAGCTCGACCAGGCGGGCGCGCACCGCTCCCATGTTTTTCGGGTCGGCGCCGGATTCGATGATCGAGGACACGAAGGCGGCGAACTCGGGCGGCGCCCAGCCGTCCTCATGCGACAGCTCGGTGTGCACGAAGTCCAGGCCATAGAAGGGGTGAGCGGTGTTCTCGATACGGCCGAACATGTGCACGCCGCAGTCGCGGCAGGCGTAGCGCTGGATCGTGGCGGAGGAATCGACCACGGCCAGCTTGTCGGCGTTGGCGGTCACCTTCAGGTTTTCGCGCGGGACCACCGCGACCTGGGAGAACAGCGCACCGGACGGCTTCCAGCACTTGGTGCAGCCGCACACGTGGTTGTGCGCGACCTGCCCCTGGATGTCCACCGTCACCGGATTGGTGGCGCAGCGACAGGTCAGGGTCCCGCCCGAGAAATTCGGTGCGGCCGGCTTGATGCCGTGATCGACGGCGGGGTGGATATGGATTTCTTCGTTCATTATCAGTCTCCGTTGTGATTGGACGTATAAAGGCTGGTTCAGTACAGCACCACCGAACGGATCGACTGTCCGCTCTTCATCAGGTCGAACCCCTCGTTGATGCGCTCGAGCGGCAGGGTGTGGGTGATCAGGTCGTCGATGTTGATCTTGTTGTCCATGTACCAGTCGACGATCTTCGGCACGTCGGTGCGCCCGCGTGCGCCCCCAAAAGCAGACCCCTTCCATTCGCGGCCGGTCACCAGCTGGAACGGACGGGTCGAGATCTCGGCGCCGGCCTCGGCCACGCCAATGATGATCGACTGGCCCCAGCCCTTGTGGCAGCATTCCAGCGCCTGGCGCATGGTCTTGACGTTGCCGATGCATTCGAACGAGTAATCGGCGCCGCCGTCGGTGAGCTGGACGATGGCGTCGACCACGTTCTCGACCTGGCTCGGGTTGACGAAATGGGTCATGCCGAACCTGCGCGCCATCTCTTCGCGCGCCGGGTTCAGGTCGACGCCGATGATCTTGTCGGCCCCGACCATCCTGGCCGCCTGGATCACGTTCAGGCCGATGCCGCCCAGGCCGAACACGACGACGTTGGCGCCGGCCTCGACCTTGGCCGTGAACACCACCGCGCCGACGCCGGTGGTGACGCCGCAGCCGATGTAGCAGGCCTTGTCGAAGGGTGCATCCTCGCGGATCCTGGCCAGGGCGATTTCCGGCACCACGATGTAGTTCGAGAAGGTCGAGGTGCCCATGTAGTGGTAGATCGGCTTGCCGTCGAGCGAGAAGCGCGACGTTGCGTCGGGCATCAGGCCACGGCCTTGCGTGGAGCGGATCGCCTGGCACAGGTTGGTCTTGCGGGACAGGCAGAATTTGCACTGGCGGCATTCCGGCGTGTACAAGGGGATCACGTGGTCGTCGCGCTTGACCGTGGTGACGCCGGGGCCGGTCTCGAGCACGATACCGGCGCCCTCGTGGCCGAGGATGGCCGGGAAGATGCCTTCCGGGTCGGCGCCCGACAGGGTGTAGTAGTCGGTGTGGCAAATGCCGGTGGCCTTGATTTCCACCAGCACTTCGCCGGCGCGCGGACCTTCGAGGTCGACGTCGGCGATGGACAGGGGTTCCCCGGCTTTCCAGGCAATGGCTGCTCTCGTTTTCATATTCTCTTCCGTATCGATAAGGTTTCCCGACGGTGCGCACACTGCTGGCCCATGCGCTCCTTGTCACAATGCTGTGTCAGCTGTTCAGATCTGAAACAGGTGTTCCATGTTTCGCGTTCAAGCTGCCCCGGCGGCGACTGGCGCGCGCCCAGTTCACAGCCAATGCAAGCGCCGTGCCACGCCGATGGCCATGGCAGGCATATTGCTTGGACTGGAGTGGGGCCGATGCCGAAAGCGAGCCCGGCAACTCAGAACAGAATCAGTCAACGGAGACATGCATGCAGCAACCATTTCCCTCCCGGCCCACCGTCATCGCGGCGCTGTTCGCAGCAGGCGGGGCCGCGTTCACGGCCGGCGGCAAGGCCCAGGCGGACGAGCTCGCCGCGGCCGCGCCGGTGCCGGTCGTCATCGTGACCGGCAGCCGGATCGAGCAGGACAGCTTCGACTTCCCGGCCGCGGTCGACACCGCCGATGCCCAGCGCATCGGCGCCGCCTGGATGCGCGTGAATGCGTCCGAGGCGCTGGCCGCGGTGCCGGGCCTGGTGGTCCTGAACCGCCAGAACTACGCGCAAGACCTGCAGATTTCGTCGCGCGGCTTCGGTGCGCGCTCGGCCTTCGGCGTGCGCGGCGTGCGCCTGATCGCCGACGGCATCCCGGCCTCGATGCCCGACGGCCAGGGCCAGGCCGCCACCTTCAACCTCGACCTGGCCGAGCGCATCGAGGTGCTGCGCGGGCCCTTCTCTGCGCTCTACGGCAACCACTCGGGCGGCGTGATCCAGCTGTTCACCCGCGACGGCCAGGGCCGCCCCTCCGTCGAGACCACGGTGTCCGGCGGCAGCGACGGCACGCACAAGATCGATCTCAACGCACAGGGCGAAACGAACGGCATCGGCTACGTGATCGACGCCTCGCGCTTCCAGACCGACGGTTACCGCGACCACAGCGCGGCGCGACGCGACCAGGGCTTTGCCAAGTTCAGCGTCAAGCCGGGCGCGACCAGCCGCCTGACCGTCACCGCCAGCACCCTGACGCAGGACGACACGCAAGATCCGCTCGGTGTGACCTGGGCCACCTTCCAGCGCGACCCGCGCGCCGGCGAAATCGACCCGACCGATACGCAGACGCCGAACCGCACGCTGGCCGAGCGCTACAACACGCGCAAGAGCATCGACCACCAGCAGGGCGGTGCCGTCTTCGAACAGCACTTCGGCCCGGACCGGCTGCGCGTCACGGCGTATGCCGGCAAGCGGCAGGTGATCCAGTACCAGGCCTTCTCGCGCGGCTTCCAGGCGCCCTCTACCCATTCGGGCGGGGTGGTCGATTTCGACCGCGACTTCTACGGCGCCGACCTGCAGTGGCTGGCGGTGCGCCAGCTCGCCGGCGGCAAGCTCAGCACGACCCTGGGCCTCGAATACAACCGCTCGAAGGACGATCGCCAAGGCTTCGAGAATTTCTCCGGCGCCCAGCTCGGCGTGCGCGGCGCGCTGCGGCGCGACGAGACCGACAAGCTCTCCAGCCTCGATCCCTACGTGCAGACGCAATGGGAAGGCGGCCCCTGGGTGCTGACGGCGGGCTTGCGCCGCAGCAGCCTGAAGGTGGAAGTGGACGACCGCTTCCTCGCCAATGGCAACGACAGCGGCGACGTCAGCTACAACAAGGTGACGCCGGTGCTGGGCGCCCTGTACAAGGTGTCGCCGCAACTGAACCTGTATGCGAGCGCGGCGCGCGGCTTCGAGACGCCGACGCTCAATGAGTTGTTCTACTCGGGCGCAGGCCGCGGCTTCAATTTCAACCTGCAGCCAGCCAGCAGCCGCCACTTCGAAATCGGCGCCAAGGCGAAGCTGGGCGAGAACACCCGGGTCGAGGCGGCCCTGTTCCAGGTGCGGACCGACGACGAGATGGTGGTCGATACGGCGTCCGGCGGGCGCAACAGCTATCGCAACGCCAGCGAAACGCTGCGCCGCGGCGCGGAAGTCTCGCTCGAGAGCGAACTGGGCGCCGGATTCAGCGCCAGGCTCGCCATGACGTTGCTGCGAGCAAGCTATGAAACCGGCTTCGGCAGTGTCGCTGCCGGCAGCCGGCTGCCGGGCGTGCCGCGCGCGAACATGTTCGGCGAGCTGGCCTGGAAGGACGAGGGCGGGCGCTTCAGCGCGGCGTTGGAGACAATCGCGAGCAGCAAGCTCTATGCGGAGGACACGAACAACGAGCGCCCGGCGCCGGGCTATGCGGTCATGAACGCGCGCGTGCAGGCGCGCCAGACCGTCGACCGCTGGCGCTTCCGCCAGTTCCTGCGGCTGAACAATGTGTTCAACCGCGACTACGTCGGCTCGGTGATCGTGGGCGACGCCAACAGGCGTTATTACGAGGCCGCGCCGGGCCGGCAGTGGATGATCGGGGTCAGCGCGCAGTACACGTTCTGATCCCCGTGGCCCTCAGAAGGTGTAGCGCAGGCCGGCCATGATGGTGCGCGGCGCCCCTGGCGCGACGAAGCGCGCATGTTCGGCCTCGACTTCTCCCTCGTGCGGCTTGAGCTGGACGCCACGCGGGAACAGGTCGGGGCCGATCGCGCCAAAGGTTTCGTAGCGGCGGTCGAACAGGTTGCTTACGCGTGCGTACAGTTCCCAGCCGGGCGCCGGCCGGTAGCTGGCGCGCAGGCCGACCAGGACATGGCCACGCACGCGCCAGTCTCCGCGTTCGGGCGCCTCGCCTTCTTCGGGGTCTTCGATCAGGCCGTCCTCGTTGCCCTGCGTGCCCAAGCTGCTCGCGCCCTGCAGGTCGATGCCGAAGTCGAGCTGCGCGTTCGCACGCCAGTCCAGCGACAGTTTGCCGCTGTGGCGCGGCAGCCCGGCCAGGCGCGTGCCGCGCGCGACCTGCACGTTGCGCGCACCGGTGAACAGCTCGCCGTCGGCGTCGTAGACCGCTTCCAGGTAGCTGTAGGCCAGGCGCACGCCGAAGGGTCCGAAGCGCCGGGTCAGGGTGGCGTCGAGCCCCTGGTGGCGGGTGCGCTCGAAGTTCGAAAAATAGCCCTGGCGCGAAGGCGCGCTGAGGAAGAGGATGTCGTCGCTGTTGACGGTGCGGTGCAGCGACACCGTGTAGCGGCCGTCTTGCCAATCGCCGCGCACGCCCGCTTCCATGGTGCGCGCGATCACCTGCTTGAGGTAGGGATCGGCCTGCAGGCCCACCGGCAGGCGGCAGGGATTTTCAGGATCGGCGCAGCCGAGCTCGATCACGGTCGGCACCCGGTTGCCCTGTGCGATATTCGCGAACAGGGCGTGCTTCCCGTTGAGCTGGCGCGTCAGGCCGAACGAGGGATTCAGTCGGGTATAGGTAAAGCTTTCCGTCGGCTGCAGGCCACGCTCGTTGGTGAGTGTGTTGCGCACGCGCGCACGGTTCCAGCGCGCGCTTGCGGTCAACTGGGTAGCGGGGGAAAGGGCGTGGCTGGCGGCGGCGTACAGGCCGAAGGCATGCGAGTTGCCGCTCACCGCTGCATCGGCTTCGCGTTCCTCGTCCGGGTCGCCGATCACTTCGCGTTCAGGGGTAATGAAGGCTTCCTGCTCGAACTGGGCGTATTCGGAACGGCTGTAGTCGTAGGTCAGGCCGATGTCGTAGCGGTTGGCGCCGCGCCTAGTGCTGAAGGCGGCGCTGAGCCCCCTGCCTTTCTGGCGCGTGCTGGTCGTGTTCAGCACGCCCGGATGCAGTGCGGCGCCTTCCTCGCGGGTGTAACCGCATTCGTCCGGCTCGAGCGCGGCGCCGCCGGCGTCGAAGCCGTCGGCGCAGTCTTCGACATAGTCGTCGTAATCCTCGCTGAGGTCGCCGTTGACGGTGTCGCGGCGGCTGTTGCGCACATAGGCGGTGGCGATGATTTCGCTGTCGGGACCGAGGCGGTGGGTCAGGTTGAAGCTGCCCTGCCCCAGGCGGTTGCGCGTGGTGTCCGGATGGGTGTAGACGGCGCGGCGGTTGTCTTCGTATAAAGGATCGGGCAACAAGCCGTTGCCGAGCAGGCGGCTGCGTCCGCCCAGCAGGGCCAGGCTCCAGTCCGTGTCGCCCTGCGAGCGGCCGACCTTGAGCAGGACGTTGCCGAGGTGGCCGGCCGAATAGTCGCGCCACCCCTCGTCATCGAACAAGGTGGCGCCGACAAAGCTGTGCCATCCGCTGTTGTCGTGCCAGCCGTAGGCGAGATCGGCGCGGCGCCGGCCGCGGCCGGTGAGCGACAGCCCGGCTTCGCCGCCAGGGTGGGTCAGGCCCGACTTGGTCGTGAAGGCGAGCGCGCCGCCCAGGGTGTTCAGGCCATACAAAGGGTTGGCGCCCGGGACCAGCAGGACGCTGCCGATCGCTGCCTCGGGCAGCATGTCCCAGTTGACCACGTCGCCAAACGCTTCGTTCACGCGCACGCCGTCCAGGTAGACCGAGATGCCCTGTGCGCTGCCGAGCACGGGTGACGCGCGAAAGCCGCGGAAAGTCAGGTCGTTCTGGAAGGGGCTGCCGGACACCTCGTTCACGTTCACCCCGTTCAGGGTGCGCGCCATGAACTCGGCCAGGTTTTCTCCAGCGGCCTTCGGCAGGTCCTTGTCGCTGACGAGCTGCACGGGATAAGGCAGCAGCTTGCGTTCGATGCCCAGGCCCGGCAAGGGCGCCATCCCGACCACATCCACGCGCGCGATCTCGCCCTGGTCGAGTTCCGCTTCGGCGCTGGCGCAGGTGGGCAGCAAGGCTGCTGCGATGATGCAGCCGAGTTTCTTGCGATGGAAGGAGTGACGCGTGGCTGGATGTCCTGGAGGCGGAATCGGCGTGTGCATTGTTGTCCTGTATGGAAGTTCGACCAATCCATAGGACGAGCAAAGGGTATGCCAATGCGGGGTGGGTGGTGGCTTTACTGTCCTGTTCGGAAACTGAACAGCTGTACCGGCACGGCTGGCAGCCTACTGTTCAGTTATAGGACAGATGAACGACACTGGAAGAGTGGGCGTGACCGCGTCGGTAGGGTGGGTCATTGATGCCGGGGGCATCAATGACGTGTCCACGCGGTCTCACCGGTTGCTACCCTGCGCCCTGGAGAGAACACGGACCCTTGAAAGCAGAGAACCGTAGGGTGGGATCTCGATCCCACGCCGCCTCACCGGTTGATCGACCTTTGGCATCGATACGGCCACGCCGCGGGGAAATTCGCCCGTCAGGGCGCGTGGGGTCGAGACTCCACCCTACCAAACCCAAGGCATAAAGCAAAAAACCCCGCAGAG
>DEKZ01000224.1 GCA_002354135.1 Massilia sp. UBA2709 | reverse complement strand
GGCGGGGGGGCGGGCGGGCGGGGGGGGGGCGAGGGGCGGGGGGCGTCCCCCGGGGCCCCCCTGCCGGCGCTGTGGCGCACGGTGCGCGCCGCGCCCAGCCTGGAGGCGGCGCTGGAGCCGGTCAATGCGCTGGTGACGCGGTTGACCGACGCTGTCCTGGCCAGGCTGTACCCGGGATTCACGTTGGCCCAGCCGGAGACCGTCAGCGGAACTGGTACTGCGCGCTGACGCCCAGCACCCAGTTGCGCCCCGGCGCCGGTTCGTAGTAGCGGCGGTTGCTGTCGCCCACGATCACCGAGCCGACGTAGTCGCGGTCGAACAGGTTGTTCAGGCGGGCGAATTCCTTGAACCGCCATTGCCCCGCTTCCTGGCGCGCCTGCATGCGCAGGTTGACGATGCCGTAGCCCGGCGCCGGCGTGGCGAGGTTGGCGTCGTCCGGATGCACCTTGCTGGTGGCGATGGTTTCCAGTGCCGCACCGAGCTTGCCGTCGGTGGCAGTCCAGCCGAGTTCGCCATACAGGCTGGCACGCGGCACGCCCGGCAGGCGGTTGCCGGCCGGGATGCTGCCGAAGCCGTCTTCGTACACGGCGCGCAGCACGTTGGCGGCGACACGCGCATTCAGGCCCGGACCGAAACGGGTATCGAAAGAGAGCTCGACGCCGCGGCGCAGGGTTTCGCCGGCATTGCGGTAGCTGGTGCGGCCGCCGCCGGAAGCGTCGACCACCACTTCGTTGCTGGTGCGGACCTGGAACAGGGCGAGGTCCAGGCGCGTATCGGCGCCGAGCATTTGCTTCATGCCGGCCTCGAGATGGGTGCTGCGGCTCGGCTGCAGTCCGAAGTTGACGCCGGGACCGGTGCTGGAATAGAACAGCTCGTTCAGGGTCGGGGTTTCGAAGCCGCGCGCGGCACTGGCGTACAGGTTCAGGCTGGGCGTCAGTTTATAGAGCGCGCCAAGCACGGGCGCAGTGCCGCTGTAGTCGACGCTGCCGCTATCAACGCCATTGCTTAAGTATCGGTCGCTCACCTCTACATCCAGCGAGGTGCGGCGCAGCCCGGCCGTCAGCAACCACTGGCCGCGCTCCCATTCCGTCTGGACGTAGGGATCGAGGCTGGACAGCTCGTTCTGCTCGTCGCGGCGCAGCTTGCCACGCACGCCGAACTGGTCGCCGATGAAATTCTCGAAGCCCTGGCGCGCATCCTTCGAGCGCCCGTATTCGAGGCCGACCGTGGTGCGCAGGGTGCCGCCGGCCAGCGCGCGCACATCGCGCCAGTTCAGGTCGACGCCATAAAAGTCGCGGTCGAAATCGACTACGCCGCCCGAATGCGTGGCCGGTTGCTGGAAGCCGCGCGAGAAGGACTGGTACTGGATCACCTGACGGTTGCCGCCGTAGGCGGTCAGCTGCAGGCGGTTGGCGCCGAAGCGCTGCTGCCATTGCAGGCCGACCTGCTGGTTGTCGATGCTCTTGCGTGTGTCGTAGCGTTCGGCGAAGGTGCGCTGGGGCGTTTGCGTGTCGCTGGTGTCGATCTCGCCGGCGCGCGGGTCGCGCTGAAAAGTTGTCCAGGTAATGCCGAGCGGGTCCTGGGTGTCGCGCTGGTGCAGGGAGTTGGCGACGATGGTGACCTTGCCGTCGCCCGATGTGGGCACGGTCAGCTTTGCATAGCCCTGTTCGCGCTTCGCCGCACTGTGTGCGCGGTAGCCGTCGGTCTCGAAGCGCGAGGCATCGAGCACGTAGCCGACGCCGCCGGCTTCGCCTTGGGTATTCAGGTCCAGCTTGCGCATGCCGTCGCTGCCGGCGACGGCGCCGAATTCGATTGCCGGCGCACCTTTGCCGTCGCGCGTGAAGAGCTGGACGACCCCGCCCGAGTGATTGCCGTAGAGGGCAGAGAAGGGACCGCGCAGCACCTCGATGCGCTCGGCCATGTCCAGGTTGAAGGTGGCGGCCTGACCCTGGCCGTCGGGCATGGTCGCCGGGATGCCGTCTGTAATCAGCCGTACGCCGCGCACACCGAAGGCCGAGCGGGCGCCGAAGCCGCGCGAGGAGATCTGCAAGTCCTGCGCATAGTTCTGGCGGTTCTGGACCACGACGCCGGGAACGGCGGCAAGCGCCTCCGACAGATTCACACGCGGCTGGGTGTCGCGGATATGCGCCGCATCGACGACGTCGATCGCGGCTGGCAGATCGAAGCTGGCCTGTTCCGTGCGGCTGCCGGTGACGACCACGACCTGCAGCGGGTTTTCCGGCTGGGCCGGAACCTGGGCAAAGGCTGAACAGGAAAGGGATGCCAGCAGTGCTGGAAGGAGTTTGAGACGGGGAGAGCAGATAGGCATCGCAGCGCGTATTCGTGTTGGCAAACCGAAATCATAGTATGCGTGGCAAAAGCGCGTCGCCGGCTGCCGTGGCGCCGCAAAACACCCTTGCAACCGGGCAGCCGCTTTGCTATAGTCCTGTTCCCGCTGAAAACGACAACGAAATCAAGTAGTTGAAGGGACAGAGGGAGCCGCGACAAAACGCGGTGTCGTAAAAAAGAAGTTGACGGAGATCGCGAAACACTGCATAATCTCACTTCTCTGCTGCTGACGAACAAAACGATTCGCAAACGCAGCAAGGCAGTACAGAGCAACGGTTCTTTAACAATTAACAATTAACAGTCGATAA
>DEKZ01000435.1 GCA_002354135.1 Massilia sp. UBA2709 | reverse complement strand
TGCACGCGCTCGGGCGAAACCGCCGCCGTCGGATCGACCCGCACCCAGCCGCGCCGCGCCAGCCAGACTTCGGCCCAGGCATGGGCATCGGACTGGCGCACCGTCAGGTAGCCGTCGAGCGGATTGATTTCGCCGCCCTGGTAGCCGGTCACCACGCGCGCCGGGATGCCGGCGGCGCGCATCAGGAACACGAAGGCGCCGGCATAGTGCTCGCAGAAGCCGGCCCGGCTGCCGTACAGGAAACCGTCGACGGCGTCGCGCCCGAGCAGGGGCGGATTCAGGGTGTAGACGTAATCGTCGCTGCGAAAGCCGCGCAGCACGGTATCGATGCGCCGCGCCGGATCGGGAATCGCGCGCAGCTGCAGCCCGGCCATCAGGGCGCGCGGATTGCTGTCGGCCGGCAGTTGCAGCCACTGGTCGGCATCGAAAGGCAGGGCCTCGGCCTGCAGCCGGTAATGCACGAAGGAGGCGACCTGGTAGCGCAGCCGCGTCTCGATCGGGCGCAGCGCGGTCATCTCGACTTCGCCGCTGAGGCGGGCGGCATTGCCCGCGACCAGCGGCAGGCGTTCCGGCATCTCGAGCGCGAACAGCCAGCGGTTGTTGGCCGGTTCCAGCGTGACCTCGTAGCGCAGCGGCTGGCCGGCGACCGACAGCGCCAGCCTGCGCCCGTCCCGGGACGGGTCCTGGGAAGCCTGGACCCGGGTCCAGGTGCGTCCGTCGTAGTCGCCCAGCACCGGGCCGCGCCAGTAGAGCAGCTCGCGGTGCGGCGCCGCGCCCTCGAACTTCACGCGGAAGGCCACTTCCTGCGATTGCGCCAGGTTCGCCATCATCCCGGGCGACATGGTTTCGGACAGGCCCGAACGCGCCCCGCCGGCGTCGCCCGGCATGCCCCAGAGCGGACCCTGGATGCGCGGGAACAGGAAGAACAGGACCAGGGCCAGGGGCGCGGCCAGGCCGAGCATGCGCGCGCTCATCAGGAAGCGCTCGCGCAGCGGCGGCACCGCGCCGCTGAACTGGAAGCTCATCTGGGCCGTCAACAGGAGCAGCACCGAGGCCGCCATCAGCAGCGCGGTGCCGATTCCCTGCTCGTAGAAGAAATTCGTGAGCACCAGGAAGAAGCACAGGAAGACCACCACGAACAGGTCGCGCCGCGCATGCATCTCGAGCATCTTGAAGGCCACGAGCAGCACCAGCATGGCGACGCCGGCGTCGCGCCCGAGCAGGGTCTGGTAGGTGTGCATCACGCCGAGCATGGCCGCGGCGGCGAGCGGCAGCAGGAGCAGGCTGGGCGGCATGCGCTTGCCCTGCAGGGTGATGACGGCGCGCCAGGCCAGCGTGGCGCCGCACAGCAGCGAGACCCAGAGCGGCAGGTGCGCGGTATGCGGCGCCAGCACCAGCAGCGCGCTGCCGAGCAGGTTACCGAGCATCAGGCCGGCCAGCAGGAGCAGGCTGACCAGCGCCGCCGCGCGCCAGTCGCGCACCGGCGACAGCGTCATCAGCGTCGCATCCGGCAGCAGCGCCTCGGCCAGGCGCACCACGGCCAGCATGCTCCAGGCGATCGCCAGGAACAGCAGCAGCATGCCCAGCAGCAGGCGCCGCATGAAGCTGGCGTCGGGCACGTTCACGGTGACCACGCCGGCCAGGCCCAGCAGGCAGAGGGCGGCCCAGGCCAGCATGGCCAGCGCCGAGGCAATGAGGACGTCCGCCCACAGGTCGGCGCCGCGGCGCTTGCGCAAGGTCCAGAACCCGCGCCAGGCCAGCGCGAGCGGGGGGCATGTTGTCGAACAAATCAGCATTTTTCTAGTCTACAACACCGAGCCTGCCCCGCCGCAGTGGTTGCGACGGATCGACAAATGGGCCGACAGACGGCAAGCTGTCACAGCGGCCCGGCGCCCGCCGTCTTGCGTGGATGACCCGACAAACCGAGAACTTGACATGACCCTGCCCTCCTCTTCCGAACCGACCGACAGCTTCGCCAGCGTCCGTCCGCGCCTGTTCGCCATCGCCTACCGCATGCTCGGCACGCGGGCCGACGCCGAGGACGTGGTGCAGGACGCCTGGCTGCGCTGGAACGGCAGCGACCACGCGCAGGTGGCGACGCCCGAGGCCTGGCTGGTCACCGTGACCACGCGCCTGGCGATCGACCCCCTGCGCACCCGCAAGCTCGAACGCGAGGCCTACATCGGCTGGTGGCTGCCCGAGCCGCTCATCGAGGACGAGCACACGCCGGAAACGGCGGCGGAGCTGGCCAGCGACGTGTCGGTGGCCTTCCTCTGGGTACTGGAGCGCCTGGCGCCCGAGGAGCGCGCCGCCTTCCTGCTGCGCCAGGTGTTCGACCAAGACTACGCCGAGATCGCCGCCATGCTCGGCAAATCGGAAGCCGCCTGCCGCCAGCTGGTGCACCGGGCGCAGGCGCGCGTGAAACAGGCGCAGCCGCGCTTCAGCGTGCCGCAGGCCGCGCACCGCGAACTGCTGGCACGCTTCATGCAGGCGGCCAGCCGGGGCGACCGCGCGGCGATGAAGGCCCTGATGGCCGACGACGTGCAACTGGTGTCCGACGGCGGCGGCAAGGCGACATCCTTCATGCGCGTGCTGGAAGGCGCCGGACGCGTGGCCGGTGTCTACTGGTCGCTGGAACACGCCTATCCAGGCCGGGTCGCCTACCGCCATGCGCTGGTCAATGGCGAGCCGGGCCTCTTGCGCTACGTGGACGGACGCATCGAGTCGGCCCAGTCCTTCATCGTCGACGCCGGCCGCATCGTGGCCGCCTTCGTCATCCGCAATCCCGACAAACTGGCGGACGCGCCGCAAACGATATCAACGGCAGCTGTCACAAACCCGGGCGCCGGATCGTCTTGAGGGAGATGGAGGCCGCACGGTGCGCCTCCCTTTTCCTGAAAGGACAGACCATGTCGCACGAAGCACGCATCCATTTCCACCAGCACGCCAAACCCAGCCTGCACGCGATGATCGCGCTGTCGACCAGCGTGAAGCAGAGTTCCCTCGGCCCGCGCCTGGTCGAGCTGGTCAACCTGCGGGTCTCGCAGATCAACGGCTGCGGCTTTTGCATGGGCATGCACTGGCGCGACCTCATCAAGCAGGAGGCCGACCCGCGCCACCTGAACGCCCTGGCCGGCTGGCGCGAGGCGCCCTTCTTCAGCGCCCGCGAACGCGCGGCCCTGCGCTGGGCGGAAGCGGTGAATGCCATCCCGCAGTCGACGCCGAGCGACGAGGACTTCGCCGAGCTGCGCGCGCACTTCAGCGACAGCGAGATCGTCGAGCTGGGGTATGCGATCGCGGCGATCCGGGGCTGGAATGCGCTCAGTGTCAGTTTGCGCAACCAGATTCCGGAAGTGCCGGCGCCGGGGTTTTGATGGGCAGCGTTTGAAGGTCGTAGATACCGTCTTGCGCGT
>DEKZ01000026.1 GCA_002354135.1 Massilia sp. UBA2709 | reverse complement strand
TGGGCCGCGAGCGCGCGCGCCTGCAGCGCGGCCATGCGGCGCGAACGGTTCATCTCCTCGGCAAACGGATGGATGTAGACCAGCGCGCCGCGGCATTCGCCGCGGGGGGCGTGGAACAGGCAGAAGCGCGGGCCGTCCGCGGTATCGAGGAAAAAGGCGTCGGCGGGGGCGTGTCCGGGCGGCGTCATGGCGGCGTCGCGCTGCGCTTACTCGGCGCGCTCGGCCACGAACTGGGCCAGGCTGCCGAGCGTCGCGAAGGTGCTGGCGCTGATGTCGTCGTCGTCGATGGCGATGCCGAAATGCTCGTCGAGCGCGCCGATCAGGGTGACCACGGCCATCGAATCGAGCTCGGGCAGGCTGCCCAGCAGCGGCGAATCTGCGGTCAGGGCCTGGCCGGCCGGGCCCAGGTTGAGCACGTCGATCAGGAGGGTTTTGACTTCTTCAAGGTACTTCATAAGCTCGTCGTCGGTGTTGGTGCAGGGCGGGAGCGCGCGTCCAGCAGCGCGTGCAGGCGGCGCAGTCCCGGCCAGCGGTAATAGTTGACATGGTACATAGTGCGTACCTCGTCCGTCCAGCGCAGGTGCCATTCCATCACGCGGCCGTAGAACTCGAGCCGCGCGAAGCGTCCCTCGTCGAACAGGCGGCGGCAGGCTTCCTCGCGCATCAGGAGCGTGGGCGACAGATTACTCGGCACGCTCTCGTCGTAGCTGGTCTTCAGGACCACGATGCTCTCGTCATCCTCGACGCACAGGTCCATCGCAACCAGCTGCTCGCCGAAATAATAGCGGTAAACGCTGGCGGCGTTGCGGCTTGCCAGCGCTTCGAGCATGGCGCGGTAGTAGCGGCCCTGGGCGTTCTCGGCGTGCACCGCCGTGCCCTTGTCCGCCTTCCAGCCCGAGCTTTCCAGGCGGCCGTAGTCGACGACCGCCTGCGCCATTGCTTCCGGCGCGCGGTCGACCTGCAGGCGCGTGACCACGCCTTCGCGGTCCAGGCGGGAGCGCTGCTTCTTGAGGTTGCCGCGCAAGTTCTTGCCGCGTTCAAGCCAGTAGTCGGCGAAGGAGCCGGATAAGGTCACGCGCGCGGTGTCGATGTAGTCGAGGGTGCGCACGCAGGGGCCGTCGGGCGGGCGCGGCATCAGCATCGGGTCCATTTGCGTCAGCGCGAAGATCAGCGGGAAGCCGGGCAGGGCGCCCAGCAGGCTGCGCGCCAGCGCTTCGGTGTCGAGGCCGGGCTGCTGCAGCCACAGGCCGAGCGGCGCCTGCGCCGGCTGGAAGGTAGCCCAGGCGCCGCGCCGCGTCGGGCGCACGATGGCCATCGCGCGCAGCGTCGCGCCCTTCGTTTCGATGGCCAGCAGGTCGTCGGGGCGGCCGAACTGTTCGACCAGGGGCGCGACGAAATCGACGGCCAGCAGGCTCGATGCGGGGCCACCGGCATGCAGTCGGCTCCAGGCATCGGCGTGGCGCGCAAATTCGCGCGCGGGAACGACGGTCCAGCTCATGCCAGCACCTCCTTGCGCACGGCCGCGATCAGCCAGTCGAGTTCTTCCGCGCGCAGCTCCTGGTGGCAGGGCAGGGCCAGCACCCGGCGCGACAGCAGCGCCGCGTTCGGGCAGGTTTGCGCATCCATGCCCTGCCACAGCGGGTGGCCGAAGCGCGTCAACGGCACGCCACGTGCTTTCAGGCGCGCGAACAGGGTTTCCGGCTCGTCCGCCAGCAGCGGGAAGACCCAGGGGCAGGCGCCGTCCGGCAGGCGTGGATGCAGGGCGCGCACGCCGGGCAGGCCGCGCAGGGCCTCGTCCAGGCGCTGGTAGTTGCGGCGGCGCAGCGCCTGGATCCGCGCGGGCGACGCGGCCCTCAAGAGGGCGCGCGAAAACAGGGACGAGCGCTTGTCGAGCCAGCGCGGGTCGAAATCGAAGCTGCTGTCGGAAGAGGCGGGGGCCAGCGCCGCCGACTTGTTGTCACGCTTGTTCATGCCCTGCTTGAGCATGCCCCAGAGCGCGGCTTTCGCGCGCAGCGGCAGCCACAGGGCGGCGCGCACGGCCGGCAGGCGGCCATAGGCAAACCCCTTTTCCAGGGAGTTGAGCGCAACCTTGGCCTCGAAGCCGGCCCCGGCCGAGCGCAGGCGCACGTTCTTCAAGTCGTGGCGGCTCGACACCAGGGCGCCGCCTTCGTAGATCGGTAAAAATTTCATGCTGCTGGCAATCGCATAATCTCCCCAACTGCCCAGGGGACGGCCGCCGTGCTCGCCGATGAAGGCGTGGGCGCAGTCCTCGATCAGGGCAATGCCGCGCGCGTCGCACAGGGCGCGGATCGGGGCCAGGTCCTGAGGGAAGCCGAAATAGTGGGTCACCATCACGGCGCGCGTATCCGGGCCGATGTTCGCGGCCAGGTCGTCGAGGTCGACGCCGGCGTCCGCCGTCACGCGATAAAACACCGGGGCCGCGCCGCGCCACAGCACCGGCGGAATCATCGAGGGGCTGTGGTAGGCCGGCACCAGCACCGTGTCGCCGGCCTGGATGCCAAGCTCGCGCAGGGCCAGGGCAATCGCCACGCGTCCGCTCGTCACCAGCCGGTATGCTCCGGCGTCGAGCACGGTGCGTGCGGGCGCACCGGCCGCACGGCGGAACGACGCGGCGGACAGCACCGGCGCCAGGGGAATCGCGGGAGCGGCAGCGGACGACGCGGTGGAAGACGCGGTGGATGGCGAATACGCAAGCATTGGACCAGTATAAACCGTGTGTTGAAAAATTTGCCACGAGACATGTCGAAAACCAAATGGCGTGCTGCGGTCAAAAGCTGCAAGCTGTTAAGATTGCGGGCTGCCGCAACTACCGGCGCCATCCACGAATTCCTTTTGCCATGGCTGACCTGATCCACGATTTCCTGTTCGATTCCGCGCGCCGCACGCCCGGCGCCGAGGCGCTTGCCTACGGCCCGGCGCGGCTCGACTACGCGGCCCTGGCCAGCGCGGTCGAGCG
>DEKZ01000088.1 GCA_002354135.1 Massilia sp. UBA2709 | reverse complement strand
CTGGCGGCGCCGGGCGAAGTCCTGCTGGGGCAGCTTGCCGCGGCCGACCCCATCCTCGCCGAAGGCGGCGAGCCGGGCCTGGAGCGAGCCTGGGAGAAGCTGGTGCTGGCCTCCGGCGTGATGGATGCCCAGGGCGTGGCCGAGGAGTTCGACACCCTGTTCGTCAGCGACGGCACGCCGACCCTGAATCCCTACGGATCGCTCTACCTGTCCGGCTTCATGAACGACACCCCGCTGGCGGAGCTGCGCAGCGACCTGGCGCGCTTCGGCATTGGCCGGGTGCGCGGCGTCGCCGAATTCGAGGACCATCTCGGCGCGCTGTGCGAGACCATGCGCGTGCTGATCGCGGGCGGTCCCGGCATCCGGCGCCAGCCCCTGCACGAGCAGAAGGCCTTCTTCGACGCGCGCATCGCGCCCTGGTACGAGCGCTGCCTGGACGACATCCGCAATGCGCAAGGCGCGAATTTCTACAAGGTGGTGGCCGACTTCGTGGAGGCCCTGCTGGAGATCGAAGCCGTGGGCTTCGCGGTGGAAGAACTCGATGATTAACCCAACCCAGCGAACCGAGGACGATGCGATGGAACGCGATCACGCAGACGTACAAGCACACGCACAAGCGGTGCAGCACGCGGCCGATAGAAAGCCCGACCCGGCGCGCCGCAATTTCCTGAAGGCCGCGCCGCTGGGCGCGCTGGCCGCGGTGGCCGGCGGCGCCGAGGCCAAGCCCGAAATGAAGCCTGCCGAGGCCGCCAAGCCCCAGGTCAAGCGCGGCTACCACGAGACCGAGCACATTCGCCGTTACTACCAAACCGCCGCCTACTGGTGAGCGATCCCGGAGAGCAGACATGTCGTTAGTGAAGAGTTCGAGCAAGGAAGGCGCCGTTCGGGGCCTGAAGCGGCGCAAGTTCCTGGTCGGCGCCGGTGTCGCGGCCGGGGCCGGCGCACTGGCGCGCCAGCTGCCGTTGAACGTCATCGAACCGGCCCAGGCCGCCGATCCGGTGGCCGACGCGCCGGTCAAGACCGAGATCAAGCACACCGTCTGCAGCCACTGCTCGGTCGGCTGCTCGGTCGAGGCGGTGGTGGCCAACGGCGTCTGGGTGCGCCAGGAGGCGGCCTTCGATTCGCCCATCAACATGGGCGCCCACTGCGCCAAGGGCGCCTCGGTGCGCGAGCACGGCTTCGGCGAACACCGCCTGCGCTACCCGATGAAGCTGGTGAACGGCAAGTACACCCGCATCTCCTGGGACCAGGCGATCAACGAGATCGGCGACAAGCTGCTC
This sequence comes from Massilia sp. UBA2709, assembly GCA_002354135.1. Classification (GTDB taxonomy): domain Bacteria; phylum Pseudomonadota; class Gammaproteobacteria; order Burkholderiales; family Burkholderiaceae_D; genus Telluria. Next base: position 4,503 of record DEKZ01000088.1, on the reverse strand, counting down.
GAGCTGCGCCAGAAGTCCGGTCCCGACGCCCTGATGGTGATCGGCAGCTCGAAGCACAACAACGAGCAGGCCTACCTGCTGCGCAAATGGGTCTCGTTCTGGGGCTCGAACAACTGCGACCACCAGGCGCGCATCTGCCACTCGACCACCGTCGCGGGCGTGGCCCAGACCTTCGGCTACGGCGCGATGACGAACTCGTTCAACGACCTGCATTACAGCAAGGCCGTGCTCTTCATCGGCTCGAACCCGGCCGAGGCCCACCCGATCTCGATGTTGCACTTCCTGCACGCGAAGGAACTGGGCGCGAAGATGATCGTGATCGACCCGCGCTTCACGCGCACCGCGCGCTTCGCCCACCATTACGTGCGCGTGCGCCCCGGCACCGACATCCCGCTGGTCTGGGGCATCCTCTGGCACATCTTCAACAACGGCTGGGAAGACAAGGAATTCATCGCCGCGCGCACCTACGGCATGGACGACGTGCGCAAGGAAGTGGCCAAATGGACGCCCGACAAGGTGTCCGACATCACCGGCGTGCCGGAGGCGACGGTGCGCACCGCGGCCGAGATGCTGGCCAAGAACCGTCCATCCTCGGTGGTCTGGTGCATGGGCATCACCCAGCACCACGTCGGCACTGCCAACGTGCGCGCGCTCTCGATCCTGCAGCTGGCGCTGGGCAACATCGGCGTGCCCGGCGGCGGCGCCAACATCTACCGCGGCCACGACAACGTGCAAGGCGCGACCGACGTCGGCCCGAACGGCGACTCGCTGCCCGGCTACTACGGCCTGGCCGAAGGCGCCTGGAAGCACTTCGCCAACGTCTGGGGCGTCGACTACAACTGGATCCTGTCGCGCTTCGGCTCGAAGGAGCTGATGGAAAAGCCCGGCATCACGGTGTCGCGCTGGTTCGACGCTGTGAATGAACAAAACCAGTATGTCGACCAGCCGTCGAACCTGAGGGCCGTGTTCTACTGGGGCCACGCGCCGAACAGCCAGACCCGCCTGCCCGACATGAAGGCGGCCATGCAGAAGCTCGACATGCTGGTCGTGATCGACCCGTATCCGAGCATGACCGCCTCGATGCACGGCCGCACCGACGGCGTCTACCTGCTGCCGGCCGCCTCGCAGTTCGAAACGCAAGGTTCGTGCACCGCCTCGAACCGCAGCATCCAATGGCGCGAGCGCGTCATCATGCCGCTCTTCGAATGCAAGACCGACCACGAGATCATGTACCTGTTCGCGAAGAAGCTCGGCTTCCACAACGAACTGTGCAAGAACATCAAGGTCGTGCACAACGAGCCGGTGGTCGAGGATATCCTGCGCGAGATCAATCGCTCGTGCTGGACCATCGGCTATACGGGCTGCTCGCCGGAGCGTCTGAAGCTCCATATGGAGAACAAGCACACCTTCAACCCGACCACGCTGCGCGCCGACCACGGCCCGTGCAAGGGCGACTATTACGGCCTGCCGTGGCCGTGCTGGGGCACGCCGGAGATGAAGCACCCCGGCACCCCCATCCTGTACGACCTGAACAAGAGCGTGGCCGAGGGCGGCCTGCCGTTCCGCGCCAACTGGGGCGTCGAGCACAACGGCGTGAGCCTGCTGGCGGCCGACGGCTCGACCAACAAGGACAGCCAGCTCGACGTCGGCTACCCCGAGTTCGACCACGTGTTCCTGAAAAAGCTGGGCTGGTGGAACGAACTGACGCCGGCCGAGCAGGCAATGGCTGAAGGCAAGAACTGGAAGACCGACAACTCCGGCGGCATCATCCGGGTCGTCATTTCCCACGGCTGCGCGCCTTACGGCAATGCCCGGGCCCGTTGCAACGTCTGGAACTTCCCCGACCCGGTGCCGACCCACCGCGAGCCGCTCATGTCGCCGCGCCGCGACCTGGTCGCGAAGTACCCCACCTACGACGACAAGGCGAATTTCCTGCGCCTGCCGACGCTCTACAAGGCGGTCCAGGCGATGGACTACTCGAAGGACTTCCCGCTGATCATGACCTCGGGCCGCCTGGTCGAATACGAGGGCGGCGGCGAGGAGACCCGTTCCAACCCCTGGCTGGCCGAGCTGCAGCAGAACATGTTCGTCGAGATCAATCCGAAGGACGCGGCCCAGATCGGCGCCCGCATCGGCGAATACGTCTGGGTCGAGACGCCCACCGGCGCGCGCCTGAAGATGATGGCGATGGTCACCGAGCGCGTGCCGATCGGCCTGGTATGGGCGCCGTTCCACTTCGGCGGCTGGTGGATGGGCGAAGACCTGGAAAAACACTACCCCGAGGACGGCGCGCCGACGGTGCGCGGCGAAGCCATCAACACGGGCTGGACCTACGGTTACGACGCCGTGACGATGATGCAGGAAACCAAGGTATCGATGTGCCGCGTGGTTCGCGCCTGACCCGGCGGGCATGACAGGCAAACCAAGAAATCAGAGCAGAGGAGGCTGACATGGCCGCGAGGATGAAGTTCATTTGCGATACCGAGCGTTGCATCGACTGCAACGGCTGCGTTACCGCCTGCAAGAACGAACACGAAACGCCCTGGGGCGTGAACCGCCGCCGCGTGGTCACGATCAACGACGGCGTGCCGGGCGAGCGCTCGGTGTCGGTCGCCTGCATGCACTGCACCGACGCGCCTTGCCTGGCGGTGTGCCCGACCAACTGCATCTACCACACCGAGGACGGCATCGTCCTGCACAGCAAGGACCAGTGCATCGGCTGCGGCTACTGCTATTACGCCTGCCCCTTCGGCGCGCCCCAGTTCGCCGGCAGCGGCCTGTTCAACCACCGCGGCAAGATGGACAAGTGCACCTTCTGCGCCGGCGGCCCGGAACCGGACACCTCGGAAGCCGAGTTCAAGAAGTACGGCCGCAACCGCATCGCCGAAGGCAAGCTGCCGGCCTGCGCCGAAATGTGCGGCACCAAGGCCCTGCTCGGCGGCGAAGCCAACCTGATCGCCGACATCTACCGCCAGCGCGTGGAAACCCGTGGCTATGGTCCCGAGCTGTGGGGCTGGAAGATCGCCTACGGCCGCCCGAAGCGCGGCGGCGAGATCCAGGCCAAGGGCGACCTGCCGCGTGAGAACCAGGATATCGGTGACTTCCAGAACGGCGGAGAAAGGTTCCCACAATGAAGAAGGCCAACTACCTCATCCTCCTGCTTCCCTTGCTGCTGACTGGCTGCCTGGAAGTGGACCAGCACCCGGAGTGGATTCGCGGCGAATATGCCGGCAAGGACGACAACCGTCATTTCCAGACGCATTTCCACAACGACCGCCTGGCATGGTCGGCGACGATCCTGAACCGCAACCAGAAGCAGAACGAATACAACCGCGCCAATCCTTGAGGAGCCGATTATGCGAGCGGATATGCGAGCGAACCTGTTTTCCCTGCGCGCCAGGCTGGCCCCGCTGCTGGCGCTGCAGCTGCTGACCCTGCTGTTCGCGCTGAGCCTGTCCAGCGCCTGGGCCGCGGTGCCGAACGAGCGCGCCCAGCCGGCCTATGCCGAAGAACAGACCATGCTGCAGATCGAGGCCGATTCGCATCAACGCGAGCCGGGCCTGATGTCATCGGCGTCCGGCCGCGTGCACATGGACCGCCACTTCCTCGGCCAGTACGGCGCGAGCGAGGGCAACGTCATCGTCCAGCGCGGCGGCAATACCTGGCGTGTCCTGCGCAACGGCCCGATCGCCTCGATCGCCGGCACCATCCTGATCGTCGTGCCGCTCCTGATCATCCTGTTCTACAAGACCATCGGGCCGGCGCGCGAAGAGCCGCAGTCCGGGCGCAAGCTGCAGCGCTTCACCCGTTGGGAGCGCCAGGTCCACTGGGCGACCGCGATCAGCTTCATCCTGCTCGCCATTTCGGGACTGATCCTCACCTTCGGCAAGAAGATCCTGCTGCCCTGGATGGGCCACAACTTCTATTCCTGGGTCGCCTACATCCTGAAGTACGTGCACAACTTCATCGGGCCGTTGTTCGTCCTGTGTTCGATCGTGATGTTCTTCACCTTCGTGCGCCGCAACTTCTACAACCGGACCGACTGGCAATGGGTGAAGGAGGGCGGCGGGCTGATTTCGCACAAGCACGTGCCGGCCGGCTACTTCAACGCCGGCGAGAAGAGCTGGTTCTGGTTCGGCGTGACCTTGCTGGGCCTGGTGATGTCGATCACCGGCCTGGTCCTGAACTTCGTGAATTTCGGCCAGACCCGCTATGTCCTGCAGGTGGCCAACTACCTGCACATCATCGGCGCCACCCTGTATGTCGCGGCGGCGATGGGCCACATCTACATCGGCACCTGGGGCACGCCGGGCGCCTACGAAGCCATGCGCCACGGCACCGTCGACGAGAACTGGGCCAAGGCCCACCACGGGCTGTGGTACGACGACGTGAAGGCGGGCGTGCCGGGCACGCCGGGCGGCGCGGTGCCGGGCAATGCGCCGGGTGGAGCGCGCACGCCACCGCCGTCGCCCCGGCCGGGCCCCGCACATTGAGGACTGCAAT
>DEKZ01000130.1:3357-3621 GCA_002354135.1 Massilia sp. UBA2709 | reverse complement strand
GATGACCACGGTCGCCAGCGGCCGCTGCACTTCCGCCCCGGTGCTAGTCGCCAGCGCCATCGGCAGGAAGCCGAGCGAGGCCACCAGCGCCGTCATCAGCACCGCCCGCAGGCGCGCCTCGGCGCCTTCGCGCATGGCCTGCTCGGGCCCCTGCCCCTGTTCGCGCAGCGCGCGCACGAACGACATCATCACCAGCCCGTTGAGCACGGCCACGCCCGAGAGCGCGATGAAGCCGACCGCCGCCGAGATCGACAGCGGCAGGCC
>DEKZ01000130.1:0-3165 GCA_002354135.1 Massilia sp. UBA2709 | reverse complement strand
CAGGTTCTCGAACTGCCCGCCCAGGCTCAGCCAGGTGCCCGGCGGCAGCTTCACCTCCGCCAGCTCGCGCTCGAGCTCGGCCACGAAGGAGCCGAGGTCGCGCCCGCGCACGTTGGCCGTCACCACCACGCGCCGCTTGCCGTTCTCGCGGCTGATCTGGTTCGCTTCCGGCACGAAGGACAAGGTGGCGATCTCCGACAGCGGGATGCTCGCCGCGCGGCCGTCCTGCGCCGGCAGCGCGACCGGCAGGCGGCGCAGGCAGTCGAGGTCCTTGCGCAGGCCTTCCGGCAGCCGCACCGTGATGGCGAAGCGGCGGTCGCCCTCGAACACCATGCCGACGTCGCGCCCGCCGACCAGGGTGCCGAAGGCTTCCTGGACGTCGGCCACGTTCAGGCCGTAGCGCGCGGCCTTGATGCGGTCCACGTTCAGGGTCAGCGCCGGCAGCCCTTCGGTCTGCTCGACCTTGACCTCGGCCGCCCCCGCCACCTTGCCGAGCACCCGCGCGACCTGCCGGGCGGCGTCCGCCATCGCCTCGGTATCGTCGCCGAAGACCTTGACCGCGACGTCGCTGCGCACGCCGGAGATCAGCTCGTTGAAGCGCAGCTGGATCGGCTGCGAGAACTCGTAGCTGTTGCCCGGGATGCGGTTGGCGGCTGCCGTGATCGCCTCCACCAGCTCGGCATGCGTCCGGCGCGGCGCCGGCCACTCCTTCTGCGGGCGCAGCATGATGTAGCTGTCGGCCGCGTTCGGCGGCATCGGGTCGGTCGCCACCTCCGAGGTGCCAACGCGGGCGAACATGCGCTCGACCTCGGGGAACTGCTTCAGGAGTGCGGCTTCGAGCTGCTGCTGCATCGCCACCGATTGCGACAGGCTGGTTCCCGGAATGCGCAGGGTCAGGACTGCCAGGTCACCCTCGTCCAGGTTGGGCGCGAACTCGGTGCCCAGGCGGGTGGCGAGCAGGCCTGACAACAGCACGCTCAGCAGCGCGAAACCGAGCGCCACCGGGCGGTTGCGCAGCACCCAGTCGAGCAGGCGCCGGTAGCCGCCGCGCGCCCTGTCCATGATGCGGTTCTCGTGCTCGGGCACGGCGCGGGTGACGAACAGCGCCACCGCCGCCGGCACGAAGGTGACCGACAGGATCATCGCTGCGGCCAGGGCCAGCACCACCGTGATGGCCATCGGATGGAACATCCGCCCCTCGATGCCCGACAGCGCGAAGATCGGCAGGTAGACCGTCATGATGATCAGCTGGCCGAACAGCAGCGGGCGGCGCGCCTCGGCGGCGGCCAGCGCCACCTGGGCGAAGCGCTCCTCGCGTGTGAGCGGCCGCCCGGCGGCGGCCTGGGCCAGGCCGAGGCGCCGGATGCAGTTCTCGACGATGACGACGGCGCCGTCGACGATGATGCCGAAGTCGAGCGCGCCCAGGCTCATCAGGTTGGCGCTGACGCCCGCCTCCACCATGCCGGTGAAGACCATCAGCATCGTCAGCGGAATCACCAGGGCCGTGATCAGGGCCGCGCGCAGGTTGCCCAGGAAAAGGATGGCCACGACCAGCAGCGCGCCTTCGACCAGGTTGGTGCGCACGGTGGCAATCGCCTTGTTGACCAGCACCGAGCGGTCGTAAACCGGCAGCGCCTGCACGCCGGCAGGCAGGGAACGGTTCACCACGCCCAGCTTGTTGCGCGCGGCCTCGGCAACCGCGCGGCTGTTCTCGCCGATCAGCATGAAGACCGCGCCCAGCACCACCTCGCGCCCGTTCTCGGTGGCCGCGCCGGTGCGCAGCTCGCGCCCGAGCTCGACGTCGGCCACGTCGCGCACCCGGATCGGCGCGCCTTCGACCACGTCGAGCACGATGTTGCGGATCTCTTCCAGCGACTTCACCTGGCCCGGCGTGCGCACCACGAACTGCTCGCCGCCGCGCTCGATGTAGCCGGCGCCGGCGTTGGCGTTGTTGCGGTCGATCGCGGCGACCAGGGTCGCCAGCGACAGCCCGTGCGCCGCCAGCCGGTCCATGTCGGGGGCCACCAGGTATTCCTTCAGGTAGCCGCCGATGGTGTTCACCTCGGTCACGCCGGCGACGCCGCGCAGCTGGGGCGCGACGATCCAGTCCTGGATCTCGCGCAGGTCCATCGGCGTGTAGGGGCTGCCGTCGGCCTTGCGCGCGCCCTCCTTCGCTTCCACGGTCCAGTAGAAGATCTCGCCCAGGCCGGTGGCGGTCGGCCCCATGGCCGGCTCCAGGCCCTCGGGCAGGCTCGCCTTGGCGCCCTGCAGGCGCTCGTTCACGAGCTGGCGTGCGAACCAGATGTCGGTGCCGTCCCTGAACACCACGGTGACCTGGGACAGCCCGTACTTCGAGAGCGAACGGGTCTGCTCCAGGCCGGGCAGGCCGCTCATCACGGTCTCGATCGGGAAGGTGATGCGCTGCTCGACCTCGAGCGGAGAATAGCCCGGCGCGGCGGTGTTGACCTGCACCTGGACGTTGGTGATGTCGGGCACGGCGTCGATCGGCAGGCGCCCATAGCTGTAGACGCCCAGGCCGCCCAGGCAAAGGACGGCGAAGATCACCAGCACGCGGCGGGCGATGACGAAGGCAATGAGTTTATCGAACATGGTCGCCCCTTCAGTGGCCGTGCTCGGCTTCGCCCTTGCCGAGCTCCGCCTTCAGCAGGAAGCCGCCGGTGGCCGCATACGCGGTCCCGGCCTCCAGGCCCTTGAGGATCTCGGTGCGCTTGCCGTCGGAACGGCCCGGCGTCACCTGCCGGGCCTCGAAGCCGCTTGCGGTGCGCACGAACACCACGCTGCGCTCGTGGACGACCTGGATGGCCTCGCTGGCCACCGATACCGGCACGCTCGCCTCCTGGCCCAGGAGGTCGACCGTGGCCAGCATGCCGGGACGCAGGCGCAGGCCCGGATTGGGCAGCGTCACCCGCGCCGTGGCCATGCGCGTGGCTTCGCCCAGCACCGGACCGACGAAGGACACCGTGCCCGCGAATTCCCCGGACTGGGCCGCGATCACGACCTGGGCCGGCATGCCGGTCGCCACCTGGGCCAGGCTGTCGCCGGGCACCGCAGCCTCGACCCACACCTGGGACAGGTCGGCCAGCGTCAGCAGGGCCGCGGTCTCGCCGACCGACTGGCCGGCGACGGCCGGCTTGTCGATCACGA
>DEKZ01000458.1:352-5130 GCA_002354135.1 Massilia sp. UBA2709 | reverse complement strand
GTCGAGGGGCAGCTTGCTGGCCTCACCGGCAAGGAATGCCGCACCGTCGTGCTCGGCCACCTGCTGCGTGGCGGCAGTCCCTCGGCTTTCGACCGCGTCTGCGCCTCGCGCTTCGGGGCGGCGGCGGTGCGGGCGCTGGCGGCGGGGCACAGCGGCGTCATGGTCGCGCTGGGCTGGCAGGCGATCGAACTGGTGCCGCTGGGCGAGGTTGCCGGGCGCACCAAACAGGTGCCGGTCGATGGCGACACGGTCGCTACTGCGCGCGAACTGGGCATCTGCCTGGGAAAATGAGAGGCGGGGGCCCGGTTTTGATGAGGAAAATTAACATTTAGATACTTTTGTAATCCCTGTCTTACATCCTCGGGGCACGCGTGCCGATTCTCGATGCAAAGTCCAGTCTGGATAATTATGGTAATTATTCAACAATATTGGACACGCATTCCATGACGACCTCAATCGTTACCGATGTTCCTGAAGTCGCCCAGGCCGCAACTGCCACTACCCGGGCAGCCACGCCTGCCAAGGACCTGTATTTCGCCCTGCTGGCCGACCCCCTGGGCCAGGCCCGTGCGGCCGAGCACTTCCTGCGCGAACAGATCGCCAGCGTGCAGGCGATTCCCGCCGACCTGCCGCCGACCCTGGCCCAGCTGCCGGACTGGGTCCAGGCCCGCACCGACGCGGTCGGCGCGGAATACCGTGAATACCTGGAAGCACGCAAGGCCGGCGCCCCGCGCCGCTACTTCGGCAACCGCGCCCACGCGCTGTACTTCCTGAAGTCCGTGGCCCCGACCAAGCTGGTCGACGGCGCCTGGCTCTATGGCCTGCTGCGCCACTGGGACAACCCGGACTTCCATCCCTTGATCAAGACCTATCTCGAGGAACTCGGCGAAGGCGTGCCCGACAAGAACCACGTCACGATCTACCGCAAGCTGCTCGCCACCCACGGCTGCGAAGGCTGGGAACACCTGGACGAACAGCATTTCGTGCAGGGCGCGATCCAGCTTGCGCTGGGCCACAATGCCGACCGCTTCCGCCCCGAAGTCATCGGCTACAACCTCGGCTACGAGCAGCTGCCGCTGCACCTCCTGATCACTTCCTACGAGCTGAACGAATTCGGGATCGACCCGTATTACTTCACGCTGCACGTCACGGTCGACAACGCGGCCACCGGCCACGCCCAGAAGGCGGTGCAGGCGCTGAACGACCTGATGCCGCGCGTGGGCGACCGCGCCGCCTTCTACCGCCGCGTGCTCGACGGCTACCGCCTGAACGAGCTGGGCGCCAGCACGACCTCGGTCATCGCCGAGTTCGACCTGCAGGAAGAGCTGGTGCACATCCTGGCCCAGAAGAGCACGGTCGGCAAGAACATGCACTCCGACTACTGCCGTGTCGCCGGCCGCTCGGTCAACGACTGGCTGGGCGACCCGGCCCGGATCCCGGGCTTCCTCTCGGCGCTGGAAAGCGCCGGCTGGATCAAGCGCGGCGAGGACGTGGAGAACAGCCGCTTCTGGCGCCTGATCCACGGCGAGCGCGCCGAGATGTTCGGCGTGTTCAGCGCCTACGAGCAGCAGGTGCTGCGCGACTGGATCGTGACCAGCCCAAGCGGCCAGGGCACGGCGAAGGAAGGGCGCATGCTGACCCACCGCGCGCGCCAGCGCACGCTGGACAACCTGGGCCAGCACCTGGACCGCAGCAGCAGCTTCCCCGAACGCGGCCTGATCCGCCGCCGCGCTGCACGTGACACCGAGGGCGACAACGAGCTCGGCCTGCTCGAACAGCGCGTGGCCGCCGCCACCGGCAAGCAGGAAGCCATGGCCCTGCTCGGCGAACTCATGTCGCCGGCCCACCACCACAGCGCGGCCGGCCTGATGGCCACCCGCATGTACACCAAGCTGCTCGAAATCTGAGGCGCGTACGACCACAAGATTGTCAACGGCCGGTGCGCTTCCTGGGCGCACCGGCTGTCTCCGCATGACCGCAACACAGAACGATACAAAGATAGAGAAAGATAGGGACATTCTCGTGCACATCCTCGAACAACGATTCCTGCGTGGACCGAACCTCCACGCCGACACCCCCTGCCTGCTGAGCGTCATCGACCTGGAGGACCTGTACGGCGTCTCCTCGAAGGACATCCCGGGCTTCAACGATGCGCTGCTGGACCTGCTGCCGTCGCTGCACGGGCAACTGCTGCCGACCGGCCAGCCCGGCGGCTTCGCCCAGCGCCTGCGCGCCGGCACCTATCTCGCGCGCGTGGTCGAGCACGTGAGCCTGACCCTGCAATCGCTGGCCGGCCCGACCGTCGGCTACGGCCGCACCCGCCCGGCCAGCGGGCGTCCCGGGCAGTTCCGGATCGTGGTCCAGTACCAGATCGAGAAGCTGGCCGAGCCGGCCTTCCAGCTCGCCGTCGACCTGGTCACCGCGCTGGCCCACGGCGAGGAATTCGACATCGACACCCGCCTGCAGGAGTTGCGTGCCCTCGGTTCGCGCTACGCCATCGGCACCAGCACCGCCGCGGTGCTCGCCGCGGCGCACGAGCGCGGCATTCCGACCCAGCGCATCACCGAGGACGCCAACCTTTTCCAGCTCGGCTGGGGCTCGAAGCAGAAGCGCCTGCAGGCCACCACCACCGGCGAGACCAGCTACGTGGCGGTGAAGATCGCCAGCGACAAGCAGCTCACCAAGGCCCTGCTGCAGGAAGCCGGCGTGCCGGTGCCGGAAGGCGCCACCGTCACCACGGTCGAGGAAGCGCAGCGGGTTGCCCGCCGCGTCGGCAAGCCGGTGGTGCTGAAACCCCTCGACGGCAACCAGGGCAAGGGCGTGACCACCAACTGCGCCACTCCCGAGGAAGTGGCCCGCGCCTTCGAGTTCGCGCGCCAGTACGGCCGCCGCATCATCGTCGAGCGTTTCGTCGAAGGGCGCGACTACCGCGTGCTGGTGGCGGGCGGGCGGGTGGCGGCGGCCTCGTTCCGCCGTCCGGCGCACGTGGTCGGCGACGGCGTCAGCACGATTACCGAGCTCGTCGAGATCGAGAACCAGGATCCGGCGCGCGGAAATGGCCACAGCAACATCCTGACCCGCATCGCGCTCGACGCCCACGCCGAGGACATGCTGCGCCGCCAGGGCTATGTGCCCGACGCGGTGCCGCCGCAAGGCGCGGTCGTCGAACTGCGCAGCAACGCCAACCTGTCCACCGGCGGCACCGCCGAGGACGTGACCGACCTGCTGCCCGAATCCACGCGCCAGCTCTGCGTGCGCGCGGCCAACAAGATCGGCCTGGACGTGGCCGGCATCGACATCGTCTGCCGCGACATCGCGCTGCCGCTGGACGAGCAGGGCGGCGCCGTCATCGAAGTCAACGCCGCGCCCGGCATCCGCATGCACCAGCACCCGAGCAAGGGCGAAGCGCGCGACGCCGGCGAAGCCATCATCGATGGCCTGATGGGCGAGTCGAACGGCCGTATTCCCCTGGTGGCCGTGACCGGCACCAACGGCAAGACCACGACCACCCTGATGATCGCCCACGCCGCGCGCGTGGCGGGCCTGGGCACGGGGGTGACCACCACCGAAGGCGTGTTCGTCAACGGCAAGCGCCTGGTGAAGGGCGACTGCACCGGCTACTGGTCGGCACGCACCGTGCTGTCGGCGCCGGACGTCGACTTCGCGGTGCTGGAAACGGCGCGCGGCGGCATCCTCAAGCGCGGGCTGGCCTTCGACCAGTGCGACGTCGGCGTGGTGCTGAACGTCTCGCCCGACCACCTGGGCCTGGACGGCATCGAGACCATCGAGGACCTGGCCCAGGTCAAGGCGGTCGTGGCCTCGTCCGCCTCGCGCGCGGTCGTGCTCAACGCCGAGGACGCGCTCTGCGTATCCATGGTGCGGCGCGCCAAGCCGGGCGCCGAAGTGCTGTTCTTCTCGATGGAAGGCGAGAACCCGGTCCTGCTCAAGCACCTCGAGGACGGCGGGCGCGGCGCCTACTTCCAGGACAACGCCATCGTGCTGGCCGACGGCATGCGCCAGCAGGAACTGCTGCGCGTGGAGACCATGCCGGCCAGCTACGGCGGCCGCGCCCGCTACAACATCGCCAACGCGCTCGCCGCCGCGGCCGCGCTGATGGCCTCGGGCTTCTCCAACATGCAGATCGCCGCCGGCCTGTCCACCTTCGTCTCGGACAGCAAGACCAACCCGCTGCGCACCAACGTGTTCGACGTGCGCGGCGTGACGGTGATCGTCGACTACGCCCACAATGCGGCGGCCTACGCGGCGCTGGCCGAGATGGCACGCGCGCTGCTGCCGGGCCAGCTGGTGGGCATCGTCACCGCGCCCGGCGACCGCCGCGACAGCGACCTGGTCCAGATCGGCGAGATATGCGGCGAACGCTTCGACGAGCTGGTCGTGTACGAGTCGCAAAGCCGCGGCCGGCCTGTGGGCAGTGCGGTCGACCTGATCCTGGAGGGCGCCGAGAACGTGGTGGGGCCGTCGGACACGCTACACCGCGAGATCGAGGTCGACAAGGCGATCCGCCTCGGCCTGTCGCTGTGCAGTCCGGGGGACGTGCTGGTGTTTGCCTGCGGGTCGTCGCTGCAGGTGTTCATCGATGCGCTGCGGGTGGACGATCCGGAAAGTGCCGACAGGATCGCGGCGCAGGCGGCGTGATGGTTTGATCAGGTTCCAATAGGATGGCCCCGGTGACCGGGGCCATTTTTTTTGGCGCGGACGGCCGGGCCGGGAACGGCGGGGTGTTCATAAGTACGACCGCGTGGGCACAAGTGCCCACC
>DEKZ01000458.1:0-296 GCA_002354135.1 Massilia sp. UBA2709 | reverse complement strand
GTGGGCACTCGTGCCCACGCGTTCTCACCGCATGAAACCCCAGCGCCCGTCCCGCGGGTCGGGCATAAAAAAAGCGGCCCCGAAGGGCCGCTCCCACTCTCACATCAACGCTTATACGGCTTCCGCCGCGATCCGCTGCGCAATCTCCGGCCTGGTCGGCCGCAGCGCCTCGGTCAGTTCCGAAATCGAGGAGCCGCAGCCGAACACCAGCACGTCGCCCGGCTGGCACAGGGCCAGGCCGGCGCGGATCGCCTGGTGCACGTCGAGCTCGCACTGCAGGCGGTCGGCGGCGATGC
>DEKZ01000217.1:3810-4102 GCA_002354135.1 Massilia sp. UBA2709 | reverse complement strand
CTTTGCCGCCGGCGATATCCCGAAACCGCCCTGGAACCTGATGCTCCTGAAGGGCGCCTCGGTGGTCGGCGTGTTCTGGGGCGAGTTCGCCAAGCGCGAGCCGAAGGCGAACCTGGCCGCGATGCGCGAGATGCTGGGCTGGATGGCCGAGGGCAAGCTCAAGCCGCTGGTGTCGAAACGCTATGCGCTGGCCGATACGGCGCAGGCGCTGAACGACATGGCCGAGCGGAAGGTGACGGGGAAAGTGGTGATCGTGCCGTAACGGCACAGACGTAGGGTGGGCGGCTCCACC
>DEKZ01000217.1:0-3734 GCA_002354135.1 Massilia sp. UBA2709 | reverse complement strand
TTGAACGCGTGGGCGGCGCTCGCGGTGCGTCGACTCCAATGCTACAGGTCGAGCCGCCCACCCTGCGGGTCAAGCTCAAGCGCCGTAATTATTCCGCGTCCGGCTTGAAGAATTTAATGACATCCTCCTGCACCCGCGTCCGCTTGAACGGCGGCAGGCTCTGCCAGATGCGGCGGCCGTAGGGCTTGCTGATCAGGCGCGGGTCGCAGATCATCAGGACGCCGCGGTCCTCGACGTCGCGGATCAGGCGCCCTGCGCCCTGCTTGAGCGTGATGATCGCTTCGGGCAGCTGGTGGTGCATGAAGCCGTTCAGGCCCTGCTTTTCCATCACCTCGATGCGCGCCGCCAGCACCGGATCGTCGGGCGGGGCGAACGGCAGCTTGTCGATGATGACCAGCGAGAGCGCCTCGCCGCGCACGTCCACGCCTTCCCAGAAACTCTGGCTGCCCACCAGCACCGCGTTGCCCGCGTTGCGGAAGGAGTCGAGCAGCTCGGTGCGGCCGCGCTCGCCCTGCACGAACAGGGGGAAATCCAGGCCGCGCTCGGCGAACTCGGTACGCAGGCGTTCGGCCACCTTGTTCACCGCGCGGATCGTCGTGCACAGGAAGAATGTGCGCCCGCCGGCCGCCTCGATCACCGGCAGCGCGGTGTCCACCACGGCGTCGGTGTACTGGAAGGAGTTCGGCTCCGGCAGCCCGGTCGGCACGTACAGGATGCCCTGCTCGCCGTAATTGAACGGGCTCGGCCAGGTCCGCGCCGGCTCGCCGGTCAGGCCCATCTGGTCGGAGAAATGCTTGAAGTCGTTCTTCACCGCCAGCGTGGCCGAGGTGAAGATCCAGCTGCGCGGCGTACCCTCGCGCTGGTTCTGGAAGATCGGCGCGATCGACAGCGGGGTCTTGTGCAGCTGCAGCGAGGAGTTGAAAGCCTCGACCCACAGCACCGCCTGGTCGCCCTCGACCACCTTGCCCTTGGGCGTGGGATCGGCCTTCCAGGCATCGTAGGCAGCCTTCAGCTCGACCGCGCGCACGCGGCAGGCTTCCAGGGTTTCGGCGCGCTCGGCGTTTTCTTCCAGCACGTCGATCAGCCCGTCGAGTTCTTCCTTCAGCTTGGCCAGCGCCGGGAAGAAGCTGGAGGTCGGCGGCACCTGCGGCAGGGACATGCGCGTGCCGCCTTCCGGGAAGGTCAGGCGCAGGTCGCGCGCGGCCTTCTCGACCACGGTCACCACCTTCGCCCAGTCGGGGCCGCCGCGCGCATGCGCCAGGCCCTCGGCCAGCACGTCGCGGCACAGTTCCAGCACCTGGGAAGTCGATACCGACTGGCCGAAGAACAGGGTTGCGGTGTCGGGCAGCTGGTGCGCCTCGTCGAAGATGATGGTGTTGGCCGAAGGCAGCAGTTCGGCCACGCCGGTGTCCTTCAGCGCCACATCGGCGAAGAACAGGTGGTGGTTGACCACGACCACGTCCGCCTGCTGGGCTTCGCGGCGCGCCTTCATCACGAAGCAGTCCTGGTAATACTGGCATTCGGCGCCCATGCAGGTGTCGCGCGTGGACGTGACCAGGTTCCAGACGCTGGCGTTTTCCGGCACCTTGGCCAGTTCCGCCTTGTCGCCCGAGTTCGTCATCTTGATGAAGCGCGAGATCTCGCGCAGGTAGCCGACGTCGTCGCGCGAGGTCAGGCGTCCGTTCTGCAGCGTGCGCTCGAGATGGAAGTGGCAGACGTAGTTCGAGCGCCCCTTGAGCAGGGCCACCGAGACCGGCGCCTTCAGGGCCTTGCGGATGGTCGGGATATCGCGCAGGAACAACTGGTCCTGCAGGTTCTTGGTCCCGGTCGAGACGATGGTCTTGCCGCCCCACAGCAGCGCCGGCACGAGATAGGCGAAGGTCTTGCCGGTGCCGGTGCCGGCTTCGGCCATCAGCACCTGCTGGTCGGCGATGGCCGCGGCAATGGCTTTCGCCATCTCGGTTTGGGACTGGCGCGGCTTGAAGGTGCCGACAGCGGGCGCGAGCGGGCCACCGACGCCGAACAGGCGGTCGATTTCTTCGTCGAATTTACCGACGGGCGCGGCGGGAGCGTCGCCGGAAGCGGGAGCTGAGTCGGCGGCCGGCTCGGCGGCGCCGGGCACAGGGAGGTGATCGGTCAAAATGGGCGTTTCTTGATGCGAAGAGAACTCAGGCCGGCACGTCCGGCACCAGTTGCATCTTCAGCAGGGTGATATGGTCTTTCAGCTGCAGCTTGCGCTTCTTGAGGCGGCGCAGCTGGAGCTGGTCGGCATGGCCATCGGCCGTCAGCATCGCAATGACCGCGTCCAGGTCACGGTGTTCCACGTCGAGTTCGATAATGCGGCGCTGGATGTCTTGGACATCGGTCATGATGGCGGTTCCAAACAGGTTTTTCAACAAGGCGGGGGATGGCGGGACAGCGGGCTGGCGCCGTGCCGCGTCAAGCTTACGGCTTGCAACACGGTGGCTTCTCGGTGCATAGTTTAATCTACAGCGACGTTGCCGCCAACAAAGATTGGCTGTCAAGCCACGGAAAGCATCAAAGTTTATGAATCTCTTCAAGATCGAAGCGGGTACCGCGCAACACATCGGTAACCGTCCGCGGCAAAACGACCGGGTCGCCATCCTGACCGGCGCCCGCGCGCCCGGCCATGTGCTGGCGGTGCTGTCGGACGGCATCAACGGCGCGGCGGCTGCCGAACAGGTGCTGCACACGGCCAAGCAGGTATTTGATAGTTTCAAGCCGGGCGACGGCCCGAATCCCGGGCGCCTGGCCGCGTTGCTGCGCGAGATCGTGCAGGAAACCCACCTG
This sequence comes from Massilia sp. UBA2709, assembly GCA_002354135.1. GTDB lineage: Bacteria > Pseudomonadota > Gammaproteobacteria > Burkholderiales > Burkholderiaceae_D > Telluria. The sequence goes on along the minus strand of DEKZ01000217.1, from coordinate 923 downwards.
GTCATCAAGATGAATGCCGTCACCACCGGCGAAGAAGCGCATGCGAGCTTCGTCGGCCTGCTGCTTTCGCCCCACGGCGAGGCGGTCTGGGCCCATGTGGGCGACTCGCGCCTCTACCGTTTCGAGAACGGCCAGTGCACCCAGCGCACCAGCGATGCCGCCTATATCGAACACCTGGTGGCCGATCGCCTGCCGCTCGAGGCGGCGCGCAACCACCGGCGCTCGAAACTCCTGCTCAATGTGCTGGGCAACAGCCGCAAGGAACCTTTCGTGACCGTGGGCATGCACACCGGCATCGCGGCAGGCGACCAGTTCCTGCTGTGTTCGGACGGCCTGTGGCACTTCTTCACCGACGCCGAACTCGGCGCCGCGCTGGCCCGTTCGACGCCGCGCCAGGCGTCCGAAATGCTCATCAACAAGGCGGCCGAACGCTCGCAGGGCAAGGGTGGCAATTGCTCGATGGTGATCGTGAAACTGGTGAAGCCGGCCCAGGATGGGGTGGGCGCCAACGGCTAGGGCATCCCCCTCCCCCGGCAGCGTTCAGTAGGGTGGGCGCCCCGTGCCCACCGATTGGCGCATTGACGCTCATCCCATCCGGCGGGGCCGGGAGGGGCACGAAAAAAACCGGTGGACACAGGTGTCCACCCTAGGCAAACCGTCGTCCGCGAATGATGTTTACTGCGCCGGCTTTTCGGCGGCCGCCTTCTCCCGCTCGGCCTTCGCCGCCTGCTTCGCCTCGCGCTCGGCCTTGCGCTCTGCCACTTCGCGCTGGCGCTCTTCGGACTTGCGGCGGCGCTCCTCGTAGGCGGCGGCGTTCGCGGCGCGCTTCGGGGCCTCGGCCGCTTCCTTCGCGGCGGCCTGCTGCGTGCGTTCCTTGTGGCGCGCCATGCGCTGGCCCACCGGCGACGGGCGCGGCGGCGGGG
>DEKZ01000369.1 GCA_002354135.1 Massilia sp. UBA2709 | reverse complement strand
AGCCACTGGCCCAGGGGCAGGGCGGCGGCGCCGGCGGCCTCGCCGCCGTTCGACAGGCGCAACACCAAGGCCGTGGCCGGCCACAGCAGGCAGAGCAGCAGGGCGCTGCAGGCGACCAGGTAGCGCGATTCGGCGCGCGCATTGCGCAGTGCCGTCAGCAGCACCGCCGTGGCGCAGCCGACCAGGGCGCCCTGCCAGAGGAAATCCACCAGCACCCAGCCGAGCTGGGCGACGAAAGCCTGGGCCGTCATTCCTTGTCCTCCTTGAGGAGCTTTTCGATCTCGGCGCGTTCCTTCTTCGAGATGCCGCTCTTCAGCGCGGCCAGCACCAGCGCCTTGGCCGAGCCGGCAAAGGCGCGCTGCATCAGGTCTTTCAGGAGGTTGGTCTGCAGGGAATCCTGGGGCTGGGCCGGGGCATACACATGCGAACGCTCGCTTTCGTCGCGGATCAGCAGGCCTTTCGTATGCATGATCTGCATGAGGCGCAGCACCGTTGCGTAGGTGACGTCGGGCCGGTTCTTCTGCATCGCCTCGTGCACCTGGCGCGCGGTGGCCGCGCCAAGCGGCCAGAGTACCTGCAGGAGGTCGAGTTCGGCCGCGGTCGGCTTCGGGAGGTCGGTTTTGGTCGACATAATGGTTTCCTTGACAAGCTTGCTGGAAGCCAGAATAACCTGTCTAGAAATGATTGTCTACGTAATTCATGCGTGTTCCAAAAAGAATATAGACAGCATTGTCTAGATTAGCCTATGCTCGGGTTTTCATTTGCTGAGGAGACCACATGCTGAAACAACTCGCCATCGTCGCCGCGCTCGCGACCCTGCCGCTGGGCGCTGCCGCCTCGCCGTTGCCTTCCTATTCTTTCGTGCATGTGAGCGCCGACGCCTCGGTCTACCGGGCGCCGGACATCGGCACGATCGACTTCGAGATACTGGCCGCCGACGCCGACCCGGAACTGGCGCGCGCCTCGGTCGAGACGAGGATAGGGGAAATCCGGACCCTGCTGGAGGAGCAGGGCGTGCCGCTGGACGACCTGGAAACGCGCGACGTGCGCAAGGAGTTGCGCAAGGGTGTGCCGGTCGAGGCGCCGGTCTATGAAGTGCGCTCCAGCGTGCGCGTGAACATGCGCGACCTGTCGAAGTGGCGCGCGGTGGTGGCGCCGCTGCTCGGCATGCCGAACCTGAACAGTTTCGCGACCACCTTCGATACCAGCGAGCGCGAGCAGGTCGAGGCCGAGCTGATGATGGACGCCCTGCGCGATGCGCGCCGCCGCGCCGAGCTGATCGCGAAGGGCGCGCGCCGCAAGCTCGGCGCCGTGACCGCCGTGACCCCGGGCGGGGTGAAGAACGTGGGTTATTCGATCGGCCTGCTGCGCGCGGACTTCATGGAGCGCCGCGGCAGCGCGGCCAAAGTCCAGGACCACGAGTTCCTCGCCGTCGAGACCCTGAAGCTCGTCCAGCCGGTGGACGTCGTGTTCCGACTGGAGTGAACCACTAAGAAGCGCTCTTTCAGCGCTTCAGCACATTCAGCACGGCCAGGCTCATGGCCTGCGCCGCCGTCTTGATCGACGGTTCCGGCACCGGCGCGTAGAAGGGCGAGTGGTTGAAGGCGACCGGCTTGCCGCCTTCGCGCGCCGCTTCCTTCACGTCCTTCGGGTCGTAGACGCCGGTGAAGAAGAACACCGAGGGAATGCCCTGGTTGACGAACTGGGAGAAGTCTTCGCTGGCGGTCATGGCCGGCATGCGCTGGGCATTGGCCTCGCCGAAGGCATCCTTGAACACCGGCTCGAGCTTCTGCACCAGCGCCTCGCTGTTGACGATGGCCGCGCCGCCCGGGATCAGCTCGACCTGGGGCGCGGGGGCATTCGCCATCGCGGCCGAGGCCACGGCGATGCGCTTGACGCCGTCGAGCAGCCTGGCGCGCACCTGCGGGCTGTAGGAGCGGATGGTGCCGCGCACCTGCACGCTGTCGGGAATGATGTTGCCGACGGTGCCGCCGTTGATCGCGCCGATGGTCACCACGCCGAACTCCTTCGGGTCCTTCTCGCGGCTGATCACGGTCTGCACGTCGACGACAAAACGCGCCGCGATCGCGATCGGGTCGATGGACTGGTCCGGCGCCGAGCCGTGGCCGCCGCGGCCCTTGAAGACGATTTCGATCGCATCCGAATTCGAGGACACCGCGCCGACGTTGTAGCCGACCGTGCCGTGGGCCAGCGGCCAGGAGTGCAGGGCGAAGGCATAGTCGGGTTTCGGCCAGCGCGTGAACAGGCCGTCGGCCAGCATGGCCTTCGCGCCCGACACCGTTTCCTCGGCCGGCTGGCCGACGAACATCAGGGTCCCGCTCCACTGCGACTTCATGTTCACCAGCGTGCGCGCGGCGCCCAGCCAGGCCGACATGTGGATGTCGTGGCCGCAGCTGTGCGCGGTGTAGCTCTCGCGGCCGTCGCTGGTTGCCTTGAATTTGCTGGCGTAGGGCAGGCCCGACTTTTCCTCCATCGGCAGGCCGTCGAGCTCGGTGCGCACCATCACGGTCGGCCCGGGCCCGTTCTTGTAGATCGCGACCACGCCGGTCTTGCCGACCTTTTCCGTCACGGTAAAGCCGAGCTTGCGCATCTCCTCGGCCAGCTTGCCGGCGGTGCGCACTTCCTGGAAGGCCAGTTCCGGGTGGGCGTGCAGGTCCTTGTAGACGCCGTCGAGCCAGGGATAGCTGGCGTTCACGCTGGCGGCGACCTGGGACTTCAGGGAGGCGGGCTGCTGGGCCTGGGCGTTCAGGGCAAGCAGGGAGAGGCCAGTCATGGCGACAAGCGGGGCGGTGTGGCGCAGTCGGATCAAGGCGTTTTCCTCGTAATGGATGAGCGTGGGACCGGGGAGTGATTTCTAAAATGATACATCTTCCGTGCACGGAACGAGCGGCCCGCACGACAAAGTCTACCGTGCCGCGTCCCCGGAAAAATGCCTTTAATATAAATCGACTTGCTGCACCGCCGCAGGCGGCGGCGTGCCACGACGGACCATCTTCCGGAAGGACCCGACA
>DEKZ01000182.1:33414-33561 GCA_002354135.1 Massilia sp. UBA2709 | reverse complement strand
CGCCGCGTCGAGCCGGCGCTGGGCTTCCAGGCGCCCCTGTTCCCAGGACGCCGGCAGCGCCGCCAGCCGGACGCCGTAGTCCTCGGCCTCGCGCCGGAAGCGCGCGCGCACTTCGGCTTCGCGCGGGTCTTGCGCCAGCTGGGCTTC
>DEKZ01000182.1:0-33239 GCA_002354135.1 Massilia sp. UBA2709 | reverse complement strand
CGACAGCCACATGGTCGGGATCAGGAAGGCCACCAGGATGATGATGTACTGCGCCACCTGGGTCCAAGTGATGCCGCGCATGCCGCCCAGGAAGGAACAGACCAGGATGCTGGCCAGCCCCAGGAAAATGCCGACCGAGAAATCGACGCCGGTGAAGCGCGAGGCGATCAGGCCCACCGCGTAGATCTGGGCCACCACGTAGATGAAGGAGACGATGATGGTGGCGCCGACGGCAATCGCCCGCACCGGCCCGCCGCGCCCGCCCGCGCCGCCGGCGTAACGCGCCGCCAGGAAGTCGGGAATCGTGTACTGGGCGAACTTGCGCAAATATGGGGCGATCAGCAGGGCGACCAGGCAATAGCCGCCGGTCCATCCCATGATGTAGGCCAGCGCATCGAAGCCATATAAATACAGGCCGCCCGCCAGGCTGATGAAGCTGGCGGCCGAGATCCAGTCGGCGGCGGTGGCCATGCCGTTGAACAGGGCCGGCACGCGCCGCCCCGCCACATAGTATTCGGTGACGTTCGAGGTGCGGCTGACCACGCCGATGGTGGCGTACAGCGCGATGGTGGCGAACATGAAGAGGTGGCCGATCCACAGGCGCGGCATGCCCTCTTTTTCGAGCATCGTCAGCGCCAGCAGGAAGCCGGCGAAACAGGCGCAGAACCAGGCGTAGTAGCCGGACAGGCGGCGGAAATAGCGCTTGTTGCCGCTCACGCAGGTTCCTCCAGCGCCCGCGCGTAGGCCGCATCGAGGCGGCGCATGCGCCAGGCGTAGAGGCCGATGATGGCCAGGCAGACCAGCGCCGCTCCCTGGGCCGCCATGTAGAACGACAAGGGCCAGCCGAACACGGTGATGCGCGCCAGCTCGCGCGCGAAGAACACCGTGCAAAAGCCGGTGACGACCCACAGCGCCAGCAGGACGGCCGTCAGGCGGCGTGTCCGGCGCCAATGAAAGGCGCGGGCGGCCAGCAGCTGGCGCTGGCGCCGGATGCCGGAGTCGGGCGGGGGCGGCGGGGACGAAGGCGTGGACGTGGGCTCAGGCGGCATCGATGGGTTCGGTGTCAGGTGGCGGGAAGGTCAGCCGGAACAGGCTGCCCGGATATTTCTTCGAGTGGCTGCGCGGATTGTTGAAGATGTCGACTTCGGCGCCGTGCTGCTGGGCGATCTCGCGCACGATCGCCAGGCCCAGGCCGCTGCCGGTCGCGCTCGAGCCGAGGATGCGGTAGAAGCGTTCGAACACGTGGGGGCGCTCGGCGGGCGCGATGCCGGGGCCGGTGTCCTCGACTTCGAGCAGGGCGTGTTCGCCGTCGCGCCGCACGCGCACGGTGACGCTGCCGCCGGCCGGCGTGTAGCGCAGGGCGTTGTCGATCAGGTTCGAGAGCAGCTCGCGCAGCATCATGGCGTTGCCGGCGATGATGACCGGCTCGTCGTGCGGCTCGTAGCCGAGGTCGATGTCGTGGGTAAACGAGGCCTGCACCCAGTCCTGCACCACGGCGCGCGCCAGCGCCCCGAGTTCGAGGTCCTCGAAGGCCAGGCCGGCATGCGGCTGGTTCTCCGCGCGCGCCAGGGCCAGCAACTGGTTCACCAGGCGCGTCGCCGATTCCGAACTTTTCGCCAGTTGTTCCAGCGAGCGGTGGATCTCGTCCGGATCGACCTGGCGCAGCGCGAGCTCGGACTGCATGCGCATGCCGGCCAGCGGCGTCTTCATCTGGTGCGCGGCGTCGGCAATGAAACGCTTCTGCATGTCGATGGTCTGGGCCAGGCGCCCGAGCATCTCGTTGAGCGAGCCGACCAGCGGCGAGATTTCTTCCGGCACCTGGCGCGAGTCGATGGGCGAGAGGTCGTCGGAGGAGCGCGCGCGAATGCGCTCCTGCAGCTCGGCCAGGGGCGACAGCCCGCGCGAGAGCGCAAACCAGACCAGGGCCAGGATCACCGGCAGGATGATGAACTGGGGCAGGATCACGCCCTTGATGATCTCGTTGGCCAGCAGGGCGCGCTTTTCCAGGGTTTCGGCCACCTGCACCAGGACCTTGCGCGCGGGCGGCGGCTCGATCGGCGTCGCGGCGTCGGCGACATGCAGGGGATCGAGATTCACGTAGAGGTAGGCCACGCGCACCGGCGTGCCGTGGACGGCGTCGTTGCGGAAGTGGACGGCGCCATCCCGGTCGCTTTCCTCCTCGCGCGGGCGCGGCAGCTCGCGGTCGCCGTCGACGTGCAGGCCGCGCGGGTCGAGGATCTGGAAATACACGCTGTCGACGTCGTCGGCGCGCAGGATGTCGCGCGCGCTGCCGGGCAGGCTGGTGGCGATCGTGCCGTCGACCTCGCGCACCTGCTGGGCCAGCACCGTGACCCGGTCTTCCAGGGCGTGGTCGAAAGGCTGGTTGGCAATCGACTTCGCCACCAGGTAGGTGATGGCGATGCTCATCGGCCACAGCAGCAGGAGCGGCGCCAGCATCCAGTCGAGGATTTCGCCGAACAGCGAATGCTGGATGCTTTCCTCGGGCTCGGGATTCGGCGGGACGTACAACGGCTCGGGCACGGCAGCGGGAAATTCGCTGTCGGGCGGCGCGAGGCCGGCGTCGCGGTCGTTCACTTGTGGTCGGCGGCCTGTTCGGAGCGTGCGCCGGCGCCGGCACGGGAAGCGTCGGAGAATTTTTCGAGGCAGTAGCCGAGCCCGCGCACGGTGGCGATGCGCACGCCGCCGACCTCGATCTTCTTGCGCAGCCTGTGCACATAGACCTCGATGGCGTTGTTCGACACCTCTTCCCCCCATTCGCACAGGTGGTCGACCAGTTGCTCCTTCGACACGAGGCGCCCGGTGCGCGCCAGCAGGATTTCGAGCAGGCCCAGTTCGCGCGCCGACAGGTCGAGCATCTGCTCGTTGATATAGGCGCTGCGCCCGACCTGGTCGTAGGACAGCGGGCCATGGCGGATCACGGCCGGGCCGCCGCCGGCGCCGCGCCGGGTGAGGGCCCGCACCCGCGCTTCGAGCTCGGACAGCGCGAAGGGCTTGGCCATGTAGTCGTCGGCGCCCAGGTCGAGTCCTTCGACACGCTGTTCGACGGAATCGGCCGCGGTCAGGATCAGCACCGGCAGCAGCGACGAGCGCGCGCGCAGGCGGCGCAGCACTTCGAGACCGGACATCTTGGGCAAACCGAGGTCCAAGATCAGGAGGTCGAACTCCTGGGTGGAAAGGGCGGTGTCGGCGTCGGCGCCGTTGCGCACGCAGTCGATCGCATAGCCGGACTGGCGCAGCGAGCGCGTCAGCCCGTCCGCGAGTACGCTATCATCTTCGGCTAGTAGAATTCGCATGTTTCACCCTGTTTTTCGATTAAACCTCGCTGCTGCCTTCATTGTGTTTGATTTAGCGCAACAATGCGAGCTTTCTCAAACCGCGGGACCAGATAGCGCTTGCCAAAACCACTGGATTTTTATACAGTACTAGGTATTGAAACGCGCGATGGCGCCCACAACTTGGTTACCTCCAAGACTGAAAGAAAATTATGGACGACAAAAAACTCGCAGTAAACGCCTCCGAAAAAGGCAAGGCGCTGGCGGCCGCCCTCGCGCAGATCGAAAAGCAGTTCGGCAAGGGTTCCGTCATGCGCATGGACACCAATGCGCCGGTGGAAGAAGTGCAAACCGTGTCTACCGGCTCGCTGGGCCTGGACATCGCCCTCGGCGTCGGCGGCCTGCCGCGCGGCCGTATCGTGGAAATCTACGGTCCGGAATCGTCGGGTAAAACCACGCTGACCCTGCAGACCATCGCCCAGATGCAAAAGCTCGGCGGCACCTGCGCCTTCATCGACGCCGAACACGCGCTCGACGTCACCTATGCGCAAAAGCTGGGCATCAAGCTCGACGAGCTCCTGATCTCGCAGCCGGACACCGGTGAGCAGGCGCTGGAAATCACCGACGCCCTGGTGCGTTCGGGCTCGGTCGACCTCGTGGTCATCGACTCGGTGGCGGCCCTGACCCCGCGCGCCGAGATCGAAGGCGACATGGGCGACTCGCTGCCGGGCCTGCAAGCCCGTCTGATGTCGCAGGCACTGCGCAAGCTGACCGCCTCGATCAACCGCACCAACACGCTGGTCATCTTCATCAACCAGATCCGTATGAAGATCGGCGTGATGTTCGGCAGCCCGGAAACCACGACCGGTGGTAACGCGCTGAAGTTCTATGCCTCCGTGCGTATGGACATCCGCCGTACCGGTTCGATCAAGTCCGGCGACGAGGTGATCGGTAACGAAACCAAGGTCAAGGTCGTCAAGAACAAGATCGCGCCGCCGTTCAAGGAAGCCCACTTCGACATCCTGTACGGAGAAGGCACCTCGCGCGAAGGCGAAATCCTGGACCTGGGCGCCGACAACAAGATCGTCGAGAAGTCGGGTTCCTGGTACAGCTACAACGGCGAACGCATCGGCCAGGGCAAGGACAACGCCCGTCAGTTCCTGAAGGACCGTCCGGCACTGGCACGCGAGATCGAGAACAAGGTCCGCGCGGCGTTGGGTGTGCGTGAACTGCCGCCGGTCGCTGCCGACGGCGACGATACGCCGAAGCTGAAGGCCGTGTCGGAATAAGCTTGATTGTTCCGGTAGCAGCACCATGCCCGCGCCACCCTTGAGCCTGAAGGCCCGGGCCCTGCGCTTCCTCTCCATGAGGGAGCACAGCCGGCTCGAGCTGGGCCGCAAGCTGGCGCGCCATGCCGAGGAGGGCGACGACGTCGAAGCCCTCCTCGATTTCCTCGAAAAGAACAACTGGCTGTCGCAGGAGCGTTTCGCCGAATCGTTGATTCATCGAAAAGCTTCCCGCTACGGCAACAGCCGCGTCGTGGCGGAATTGCAGAGTCACGGCGTGAACGGCGAAGCGCTCGCCGAGCTCAAGTCCGAACTGGCCGAGAGCGAAACGGCGCGCGCCGTCGAAGTCTGGCGCCGCAAGTTCGGCACCGTTGCCCAGGATGCACACGAGCGCGCCAAACAGATGCGCTTCCTGATGGCGCGCGGTTTTTCCCAGCGCGCCGTGCGCGAAGCGCTCAAGGGCGCCCCGGACGACGACGACTTTTGATGTAAAGCGTCTGCGCAATCTTCCAAGCAAGCGCATTGTCGAAGACCGTACGCAGCGACGGCGAGACAATACATGGCCGCCATGCAGGTTTTTGCCAGGCGCCCCAGGCGCCAGCGCGGAGCGCCATTCGCCGATATGCCCTGCATATTCCTCAACGACGGATGGCGCTGCGCGCTGGCGTTTGTACGTACAGGCGACAGGAAGGCCCTCCAGTCCGGGCGCCTGCCGCACCAACCCGAGCGATCGAGAAGGGACAACATGAAAGCGTTGCTCGCACTAGGACTGGCTGCCGGCCTCATCGGCTGCGCCCAGGCGCCCAGCACCCCCGCCGGCGTCTATATTCTCAGCACCGCCGACATGTCCATCGTCCTCGACGTGCGTGCCGGCGGCGACTACGTCCTGCAAACCAGCGGCCCGGGCCGCAATACCGACGAAATCCGCGGCTCCTGGCGCGAAGCGAGCGGTCCGGCCCTGTCGGTGTCGTTTTCCGGCATCGTCTGGCGCGGTACCGAACCGGAAGCGGGCGAGGGCACCTGGTCCGCGACCATCGACAGCGACGCCCAGATCTGCCTCGACGGCGAAGGCCTGCACTGCTTCTTCCGGAACGACGTTTCCTGAATCCGCCCCTCGAAGGCGGACTCCCCGGGCCTGCCTGGGCAATATTGACAGGCTTGCCATCCTTTTACGATTCCCCGCTGTTCAGTATGGTCATTGGGTCATGTTGCAGTGCAACCGCTATCGGCCTGTGCTAAACTTTCACGGTTTAAGCAGCGCCGCATGAGCGGTTGTTGCCGCAGAAGCTGCGGCAACGTGCATCAGCACACCGGCTGCAACATTTGACCGCCGCCCTGTCGGCACCGTTTTTATGCCTTTGTCTTCTCCCGCTCCGCGCCAACTCCGGCACACGCGCGCCATTACCGTCGAAGCGTACGCGCGCGACGATGGCCTGTGGGACCTCGACGCGCGTATCCGCGATATCAAGGCACAGGACATTCCGCTCGCTTCCGGCACGCGTCCGGCCGGCACCCCGGTGCACGACCTGAGCCTGCGCATCACCATCAATCGCGACCTCGAGATCGTCGACGCCGAAGCTGCGTCCGACTCGGTGCCGTATCCTGGCTATTGCGACACCATCGGTCCCGCTTACAAGAAGCTGGTCGGCCTGTCGCTTGCCAAGCATTTCCGGTTGCACCTGAAAGACCGCCTCTCGGGCGTGCTCGGCTGCACCCATTTGACTGAACTGGCGCAGGTCCTGCCCACCGCGGCAATCCAGGCCTTCGCCGATGATGCGTTCGAGACGCGCAATGCCGCCCAAGGCGACGCTGAGCGTCCTTACGAGATCGACCGCTGCCACGCGCTGCGCGCCGACGGTCCCGCTGTGGCACGGTATTACCCTCGCTGGGCGATCAAGGCCGTACCGGGTTAAACTCCGATGTCGAAGTTTTCCAATTAACTATCCATATCAGTAACAGAAGAAGGGAAGCCAGCATGAAAATCCATGAGTATCAGGGCAAAGAAATCCTCCGAAAGTTCGGGGTGACGGTTCCGCGCGGCATTCCGTGCATGTCGGTGGAAGAGGCCGTCAAGGCAGCTGAAGAGCTGGGCGGTCCGGTCTGGGTCGTCAAGGCCCAGATCCATGCTGGCGGCCGCGGCAAGGGCGGCGGCGTGAAGGTTGCCAAGTCGCTGGAACAGGTCAAGGAATACGCCGACCAGATCATGGGCATGCAGCTCGTGACCCACCAGACCGGTCCGGAAGGCCAGAAAGTGCGCCGCCTGCTGATCGAAGAAGGCGCGGACATCAAGAAGGAACTGTACGTGTCGCTGGTCACCGACCGCGTCACCCAGAAGGTTGTCCTGATGGCCTCGTCGGAAGGCGGCATGGACATCGAGGAAGTCGCTCACTCGAACCCGGAAAAGATCCACTCGATCGCCATCGATCCGGCCATCGGCCTGACCGACGCGCAAGCCGACGACATCGCCGCCAAGATCGGCGTGCCGGAAGGCTCGATCGCCGACGCGCGCGCCAACCTGCAAGGCCTGTACAAAGCCTACTGGGAAACCGACGCTTCGCTGGCTGAAATCAACCCGCTGATCCTGACCGGCTCGGGCAAGGTCATCGCGCTGGACGCGAAGTTCAACTTCGACTCGAACGCCCTGTTCCGTCACCCGGAAATCGTCGCCTACCGCGACCTGGACGAAGAAGATCCGGCAGAAGTCGAAGCATCGAAGTTCGACCTGGCTTACATCTCGCTGGACGGCAACATCGGCTGCCTGGTGAACGGCGCCGGCCTGGCCATGGCCACCATGGACACCATCAAGCTGTTCGGCGGCGAGCCGGCCAACTTCCTGGACGTCGGCGGCGGTGCAACCGCCGAGAAGGTCACCGAAGCCTTCAAGATCATGCTGAAGAACCCGGGCCTGAAAGCCATCCTGGTCAACATCTTCGGCGGCATCATGCGCTGCGACGTGATCGCCGAAGGCGTGATCACCGCGTCGAAGGCCGTGTCGCTGCAAGTGCCGCTGGTCGTGCGCATGAAGGGCACCAACGAAGACCTGGGCAAGAAGATGCTGGCCGACTCGGGCCTGCCGATCATCTCGGCCGATACGATGGAAGATGCAGCCAAGGCTGTTGTCGCCGCTGCCGCTGGTAAAGCCTAATTGAAGGAATAAACAAATGTCGATCCTGATCAACAAAGATACAAAAGTCATCACCCAGGGTATCACCGGCAAGACCGGCCAGTTCCATACCCGTATGTGCCGCGACTACGCGAACGGCCGTGAAGCCTTCGTCGCAGGCGTGAACCCGAAGAAAGCCGGCGAAGACTTCGAAGGCATCCCGATCTACGCATCGGTCAAGGAAGCGAAATCCGAAACCGGCGCAACCGTCTCGGTCATCTACGTTCCGCCGGCAGGCGCAGCCGCCGCCATCTGGGAAGCTGTCGAAGCCGAACTGGAACTGGCGATCTGCATCACCGAAGGCATCCCGGTCCGTGACATGATGGAAATCAAGGACCGCATGGCCAAGGCCGGCTCCAAGACCCTGCTGCTGGGCCCGAACTGCCCAGGCCTGATCACCCCGGACGAAATCAAGATCGGCATCATGCCGGGCCACATCCACAAGAAGGGCCGCATCGGCGTCGTCTCGCGCTCGGGCACCCTGACCTATGAAGCAGTCGGTCAGCTGACCGCGCTGGGCCTGGGCCAGTCGTCGGCAGTCGGCATCGGCGGCGACCCGATCAACGGTCTGAAGCACATCGACGTCATGAAGATGTTCAACGACGATCCGGACACCGATGCAGTCATCATGATCGGCGAGATCGGCGGTCCTGACGAAGCCAACGCAGCGCGCTGGATCAAGGACAACATGAAGAAGCCGGTCGTCGGCTTCATCGCTGGCGTCACCGCGCCTCCGGGCAAGCGCATGGGCCACGCCGGCGCGCTGATCTCGGGCGGCGACGACACTGCGCAAGCCAAGCTGGACATCATGGAAGAGTGCGGCATCAAGACCACCAAGAACCCGTCGGAAATGGCGCGCCTGCTGAAGGCCATGCTGTAATCCTCGACAATTCTTGTCCTGAAAAGGGAAGCCTGCGGGCTTCCCTTTTTTATTTGCGCAGGCGCAGTCGCTTGTCGAGGCTGGTACGGCATCATGCCGGCGGCCGGGCTGGCACGAACAAGGGTGACAATTCTTGCGCAATGGCGCGTTGCTCGACAGAAATTGCGCGTGTGTTGACAAAATTTGTCACTCATCAAGCAAGCTCTGCCGTAAATCGTCGCTTTTATTGTAGAGAAACTAATGATTTCCCGCGGAAATGACCTGGCACGGCGTTTGCAATAGATGAAGCGTGGCACCAAACAATGCAGTACCAACCAAACGCAGCACCAACCAACTACCTGACCTGGAGAGAACCACCATGAAATCGATGAAAATCGTTAAGAAGGCCCAAGCCGGCTTCACCCTGATCGAACTGATGATCGTTGTTGCCATCATCGGCATCCTGGCCGCCGTCGCCATCCCGGCCTACCAGAACTACATCGCCAAGTCGAAGGCAGCTGCTGCCTACGCCGACATCAGCGGCGGCAAAACCGGCTACGAAATGGCTGTTGTCGAAGGCGCTGCTGACCTGACCGCTGCCCAGTACCTGGAAAAGGCTGGTCTGGCCGACAACACTGGTAACTGCGAAACCATCGTAGCCGCAGCGCCAGGCAACGACAGCGCAGTCCTGACCTGCACCATCCGCAACCCGGGCCGTCTGGCTGCTGCTGACGCAACCCCAACCATTGCACTGCACCGTACCACCCAAGGTACCTACCACTGCGTCGTTGCTGGTTTCGCCGAAACGGAATTCCAGCCAGCAGGTTGCGAACCGGCCTCTGCTCCAGAAGCAGGTAATACTGACTAATCGTCGTGCACTGAAACAAAAGCCGCCTTCGGGCGGCTTTTGTTTTGATGAAACCTTGACTGACAGCGTCCATTCTTTCACGCCAAGGGAAAGAGCTACAATCAAACAATCTTCTGCCGATCCGCCAACAACGCCTCATACGTCATGTTCTGCAACAGCGTGTAATGCACCGGATCGAGCTCGAGGAACTGCACCCCGTAGGTAAACACCTCGGCATCTCCCGCCTGCACCACGTTGACGTTGCGGATCGAGGCGCGCGCGCTGACCCGCACGTCCTGGTCATCCGGCGGCGCTTTCAGTACGAACTGCAGCGTGAGGGCGTCGTCGTCCTGCGGCAGGCGGCGCGTCGATTCGACCAGCGCGCCCGTCACCGACAGGTTGACGATGTTGCACGCCTGGACGACGCCGCCGCTGCCGGCAAGCTGGGCCGGCAAATCCACCTTGACCCGCATCGCGGTGCGCAGGCTGGTGCCCTGGACCGACTTCGGGAAGGAAACGTGGACATAGAACAGTGGCCGCGCGAACACCCGCTCGACGGTGCAGGCGAACGAGCAGACCTTTACGCCCGAGAACACGCGGATCGTCAGGCGTTCACCCTCGGCCAGCGCGATCGGCGCGCCGTTTTCCATCGGGATCTTGAGGATGATGTATTCGTCCTTGACGTAGCCGACCAGGCTCGAGAAGTGCTGGACCGGCTTGATGCGGCGATGCGTGATGAACTGCAGCCGGGTGCCGACCTGCAGGTTCATGGTCTCGAAATCGTAGTCCTGGGGCTTGAGTTCCTGTGCCTGGCCAACATGCATAGTGGTTTTCCGAATAACTGACCGCCTGGCCAGCAAAGATCGGCATGATACCAGTCGTTGCGTCATAGAAAAACCGTCGACTGGAACAGGTAACAAAAAAGCCCGCCGGGTGGCGGGCTTCGTGGCAGGGGTGAGACAGGCTCAGCGCTTCAAGTATTGGTCGAGCCAACCGATCACGGTGTGGTGCCAGAGCACCGAGTTCGCCGGCTTCAGCACCCAGTGGTTCTCGTCCGGGAACACCAGCAGCTTGCTCTCGATGCCGCGGCGCTGCAGCGCCGTGAAGGTCGACAGGGCCTGCGCGGTCGGGATGCGGAAGTCGAGGTCGCCCTGGACCACCAGCATCGGGGTCTTCCACTTGTTCACGTGGTGCACCGGATTGAAGCGCTCGTGGTTTTCCGGCACCATGAAGTAGGGGCCGCCGCTTTCCCAGTCGGTGAACCATTGCTCCTCGGTCGAGTAGGCCATGCCGCGCGTGTCGAATACGCCGTCGTGGTTGACGATGCACTTGAAGCCGTCCGGCCAGTTACCCTCGATCCAGTTCATCATGTAGCCGCCGTAGGACGCGCCCAGCGCGCAGCTGCGTTCGCGGTCGAGCCAGGGGAACTGCTGCACCGCTGCCGCCAGACCTTTTTGAAGGTCTTCGAGCGGCTTGCCGCCCCAGTCGCCGCTGATGGAATCGGTGAACTTCTGGCCATAGCCGGTCGAACCGTGGAAGTCGATGAACACGGTGGCGTAGCCCGCCCCGGCGTACACCTGCGGATTCCAGCGGTAGCTCCAGGCATTGCCGAAGCTGCCTTGCGGGCCGCCGTGCACCAGGAAGGCGATCGGATACTTCGCCCCTGGCGTCGCGTTCCACGGCTTCATCACGTGGCCGTAAACGGTGTCGCCGTTCGCGCCCTTGAACGAGAACTGCTCGAACTCGCCGAAGCGCACGTCGGCCAGTTTGTCGGCGTTGTTGTTGGTCAGCTTCTGAGGCGCGCCACCGGCCAGGTTCATCGAATACAGCTGGGCCGGCGAGGTCAGCGAGGCCTGGGTGAAGGCGACGGTGTCGCGGCGCACGTCGAAGCCGCCGATCGCGCCCTTGTCGGTCAGGCCGGTGATCTTGCCGCTTGCCACGTCGATCTTGAACAGGCGGTGCTGGCCGACATCCTCGGCGTCCACCACGAGGGCCTTGCCGTCGGCGGTCCACTGTACGCTACCGGCCGAGCGGTCCCAGCTCTCGGCGAGTTTGCGCTTCTGGCCGGTCGCCACGTCCATCAGCATGATCTGGAAGCGGTCGGCCTCGAAGCCGGGACGCGCCATTGCCAGGTAGGCCAGCGTCTTGCCGTCCGGCGAGAACACGGCCTTGGTGTCCCAGGCAGGATTGTCCGCCGTCAGGTTGCGCGGCGCGCCGCCCGCGGCCGGGACCGAGTAGACGTCGAAGTTGGTCGACCAGGCCTCGGTCTTGCCGGCGATGCGCACCGAGAAGACGACGGTCTTGCCGTCCGGGCTGAAGCGGTATTCCTCGCGGTCGCCGAAAGGTTTCGAGGGCACGTCGCCGTCGAGCGAGCCGGACAGGCTGACCGGCGCGCCGGCCACCACGCCCTTGTCGTTCAGCGGCGCCGAGAACAGCACGGCGTTGCGGCCGTCGGCCCAGGTGTCCCAGTGGCGCACGAACAGGCGGTCGTAGACGCGTCCGCTCGCCTTGTTCTTGGCCTGCTCGTCCATGCGCTGCTTGGTACAGGCCAGGTCGGCGCAGTCGCGGAACACGGCCATGCTCAGGGCGATGCGGTCGCCCGTGGGCGAGACGCGGAAGTTGTCGACGTCCAGCGGTAGATTGGTCACCTGCACCGGCGCGCCGCCGCCGACCGGCTGGCGCCACACCTGGGCGCTGCCGGAACGGCTGGACAGGAAGTAGACGGCGTCGCCCTTCGGCGACCATTCCGGATCGGTACTGCTGCTGTCGTGGGACACGAAGATCTTGGGCGCCGCCTTGGCGTCGCGCAGGTCGACCATCCACAGCTTGGTGTGCCCGCGGTTCTTGTCCATGTCGGTGCTGCGCACGGTATAGACGACGCGGCTGGCGTCCGGCGCCAGGGCCGGGCTGCCGACGCGTTCCAGGTTGACCAGGTCTTCCACCGTGAAGCCGCGCGGCGCGGCCACGGCGCTGGAGGCGGCCACGGCGGCGCCCAGCATCAACAAGCGTAATTTCATTCGATCCTCTTCAAGCGTGTCTCGGGTGTTTGTTCTCGTCCGCGCGGCAGAGCTCAGCCGTGGGCAAACCAGCAATTTAACACGTGGACACGCTTGGCGTGACAAGCCGAGGTTGGTTCACGGTGCCCGCTGCGCGAAAAAAAAAAGCGCATCCCGTGTCGAATCCCGGCCCGCCCGATCGTCGTGGCAGCAGAGGGCCGTCCTCTGCCACTTCCAGACGAGGGAATGATCATGTCCACCAATACCGTTGAACTGCACCGTGTCCTGAAATCCACGGCCGACCGGGTGTACCGGGCTTTCACGACGCCCGCCGCCTTTGCCAAATGGCTGCCGCCCCATGGCTTCGTCGGCAGCGTGCACGAGATGGATGGCCGCGTCGGCGGCCGCTACAGGATGTCGTTCACCAATTTCACGACCGGCCACAGCCACGCCTTCGGCGGCGAATTCCTCGAGCTGGAACCGGGCAAGCGCCTGCGCTACACGGCCGAGTTCGACGACCCGAACCTGCCGGGCCGGATGCAGACGACCGTCGTGCTGCGGGAAGTGTTCTGCGGCGTCGAACTGAAGATCAGGCAGGAAGGCATTCCGGCCGCGATCCCGGCCGAGGCCTGCTATCTCGGTTGGCAGGAGTCGCTGCAGTTGCTGGCGCAGCTGGTCGAGCCCGAGATCCGCGAATAGCGAGCGCCGTTCCTACGCGGCGCCCATCAGGCGCGAGTTGGCGTCGGTCCGGAAGACGATAGGCCGCACCTGCTGCGGTTCCGCTTGCGTGCGCCGCGCATGCAGCACGACGGCCTGCACATCGTCGTGCCGGGGCGACTTCGCGCAGACGGGATCGGTGTTGTCGGCGTCCCCCGTCATCGCATAGGCCTGGCAGCGGCAGCCGCCGAAATCCTTGTCCTTCTCGGCGCAACCGCTGCAAGGCGGCTTCATCCATGCGTCGCCTCGGTAGCGGTTGAAGGCGCCGCTGGCGTACCAGATGTCCTTCACGCTGAACTCGCGCACGTTGGGGAAGGCGATCCCCGGCAGGGAGCGGGCGGCATGGCAGGGCAGGGCGGCGCCGTCCGGCGCGATGCCGAGGAAGACCGAACCCCAGCCGTTCATGCAGGCCTTCGGCCGCTCTTCGAAATAATCGGGGACGACGAACAGGATGCGCATCGCGTTGCCGATGCGGGCGCGGTAGTCGTTCACGACCGCTTCGGCCTGCGCCAGCTGCTCGCGCGTCGGCATCAGCTGCGCCCGGTTGACCAGGCCCCAGCCGTAATACTGGGTGTTGGCCAGTTCCAGGTATTCCACACCCATCTCGAGCGCCATCTCGATGATCCGGCCCACATGGTCGAGATTGAAGCGATGCAGCACGACGTTCAGCACCATCGGGTAGTCGTGCTGCTTGATCAGGCGGGCGACACGTCGCTTGAGGTCGAAGGTCCTAGTGCTCGACAGGAAATCGTTCATTTCCCGGGTCGAATCCTGGAACGACAACTGGATATGGTCCAGTCCGAGTTCCTTCATGCGGCCCAGGCGCGCCTCGGTCAGTCCGATCCCGGAGGTGATCAGGTTGGTATAGAAGCCCAGCCGCCGGCCTTCGCCGACCAGTTCCTCGAGATCGTCGCGCAGCAGCGGCTCGCCGCCCGAGAATCCGAGCTGGGCCGCGCCGAGCTGGCGCGCCTGGCGCATCACGTCGAACCATTCCTCGGTCGTCAGTTCGGCCTTGTCCTTCGCGTAGTCGACCGGGTTGTAGCAGAACGGGCAATGCAGCGGGCAGCGATAAGTCAGTTCGGCCAGCAGCCAGAGCGGAGCGGGGATCGGCGGGCGGGGCAGGATGGAGGTCGGCTCGTTCATGGTCGCCGGCTCAGGTAATCCAGCCGCGTTCGCTGGCCGCGCGCAGGAAGTCGTCGACGTCGCCCTGCAGGCCGCCGCAGTTGAACGCCTGTTCGAGCTCGCCGACGATCGACTGCGCCGTATGGCGGCCATCGCAGCGCTTGAGGATCTCGGCCGCGCTCTGGTTCAGCTTGACCATCCCTTCCGGGTACAGGAGCACGTAATTGCCTTGCGCCTCTTCCCACTGCATCCGGAACAGGCGCGACAGGGCGGGTTTGTCGGGAATCGGGTTCATGGGCACCTTTCGTCAGGGATAAGCTTTCTCGATGGCGTCGAGCATCGCCCATAAAATGTCGAGCTTGAATTGCAGGATCTCGAGCGCGCGCTCCTGCTGCTCGCGGGTCGTGAAATGGTCGAGCGTCACTTGCAGGCCGTGTTCCACATCGCGTTCAGCCAGCGATATGCGGCTGCGGAAATACTGCAGGCCCTCGGGGTCGATCCACCCGTAGTGGATCGGCCAGTTGGCCAGCCTGTCCTTGTGGATTTTTGGCGCGAACATCTCGGTCAGCGAGGAGCAGACGGCTTCCTGCCAAGGGACGCGGCGGGCGAAGTTGACGTAGGCATCGACGGCAAAGCGCAC
The DNA here is from genome assembly GCA_002354135.1 of Massilia sp. UBA2709. Taxonomy (GTDB): domain Bacteria; phylum Pseudomonadota; class Gammaproteobacteria; order Burkholderiales; family Burkholderiaceae_D; genus Telluria. Next base: position 18,316 of record DEKZ01000182.1, on the reverse strand, counting down.
GCCCGGGACCACGTGGCGTTGCGACCAGAGGGCCTCGCGCCCGATGCCGACCGCTTCTCCCAGCCGCACCCAGGCTTCGATGCCGCCTTCGTTCTCTTCCCAGCCGTCATGGTCGAGGATGCGGCGCACCCATTTGCGCCGCGTCTCGCGGTCCGGGCAATTGGCGATGATGGCGCCATCCTTCTGGGGAATGTTGACCTGGTAGTAGAACCGGTTGGCGACCCAGCCGCGGATTTGCTCCTCGCGCAGCAGGCCTTCGTTCATCTTCACATTGAAGGGATGATGGATGTGGTAACCGGCTCCGCGCGCACGCAATTGCGCTTCGAACTCGCTGCGGCTCCAGGGCGCGGCGTCACTCATACGTTGATCTCCATGCCGTCGAACGCGACGTCGATGCCATGGCGCGCCAGGATCGCGCGTTGCTCGGAGTCCTCGTCCAGGATCGGATTGGTGTTGTTGATGTGAATGAGCACCTTGCGCCGCTCGCCGATGCTGTCGAGAACGGCAATCATGCCGGCCTCGCCCGATTGCGGCAGGTGCCCCATGTCGGCCGCGCTTTTCTTCGAGAACCCGAGCGCGATCATTTCGTCCGCGCTCCAGAAGGTGCCGTCGACCAGCACGCAATCCGCACGGCGCAAGGCGGCCTCGACCTGCGGGTCGATCGCGCCCAGGCCCGGCGCATAGAACACCGACTTGCCGCTTGCGCTGTCCTCGATCAGCAGGCCGATGTTTTCCCCCAGTTCCGGATGTTCCCGGTGCGGCGAATACGGCGGCGCCTTGCTGCTGAGCGCCAGCGGCGTGAAGCGGATGCCCTCGATGCCGGGCACCTGCGTGGCTGGCATGCCGTCGAGGCGGGTCACGTCGCTGCCGACGGACAATTCATGCCAGCGCACGCCGCAATAATGGGACAGTACCGAGGCCAAAGGCAGCGTGCTGTTGAGCTCGTGCCAGACCGGCTCCGTACAGTAGAGGGGCAGCGGTTTTCCCTCCCGCAGCATCAGCAGGCCGGTCACGTGGTCGATCTGCGCGTCCATCAGCATCACGGCGGCGATGCCGGAATCGCGCCGGGCACGTCCCGGCTGCAGCGCCGGCGTGGCGCGGATTTGCGCGAGGATGTCCGGTGAGGCATTAATGAGTACCCAGTCGGTTCCATCGGCGGAGACCGCGATGGAGGACTGCGTGCGCGCCGTTGCGCGGATGGTGCTGCTGCGCAGCCCGCTGCAGTTGCGGCAGTTGCAGTTCCACTGAGGGAAGCCGCCTCCGGCCGCCGAGCCCAATACGATGATTTTCATAGGCGGGTATAGGCCGGCGCCGGCGCCCGAGGCGGCGGCGCCGTTGCCGGCATTAATGCTTGCTAGCGGTTCGCGATGTACAGCGTGATTTCGAATCCAAAGCGCCAGTCGATGAACTCCGGTTTACTCCAGGTCATGGTCGATCTCCTCACGAATATTGAATTGGCCATCTCGATTGCGCTGGCCGGCTAGCCGGGCAGTCAAAGGGAAATAGGCAATACCCATGCCACCTGTGCCGTGGAAGTATGGATGCCTTGGGAAAGAGGGAGGGCGGCGCTGTCCACGACGACGGTACGGCCAGATGAGGTGTACCAAAGTTGAACAGCGGAATTTCAATATTGGCACACTGTGACACCTGCCCTGCGCGTGCAGATGACAACGCGGTGTGCGGGGGAGTAGACTCGATGTTGCGCTGCACAATGCGGCAGCCTGTCCCATTCCGGTCACTCACCAGGAGAACAGCATCATGTTAATGACGAGCACAAGCCCGACCATGGCCTTCCCTAGCGTGTCGGCGCCATTCCTGACACTCTGGTCGAACCTCGCCAGCGTCTATGGCGATGCCATGAGAGCCAATACCCAGCAACTGCTGCTGAGTTCGGCGGCCGTCATCCAGGAGCAGATGCTGCGCGCCTTCATCACCACATCGCAATCCTGTGCCGAGGCGCTGGCGAAGAACGCCATGGCGGTACAGCAGCGGTCGATGGAGCGCTTCGCCGAGGCCAACGGGAAGGTGGCCGGCATGCTGGGGCAGGCGTTCACGCAGGCGTGGATGGGAAGCATGCTGCCGGCGAAATGAAGCCGGCAGTCAACCGTCAGCCCGGCGCGCCGTTCAGGTGCAAGGAATAATCCTGGCCTTCGGCGCCGTGCTCAAGGGCTTGAAGCCTGCCGCGGCAGCTGCCTCGGCCTGAGAAGGCGAAATTTCGAAGATGCCGATTCTGGTATCCGAAGCACCGCATACCGCCGGAGGGAACATGCCATCCGTGCCACACGCGGCAGAGCGCACCTGGACATTGGCCGCCGTGAGCTGTGCTTGCAGGTCGGACAAGGACACGCCCCCACCGGTGCACTGCAGCGAGCCCATCGTTTTAAAAACCTGGCTGCTGGCCTCTTCGTCTTCCCCTCCGCCGCCGCAAGCGGACAACGATGTCAGAACTGCCAATGTCGGAACAAGGACACGCATGAATGGACTCCCCGGTGGCTACGACTGTTCGCGACGGCGGTATTGCCGGCGCCACCAGGAGTATGGCCTCAGAGTAACTTTTGCTCAACAATTGTCTTGTTACCAATTGTAGCGAGTTGCTCCCCTGGGAGTCCGAAGGAAGCAAGGGCTTACACCGCCGCCGTCCAGTCTCCGCTCTTGCCGCCATGCTTTTCCAGTACGCGGACATTGGTCATCACCATCCCGCGATCGGCCGCCTTGCACATGTCGTAAATGGTCAGCAGGCCGGCCTGCATGGCCGTGAGCGCCTCAATCGCGCCCCTGCTCGGCGCGCAGTTCCACCCGCGCGCGTCAATGGACGCTGCTGGCGTCCTGGCTTAGAAAACCTTCTTTGTTCCACTGGTTGGGACAAAATTGGGACAGGACTTCTCCTGTCTACATACATTTGCGGCCTAACTCTTCAGGGGCAACCGTATGCGGAACTGGATGTTGTGAATACCAATACATCACCCCTCGTCAACTTCGCAAATACCTTAGCGAATTCCACACGGTCAGTCATCCTCACGCTGCTGATCTGTTCCTGATAGATCGTCTGATCGGTGCAGCCCGCTGCTTTAAGCTTCGCTACCTGATCGTCCAGCCCAGCTACGTGCGTTACCGTCGAAGTTCTTGCGTATCCGCATGCGGTTATGATTTTTGCCGCGTGGGTTTAGATGTAGTGAAAATCACTACGCTCTAGAGTTAACAAGGTTTTTGATAGCTTCTCTCGTCAAACTGACGAGCTATCTTTAGTCACTGCCCATGTGATAGTGGTCGTTAGGTCTCTTGTTCTTCAACATCACGAAAACTTTCTCGTAATTCCTTGGTGGCAACGATAGCTGCTGTGTGTATTTCTTCACTTGTTTTGTGTAGTTGCTCTAACGATGTAGTCAGCGACAGTTCCGCACGGATTGAAGCGACCAACTCATCTGTCTTTCTGCGGATTGCTTTCGTCTCGGCCAGCACTGCATCGCCGTATGCCTTCTGGCGGTCGAGAAGGGTTAGCTTGGCTGCCATCATGGCTGCTCCGTACCGCTCCATATCGGAATTGCGAAACTCTAAGGCTTTACGCAGCCGCTGTAGCTCGCTCTGGTCATTCGACGTTTCCTTAACAGTCTGAATCTCAGCGGCCAACTGTTCGATTTTTGCGAGTTGAGCAGTGAGCTTTTGTTCATGATGCGCGACATTCGACTTGTCCTCGTGGATGGGGACAACCAGAGCTAGCAATCTAAAAAGTGCTTGGTGGATGGTCGTGAGAAGCTCCCTGCTCATTACGACAGTCGCCATTTCACCCAAAACGCTTACCTTTGACACGGCCGTGATTAGACCATTGAATCCGGAGCCAACATCCAATTTTTCGATATCTTGCATAGGCAGCAGGCTTAGTGCCGTTTGCGCCTTAATCATTTCGCTGATGACTTCCAAGTACACCTCACGTCGAGCTTTGGTGATGCGTTCTTGATGGGCTTGCTCCGACTGATACTGCCGATCCAGATTAGCCTGCTCGCGGGACTGGTCGCGCTCAATTGTTGCCTGTTGCGCTGTAAAGGAAAGCTCCTTCTTCATCTTCCAAGCGCCAAAAGCAATCGTAATCAGCACACCTACAAACGTCGCTCCTCCGGCCAGGACTGCCGGAGTTTCCCATAGCGGCGTTGGTGGAACAGTCGCAGGTGCCAACGTAATGTTTAACGTTCCTGTTGGAGTGGTCGCCAGCTTGAACGGCTGGGCTGCCAATGCGGGGGGCTTCGTCTGGCTTGGTAACGGTGGCTGGGCGCTCGGGTTTTGCATGACCTAAAGATTAGTTGTACCTCGTTAGAGTGTACTCTACGGTTCTAGCATTATTGCAACTTGTAGGAACGCCCTAAAGAAGTCCGTACTCTAAGCATTGGCGCGTTCGGCACGGCGAGCAGCTATCACGGCTTCGAACTGGGCACCGTTGGCGGCTTCGATCCGTTCCGCGTGAAGCCCGCGTGTACAGAGTTCGGGGAACGGATTGGTTGGCCCTGATGGCGTTGGAGGCATTCGAACAAGAGCGCAAGGGGGCGGTACTGGTAGGCTCCATTCCTTTCAAGCGTGACTGATGATCCTGAAGAGGATGCTAAGTCCGCCAATGATCGTTCCTGCGCCAACCGACTGCAGTCAGTTTTCTTCGCTTTAGGCCGGGCTAGTGCTGCTAGGCGGCTATGTGGTGCATAGCGTTATTGTCGAGTCGGAAAAAAGTATTCTTCTGATAGGTCAACAGCTTACACCGCCGCCGTCCAGTCCCCGCTCTTGCCACCGTGCTTTTCCAGCACCCGCACATTGGTCATAACCATGCCGCGGTCGGCCGCCTTGCACATGTCATAAATGGTCAGCAAGCCGACCTGCACGGCGGTGAGCGCTTCCATCTCGACCCCGGTCTTGCCATGGGTTTCGACCTGCGCCCGGCAATGCACGCTGTTGGCCGCCGCATCGACTTCGAAGTCGACCGCGACGCGGGTAATGGCGAGCGGATGACACAGGGGAACGAGGTCGCTGGTGCGCTTGGCGCCCATGATGGCGGCGATGCGGGCGATGCCGAGCACGTCGCCTTTCTTGGCGTTGCCCGATTGAATGAGCGCCAGGGTCTCCGGCTGCATGCGGATGGTGCCGGCGGCCACGGCGATGCGGTGGGTCTCGTTCTTGGCGCCGACGTCGACCATGTGGGCTTGCCCGCTGGCGTCGAAGTGGGTAAGCGGAGAGGCGGCGGTCGGGTTCTGGTCGGTCATTGTCGTGTCGGTATGCTTGGGTAATAAAGTGTTTCAGCCCGCGGCAAGGCGCGCGCGGATGGGGTTATCATAGCACCGTGAAACCGATGACCCATCCTGCGTTGCCGCCCGCATCCGCCCGCTGGCGCCGTTCGCTGGCCGCCCTGTTCGTGTCGGCCGCGACCGGTTTCGCCTGCGCCTCGGCGGCTGGACAATCCCTGAACGTGGCTTCCTCCTCGCGCCTGCCCACACTGGGCGACACGGCGCGCGAAGACCTGTCGCCGATCGTCGAGCGCAAGCTTGGCGAGGAGATCATGCGCCAGATCCGGCGCGACCGCGACTACCTCGACGACGACCAGATCCTCGACTACCTGAATACTTTCGGCGGCGCCCTGGTCGACGCCGTGCCCGGTGCGCGCGGCGAGACCGGCGCCGACTTCGGTTTCTTCGCCGTGCGCGACCCGGTGCTCAACGCCTTTGCGCTGCCCGGCGGCTTCATCGGCATCCACTCGGGCCTCCTGATTGCGGCCCAGACCGAGTCGGAGCTGGCCTCGGTCATGTCGCACGAGATCGGCCACGTGTCGCAGCGCCACATTGCGCGCATGATCGGCCAGCAGAAGCAGGATGCGCTGCTGCCGATCGCCTCGATGATCCTGGCGGCGCTGGCCGCGAAGGCCAGTCCGGATGCGGCCATGGGCGTGCTGATGGGCGGGCAGGGCTTGATGGCGGACCGCCAGCTCAGCTTCAGCCGCGACGCCGAGCGCGAGGCCGACCGCGTCGGCTTCCAGATCATGGGGGCGGGCGGCTACGACACCTCGGGCATGGTCGCCTTTTTCAAGCGCCTGCAAAGCGCGAGCAAGGTGTACGGGGAAATGCCGGCCTTCCTCAGCAGCCACCCGCTGACGAGCGAGCGCATTGCCGACATCCAGTCGCGCATCCGCGAGACGCCTTACCGCCAGCGCGCCGACACGATCGAATTTCATCTCGCCAAGGCACGCGCCCGCGTGCTGCAGGACGGCAGCACGACCGGCCTGCGCGACACCCGCACGATCTTCGAGACCCAGGCGAACCAGCCGCAGCGCCAGCAACAGGTGGCGGCCCAGTATGGCCTGTCCTTCCTCGCGCTCAAGCAGGGCGACCTGGCGGCCGCGCGCAGCTGGCTCGACAAGGCGCGCGCGGCGATGCAGCCGAAAGAGGGCGTGTTCTCCGCGGCCCCGGCCAGCGATGGCGGCGCCATGTTCGCCGGGCTCGATCTCGAGATCAAGCTGGCGCCGGGCCAGCCCAAGGAGGTGGCGCAGCAGGCCTTGAAGGACGCCGAGCGTTACGTCAACCAGTACCCGCTGTCGCGCGCGCTGGCGCGCCAGTACGCGGACGCGATGATCGCGGCCGGCAAGTACGACGACGCAACGCGCTACCTGCGCGACCAGGTGCGCCAGTACCGCGAGGATCCGAAACTCTACGACCTGATGGCGAAGGCCTATTCGCAGCAGGGCAAGATCGCCCTGCAGCACATGGCGCTGGCCGAATCCTATGTGCTGGCCGGCGCCCTGCCGGCGGCGGTGGACCAGCTCAACTTCGCACGCAAGGCGAGCGACGTCTCGTTCTACGAGCAGTCCGTGATCGATGCGCGCGAACGCGAGATCAAGGAGCGCCAGCGCCAGGACAAGGAACTCGAAGAGAAGGTGAAATAAGCCTGTGCGTCCGGTCGTCTTGCCCATGAAGATGAACGTCGACGTCTCCGGCGAGACCGTCGAGTACATCTTCGCCGGCAGCGGCAGCCCGGGCATCGTGCTGGTGAACGGCACGGGCGGCCCGGTCGAGGCCTGGTTCAAGATCTTCGCCGCGCTCGCCAGCGAGCGCGCTGCCTTCGGCTACAACCGCCCCGGCATCGGCGCCAGCAGCAAGCCCGTGCGCGCGCAGACGCTCGACGAGATGGTCGAAGCGCTGCGCGACGTGCTGGAAGCCGTCGGCGTGCCGCGGCCCTATGTGCTGGTCGGCCATTCCTTCGGCGGACTCATCGTCAACCTGTTCGCGCGCCTGTATCCGGAAGAAGTCGGCGCCGTCGTGCTGCTGGAAGCGACCAGTCCGGAAGATGTGCGCGTGCTGCCGAAGTACGAGAATGCGCTGCAGCGCGGGATCAAGGCGCTGGGCGAACGGTTGATGCCGGCGCATCCCCTGGCGGAGACGCGCCACGTAGAGGAGAGCCTGGCCCAGCTCGAGGCCGCGCCGCCGTTCCCGCCGATTCCCCTGTATGCGGTCACGGGCGAACAGCATCCGCTGCGCTGGGCCACGCCGGACGCGCAGCGCGAGGCGCGGGCGCGCCACCAGCGTGAGCTGGTCAAATTGTCTCCGCTGGGCAGGCAGGTGATGGCGAAGAAGAGCGGGCATTTTCCGCAGTTTTCCGAGCCGGAGCTGGTGCGGTCGGTGATCAGCGAGGCGGCGAAGATGGCTTGGCGGGATGATCGGGAAGGGTAGGCTGGCGACACGCTTCGTATTGAGGCTTCTCACTGGACATTCTGCCCGGAGAGCGTCTAACCAGATTTTCGACCGTAGCAGCCCATCAGCGTTGACGCGAAAACCTGACGCCTGGAAATTGGCTTAGCCTTGAATCGGGGCCGGCGTGCGCACGAACCCGAAGCGCTGCGCCAGCTCCTCGCGCCTGATGCGCTCGACCGGCACCTGTGCGCCGCGGTAGCGCAGCGTCATCGCTCCATTCCCGCTTTCGATCCAAGCCAGCAGCGCCTCGTCCCCGGCCGGCTTGCCGTCCAGTTCCAGATTTTCGAACAACTGCGCCACATCGCGATCGTCGACCTGCGCCACGATCTCGCCCGCCTGCACGATGGCTTCGCCGGCTTCGGTGAGATACAGGCGCTCGATGATTGGCACCGCCGCACCCGTCTGCACCACCATGCCCTGGGCCGGATCGGTGCGTGCAACGAACGGCGTCGCTTCGAGATTCACGTACACGCGCTGCGGCCCGTTCTGGAAATACCAGCGGCCCTGTTCGTCGTGCAGGTAGTTGCGGTTGATGAAGCCGACCAGCGCTTCATTGGTCAGCCGGTCGCCCGGCGCGTTGGCCTGTTGCGCCGCCTCGTCGCGCATGCGCCAGCCGCCGCGCGCGTCGAGGGCGAGCCAGCCGTAGCAGTGCGGCACGTTCGGCCATTTGGCCATTGCCTGAATTACGATGTCATCCATGGGCATCAGCATCGCATAAGTCGTGGGCGCTCGGCGCGCGCGTTGCGTGTCCGTCGAAGAAGGACAGGATGCGCGCCGGCAGCCAGTCGATGCGGCCGGGAATGCTTCCGACCGGGAAGCCGACGTGGCCGCCTTCCTCCGGGTATTCCAGCGTGACCGCCTGCGATGCCTGGGAAGGCAGGTGCACGCCCGGCAGGAAGGGATCGTTGCGGGCATTCAGGACCAGGGTCGGCACGGTAATCTCGTTCAGCACGTGCCGCGCGCTGGCGCGGTGCCAGTAGTCGTCGGTATCGCGGTAGCCGTGCAGGGGCGCGGTGACCACATTGTCGAAGGCATACAGGTCGCGCGCGGCGAGCAGGGCGTCGCGGTCGAACAGGCCGGGAAATTGTTCGAGCTTGGCCAGGCACTTTGGTTTCAGGGTCTGCAGGAACATGCGCGTGTAGAGCATGTTCAGACCCGAGGACAGGGCTTCGCCGCCGCGCGCGAGGTCGAGCGGGGCGGAAATCGCGGCGGCAGCCGTGACGAAATCGGCGCCGTGGCCGGATTCGCCGAGCCAGCGCAGCAGGGCGTTGCCGCCGAGCGAAACGCCGGCGGCGTACAGCGGTCCCGGCGCGCGTTCGCGCAGGCGGGCCATGATCCAGGCGATCTCGGCGGCATCGCCGGAGTGGTAGAAGCGGGCGGTGCGGTTCGGTTCGCCCGAGCAGCCGCGAAAATGCGGCACCGCGCCGGACCAGCCGCGGCTGGCCAGCGCCGCCATCAGGCCGCGTGCGTAATGGCTGTTCGACGAGCCTTCGAGCCCGTGGAACAGCACGACCAGCGGCTTGCCCGGCGCGCCGTCGACGAAATCGACGTCGACGAAGTCGTCGCCCAGGACCGGGTCAGCTACCGTCCAGCGCTCGCGCCGGTAGGAGACCGGCGGCTTGGCGATGCAGGTCGCGGGGTAGATGGTCTGCAGGTGGCCGCCGGGCAGCCACCTGGGGGCGCGATAGGTCATGGCAAGCGGCCGGGCCGCAGAGAGTTTAGTGGTGCTTGAATTCGACGCCGGGCGCCAGGCGGTAATGGGTGCCGCAGTAGGGGCACTTGGCCGTGCCTTCATGGTCGAAATCGAGGAAGACGCGCGGGTGCGACGACCACAGCGGCATGGCCGGATTCGGGCAGTGCGCCGGCAGGTCCTTGGCCTCGAGTTCCACCACAGGCATCGTCTTTACGTTCATTGAAAGTTCTCCGTCGAGCAAAGTTGGGCAAAGATGGGATTTTAACGGATTCGAGCGGGGTCACGGGATGATCGGTAGAATGATGGATTGATCACATTGCTTGCGGGTCGAGGACGCGGTGCGAGCGATATTTCGCTGTACGTGGCCAAGGTTTGCGTGCGTACCGCGTGGGCACGGAGTGCCCATCCTACATTTCTCCGCTGCATTTCATGCTTTTCATCTCTCGCTTTACCGCAGTGTTCCCTGGCCCAGGCTGTTGCAGGAAGGCGACATGAGCGCGCCGCCCGCTACGCAAACTCCACCGCAAGTCCTTGAAGAGCACGATCCGGAACTCTGGCGCGAAGGCCTGAAGACCGGCATCCCGACCCTGTTCGGCATTGCCGCCTGGGGCATGGTGGTCGGCATCGCGATGGTCAAGACCGGACTCACCGTCCTGCAGGCCAGCGGTATGACCTTGCTGGTGTTCGCAGGTTCCGCCCAGCTCGCGGCGCTGCCGTTGATCGTCGCGCATGCGCCGATCTGGGTCATCTTCGCCACCGCCCTGGTGGTCAATTTGCGCTTCGTGATCTTCTCGGCCCTGCTGGCGCCGCACTTCTCGCACCTGCCGTGGAAGCAGCGCCTGTTCTACGGCTATATCTCCGGCGACCTGACGATCGCCATGTTCCTGCAGCGCTTTCCCACCGCCGTGCCGGTCAAGGGCAAGCTGTCTTACCTGAAGGGATTGATGTTCCCGAACTGGTGCGCCTGGCAGGCCGGCTCGCTCATCGGCATCTTCCTCGGCAGCGCCATCCCGGCCGAGTGGGGCCTGGGCTTTGCCGGCACCCTGGCCATCCTGTGCATCACGGTGCCCCTCATCATCAACAGCGCCGCGCTGTGCGGCGTGCTGGTCGCCGGCGCCGTGGCGGTGCTGGCCTACGGCTTCCCCTATAAATTGGGCCTGCTGGTGGCGGTGCTTGCCGGCATGCTGACCGCGCTGGCGGCGGAAAACATTCTTCAAAAACGAAAGGGCCGTCATGGCTGAGTGGGAAATCTGGGCCGTGATCGTGGTGCTGGCCCTGGCGACTGCCATCACCCGCAGCGGCTTCTGGCTGGTCGGCCACAAGGTGAGCATCCCGCCGCGCATCCAGGACATGCTGCGCTACGCGCCGGCCTGCGCGCTGGCGGCCATCATCGGGCCCGACCTGCTGCTCGACAGTGCCGGCAACGCCCACCTGGAGCTGGGCAATCCGAAGCTGCTGGCCGGCATCGCCGCCCTCGGCTTCTACCTGTGGCGCCGCAACATGCTGCAGACCATCGTGTTCGGGATGCTGGCCTTCACACTGTTGCGGTTACTACACGTTTTCGGTGGCACTCCCTAGGGTAGAATAACGTTTTTTCACTATTTCACTGTTGAGTCGCCATGGACGCCGTTCTCAGTTTCACCCGCTTGCAAGACCTGATCGACCGCGATGCGCTGAAAAACAAGCGCGTCTTCATCCGCGCCGACCTGAACGTGCCGCAGGATGACGCCGGCAACATCACCGAAGACACGCGCATCCGCGCTTCGGTCCCGGCGATCCAGGCCGCGCTGAAGGCCGGCGCCGCCGTCATGGTGACCTCGCACCTGGGCCGTCCGACCGAGGGTGAATTCAAGCAGGAAGACAGCCTGGCGCCGGTCGGCAAGCGCCTGTCCGAGCTGCTGGGGCAGCCAGTCGAGCTGAAGCAGAACTGGGTCGATGGCGTCGACGTTGCGCCGGGCCAGGTCGTGCTGCTGGAGAACTGCCGCGTCAACAAGGGCGAAAAGAAAAACTCGGACGAGCTGGCCCAGAAGATGGCCAAGCTGTGCGACGTGTACGTGAACGATGCCTTCGGCACCGCCCACCGCGCCGAAGCCACCACCCACGGCATCGCGAAGTTTGCACCAGTCGTCGCGGCAGGCCCGCTGCTGGCCGCCGAACTCGATGCACTGGGCAAGGCCCTCGGCCAGCCCCAGCGTCCGCTGCTGGCGATCGTCGCCGGTTCCAAGGTCTCGACCAAGCTGTCGATCCTGCAGAGCCTGGCCGGCAAGGTCGACAACCTGATCGTCGGCGGCGGCATCGCCAACACCTTCATGAAGGCCGTTGGCCTGAACATCGGCAAGTCGCTGGCCGAGAACGATCTCGTCAATGAGGCGAAGTCCATCATCGACATGATGAGCGCGCGCGGCGCCTCGGTGCCGATTCCGGTCGACGTGGTCTGCGCCAAGGAGTTTAGCCCGACCGCGGCCGCCACCGTCAAGGACGTGGCCGACGTGCTTGATGATGACATGATCCTCGACATCGGCCCGAAGACCGCCGCCATGCTGGCCGAGCAGGTGGCCAAGGCCGGCACCATCGTCTGGAACGGCCCGGTCGGCGTGTTCGAGTTCGATCAATTCGCGGAAGGAACCAGGACCCTGGCGATGGCGATTGCCGACTCGAAGGGCTTCTCGATCGCCGGCGGTGGCGACACCCTGGCGGCGATTGCCAAGTACGACATCGGCGACAAGATCGGCTACATCTCCACCGGCGGCGGCGCCTTCCTCGAGTTCCTCGAAGGGAAGACCCTGCCGGCAGTCGACATCCTGCTCCAGCGTAACGTCAAGTAAGCAGTGCCAGCGCAGCCCCGGGGGCTGCGCTTCTCTTTTCAGAACCAAGGATTCCAACTCATGCAAGCTGAGCGTCCCCTGCACAACGCAACCAAGATCGTTGCCACCATCGGCCCGGCCTCGACCGACTTCGACATCCTCGTGAAAATGATCCGCGCCGGCGTCGACGTCGTGCGCCTGAATTTTTCGCACGGTAAGGCGCAGGACCACATCGACCGCGCCGCGCTGGTGCGCCGCGCCGCCGCCGAATGCGGCACCGAGGTGGCGATCATGGCCGACATGCAGGGTCCGAAGATCCGCGTTGGCAAGTTTGAAGAGGGCAAGATCTTCCTGAACAATGGCGACAAGTTCATCCTCGACGCCAAGTGGGGCGAGAACGGCGAGCTGGGCAACCAGGAACGCGTCGGCCTCGACTACAAGGCGCTGCCGCGCGACGTCCGGCCGGGCGACAAGCTGCTGCTCAACGACGGCCTGATCGTGCTGGTCGTCGACAAGGTCATCGGCCACGAGATCTGCACCACGGTGAAGGTCGGCGGCGAACTGTCGAACAACAAGGGCATCAACCGCCTGGGCGGCGGCCTGACCGCGCCGGCCCTGACCTCGAAGGACATGGAGGACATCAAGACCGCGATGAGCTTCCAGGCCGACTACCTGGCGATCTCCTTCCCGAAGAGCGCGACCGACATGGAAATGGCGCGCCAGCTGGCCAACATCGCGGGCGAGCCCTACCAGCACAAGCCGATGATGATCGCCAAGATCGAGCGCGCCGAAGCCATTCCGGTGCTGCAGGAAATCCTCGACGCGTCCGACGGCATCATGGTCGCGCGCGGCGACCTGGCGGTGGAAGTGGGCAACGCCGCCGTGCCGGCGCTGCAGAAGCGCATGATCCGCATGGCGCGCGCATCGAACAAGCTGGCCATCACCGCGACCCAGATGATGGAGTCGATGATCGTGAACGCGGTCCCGACCCGCGCCGAAGTGTCGGACGTGGCGAACGCCGTGCTGGACGGCACCGACGCCGTCATGACCTCGGCCGAGACCGCATCGGGCAAGTACCCGGTCGAAACCGTCGAGATGATGGCCGCGATCTGCCTCGAGGCGGAACAATCCGAATACAACAAGCTCGATACGGACTTCCTGAACGTGGAGTTCACCCGCATCGACCAGTCGATCGCCTACGGCACCCTGTTCACCGCGCACCACCTCGCGGTGAAGGCGATCGTCGCCCTGACCGAATCGGGCTCGACCGCACTGTGGATGAGCCGTCATAACATCGACACCCCGATCTTCGCCCTGACCCCGTCACAAACGACGCAGCGCAAGGCTTCGCTGTACCGGAACGTGCGAGCATTCCACCTGCTGCAGGAAGGCGGCAGCCACGCGGTGCTGCGCAAGGCGGAAGAGCTCCTGATCAAGGAGGGCATGGTGAGCCCTGGCGACACCATCGTCGTGACCTGGGGCTCGCCGATGGGCGAGGCCGGCGGCACCAACGCCCTCAAGATCGTGCGCGTCGGCGAGACCTACAAGGATTAATCGAGGCTTCGCGTTGTCGAAGTTCTGAACAAGTTTTTTTTATCTTTGGAGTACTAACCATGGCACTCGTATCACTGCGTCAATTGCTGGACCACGCCGCCGAAAACGGCTACGGCCTGCCGGCGTTTAACGTCAACAACCTGGAGCAGGTGCAGGCCATCATGGCCGCGGCCGATGCCACCGGTTCGCCGGTGATCATGCAGGCCTCCGCAGGCGCGCGCAAGTACGCCGGCGAAGCCTTCCTGCGCCACCTGATCGACGCCGCCGTCGAAGCCTATCCGCACATCCCGGTCGTCATGCACCAGGACCACGGCCAGTCGCCGGCGGTCTGCATGGCCGCGATCCGTTCGGGCTTCAGCTCGGTGATGATGGACGGTTCGCTCGAAGCCGACGGCAAGTCGGTTGCTTCCTACGAATACAACGTCGAAGTGTCGAAAGAGGTCGTGAAGTTCGCGCACTCGATCGGCGTGACGGTGGAGGCCGAACTGGGCGTGCTCGGTTCGCTGGAAACGATGAAGGGCGACAAGGAAGACGGCCACGGCGCCGACGGTACCATGACCCGCGAGCAGCTGCTGACCGACGTCGACCAGGCGGCTGACTTCGTTGCGCGCACCCAGTGCGACGCCCTGGCGATCGCCATCGGCACCTCGCACGGCGCCTATAAGTTCACCCGCAAGCCGACCGGCGACATCCTGGCGATCGACCGCATCAAGGAAATCCACGCGCGCATCCCGAACACCCACCTGGTGATGCACGGCTCCTCGTCGGTGCCGCAGGAACTGCTGGCCATCATCCGCGAATTCGGCGGCGACATGAAAGAGACCTACGGCGTGCCGGTCGAAGAGATCCAGGAAGGCATCAAGCACGGTGTCCGCAAGATCAACATCGACACCGACATCCGCCTGGCCATGACCGCTGCGATCCGCAAGTACATGTTCCAGAACCCGTCGAAGTTCGACCCGCGCGACTACCTGAAGCCGGCGCGCGAAGCGGCAACCGAGATCTGCAAGGCGCGCTACCTGTCCTTCGGCTGCGAAGGCATGGCTGCGAAGATCAAGCCGATCCCGCTGGAAAAGATGGCCGAGCGTTACAAGGCCGGCGAACTGGCGCAAGTAGTCAAGTAATATAGCGTTTGGAACGGGCTGCTGCGGCAGCCCGCGTTTCTTTCCGGCGGGCCGGTTTTTCCCGGGCTGCCGGTTTCGTTTTCCTGATATCCCTTCTATGAACAGCCTCTACCAATCCACGATCCAGTCCCTGCCACTGCTCGGCCGCGGCAAAGTGCGCGACAACTACGCCGTCGGCGACGACAAGATCCTGATCGTCACCACCGACCGCCTGTCGGCCTTCGACGTCGTCATGAACGAGCCGATTCCCGGCAAGGGCATGGTGCTGAACCAGATGAGCGATTTCTGGTTCGAGAAACTCGGCCACATCGTGCCGAACCACCTGACCGGCGTGGCGCCGGAAAGCGTCGTGGCCCCTGGGGAAGTCGAGCAGGTGCGCGGCCGCGCCGTCGTGGCCAAGCGCCTGAAACCCATCCTGGTCGAGGCCGTGGTGCGCGGCTACATCATCGGCTCGGGCTGGAAGGACTATCAGCAAAGCGGCAAGATCTGCGGCATCGAATTGCCCGCCGGCCTGCGCCAGGCGGACAAACTGCCGGAACCGCTGTTCACCCCGGCCGCGAAAGCCGACATCGGCGAGCACGACGAGAACATCTCGTTTGCCGACATGGAGCAGCGTATCGGTTCGGAGCTCGCAAACAAGATCCGCGACGTCTCGATCCAGCTCTACAAGACCGCCGCCGACTATGCCGCGACCCGCGGCATCATCATCGCCGACACCAAGTTCGAATTCGGCCTGGACGACAATGGCGTGCTGCACCTGATGGACGAAGTCCTGACCGCCGACTCCTCGCGCTTCTGGCCGGCCGACTCCTACGCGCCGGGCATGTCGCCGCCGTCTTTCGACAAGCAGTTCGTGCGCGACTACCTGGAAACCCTGAGCGACTGGAACAAGACCGCCCCCGCCCCGGCCCTGCCGCAGGACGTGATCGAGAAAACCCAGGCCAAGTATTTCGAAGCCATCGAACGCCTGACCGGCGAAAAGCTGAAGGTTTAAGATGACGGATCAAGCAGTGAACAAGCCGCTGGTCGGCGTCATCATGGGTTCGTCCTCGGACTGGGACGTGATGAAGAATGCGGTCGACGTACTGAAGCAGTTCGGCGTGCCTTTCGAGGCGCAGGTGATCTCGGCGCACCGCATGCCGGACGAGATGTTCGCGTACGCCGAGACGGCGCGCGCGCGCGGCCTGCGCGCCATCATCGCCGGCGCCGGTGGGGCAGCCCACCTGCCGGGCATGGTGGCGGCGAAAACCATCGTGCCGGTGCTGGGCGTTCCGGTGCCGTCGAAATACCTGCGCGGCGAAGATTCCTTGCTGTCGATCGTGCAGATGCCGAAAGGCGTGCCGGTGTCGACCTTTGCCATCGGCGAAGCCGGCGCCGCGAACGCCGCGCTGACGGCGGTCGCGATGATCGCCGCCAACGACGATGCCCTGGCCGCACGGCTGGAACAGTTCCGCAAGGACCAGACCGCCGCCGCCCAGGCGATGGTTCTGCCTGTCTGAAAGCCCAGGTTGAATAGTGATGAGTAACACGCAGCATCCTCCCTTTCTCCCTAGCGCCAATCCGCCGACCTGGCTGGGCGTGATGGGAGGCGGCCAGCTTGGCCGCATGTTCGCCCACGCCGCGCAGGCGATGGGCTACAAGGTCGCCGTACTCGAGCCGGCCGCCGACTGTCCCGCGGGACAGGTGGCCGAGCGCCTGGTCAACGCCGACTACACCGACAATATCGCACTGGGCCAGCTGGCCGCGCTGTGCAGCGCCGTCACCACCGAGTTCGAGAACGTCCCGGCCGACAGCATGAACCTGCTGGCCCAGGGCAGTTTCGTGGCGCCCGCCGGCAGCTGCGTGGCGATCGCCCAGGACCGCGTGCTGGAAAAGCGCTTCTTCGTCGACTGCGCCGCGCAGTCCGGCGTGATGCCGGCGCCGCACAAGGTGATCGCATCGTTCGAGGACATCGAGGCCATCGGCGACGAGCTGTTGCCGGGCATCCTGAAGACCGTGCGCATGGGCTACGACGGCAAGGGCCAGGTGCGCGTGAAAAGCCGCGCCGACGTGCGCGCCGCCTTCGAGGCCATGGGGCAGGTGACCTGCCTGCTGGAGAAGATGCTGCCGCTGGCCTACGAGGTGTCGGTCCTGACCGCGCGCGGCGCGGACGGCGCATCGGTGGTCTATCCGATTGCCGAGAACGTGCACCGCGACGGCATCCTGTTCACCACCACCGTGCCGGGCCCGAACGTGTCCGCCGAATGCGCGCGCAAGGCGCAGGACGCGGCGCGCGCCATCGTCGCCCAGCTGGGCTACGTGGGCGTGCTCTGCATCGAATTCTTCGTGCTGGAAGACGGTTCTCTGGTCGTCAACGAGATGGCGCCGCGTCCGCACAACAGCGGCCACTACACGATCGACGCTTGCGTCACCAGCCAGTTCGCCCAGCAGGTGCGGGCGATGGCGAGACTGCCGCTGGGCGATGTGCGCCAGCATTCGCCGGCCGTCATGCTCAATATCCTGGGCGACGTCTGGTTCGACGGCGCGGGTGAAGATGCGCGGTTGCGTGAACCGGCCTGGGACCGCGTGCTGGCGCTGCCGGGTGCTTTCCTGCACCTGTACGGCAAGGACGATCCGCGCCGCGGGCGCAAGATGGGCCACGTGACCTTTGTCGCGCCGACCCTGCCCGAAGCACAGCAGCAACTGCAGGCGGCCTGCGCCATCCTGGGGATCGCGCCGTGAGCATGAACGAAGCAACCATCGACCAGGCCGCCATCGACGCCGCCGCGCGCGCGCTCGAAGCCGGCCAGCTGGTCGGCTTCCCGACCGAGACCGTCTACGGCCTGGGAGCGGACGCCGAGAATCCGGCGGCGGTCGCCGCGATCTACGCCGCCAAGGGCCGTCCCCAGGATCACCCGGTGATCGTGCACCTGGCGCCCGAAGCGGACATCGCGCACTGGGCCTGCGAGATCCCGCCGCAGGCGCATGCGCTGGCCGAGGCCTTCTGGCCCGGTCCGCTGACCATGATTCTGAAGCGCGCGCCGAACATTCCCGATGCCGTCAGCGGCGGCCAGGATACGGTCGGCCTGCGCTGTCCTTCGCATCCGGTGGCCATTGCCCTGCTGCGCGCCTTCAAGGGCGGGCAGGGCGGGGTGGCCGCGCCTTCGGCGAATAAATTCGGCCACGTCAGCCCGACGCTGGCCCAGCACGTGCGCGACGAATTCGGCGCCGACGGTTCGGTGGCCATGGTGCTCGACGGCGGCGCTGCCCAGGTCGGGATCGAGTCGACCATCGTCGATTTGTCGCGCCTGGCCACGCACGGCCCGGTGCTGCTGCGTCCGGGCCACGTGAGCGCGGAAGCGATCGCGGCCGTCATCGACCAGCTCCCGGGCGCGCCCGACGCCGCGGCCCCGCGCGCCTCCGGCACCCTCGAATCGCATTATGCGC
>DEKZ01000418.1:2440-2748 GCA_002354135.1 Massilia sp. UBA2709 | reverse complement strand
GGCCGCCGCCAGCGCCGCCCTGAGCGCCGCCACCCAGCGTGCGGTCGAGCCGGCGATGTCGCCCGAGGATCTCGCCGTCACCGCCCAGGACTTCGCTTCCACCGCCGCCAACCACGACTACGAGTCGCTGCTGGCGATCACCTCGGCGCTGGTGGGCGTCAGCCGCGAACGCGTGCTGGCGCTGCTCGGCCTGCGCTGATCGCTTAACCGCACCACCGGCCCGGCGCTCAGTCGGCGCCGGGCGATTTCGTCCGTTCCCCGATCTGCTGGCGCCACATCGCGTAATACAGGCCCTTCGCTTCCAGCAG
>DEKZ01000418.1:0-2403 GCA_002354135.1 Massilia sp. UBA2709 | reverse complement strand
GGTCGACAGCCGGTGCGCGATCAGGATCGTGATCTGGGTCGCGCGCGCGGAGATCTCGCGCACCGTGTTCGTGATCTGCTCCTCGGTCAGCGAATCGAGCGCCGACGTCGCCTCGTCGAAAATCAGGAGCGCCGGCCGGCGCACCAGGGCGCGCGCGATCGACAGGCGCTGCTTCTCCCCGCCCGACAGCTTCATGCCGCGCTCGCCGATCATGGTGTCCAGCCCTTCGGGCGAGCGCTCCAGCAGATAGGCGCAGGCGGCCTGGCGCATCGCCGCCACGATCTCCTCGTCGCTCGCATCAGGCTGCACGAAACGGATGTTGTCGCGGATGGTCCCGGCGAACAGGTAGGTTTCCTGGGTCACGAACCCGATCTGGCGCCGCACCCGGTTGTAGCGCAACTTCGTGGTCGCCACGCCGTTGTAGAACACTTCGCCGGCGGCCGGCGTGTACAGGCCGACCAGCAGCTTCACCAGNNGCCGGACGGCCCGATGAAGGCGATGGTCTGCCCCAGCTTCGCATCGAACGACACCCCGGCCACGGCGTCGTCCTGGGCGCCCTTGTGCCGATAGCGCACCTCCGCAAAACGCAGCTCGCTCAGCGGCCCGATCTCGACCGGGTCGGGCGGACGGCGCTCGACCGGCTTGTCGATCAGGTTCCTGAAGTTCAGCAGCGAGGCCTCGGCTTCGCGGTGCGCGAGGATGATGTTGCCGAGTTCCTGGAGCGGCGCGAAGATCGACACCGAGATGAACTGCATCGCGATCAGTTCGCCCGTCGAGAGCACGTCGCGGAAGATCAGCCACAGGAGCGCGAACAGGATCGCCTGCTTCAGCAGGCTCAGCGTCGAACCCTGCAAGAAGGAGAGCAGGCGGATGCGCTTGACCTTCTCCATCTCGAGCGCAAAGATGGCGTCGGTCTGGCTGCGCAGCCGCCGGATCTCGGGGAAGGTCAGGCCCAGGCTCTTGATCAGTTCGATATTGCGCAGCGACTCGGTGATGAAGCCGGAGTTGCGGTTGGTCTCGCGCACGATGGAGCGCTGCTGGGTCTTGATCTCGCGGCTCAATAAGCCGGTCAGGCCGCCCAGCACCAGCACCCCGACCAGGAACACCGGCACCAGCAGCCAGTGTTTGGTGACCGCATACCATGCCAGGAAGCTGACGCCGACCAGGGACGCGAAAACGGTATTGATCGAGGTATTGATAAAGCGCTCGCTGTCGGCGCGCACCTTCTGCAGCAGGGCCAGCATCTCGCCGCTGCGCAGGTCCTCGAACTCCTGGAACTTCAGCCTTAACAGGTGGCGCAGGCCGTCGTTGAAGATCGCCACCCCGAGCTTTTGGACCACCAGCCGGGTCACGTACTCCTGTAAGGCCTTGGCCAGGCGCGACAGCACCGCCACCAGCACGGCCAGGCCGAGCAGGCGCAGCACATGGGGCATGGGGTCGGGGTCGCCCGGACGACGTTGCGTGACGTGGTCGATGATCCTGCCGAAGATGATCGGGTCGACCAGGGCCAGTACCTGGGCGACTCCCGCGAGTAGCAGAGCCAGCAGACCCAGGCGCCAGTGCGGCTTCAGGTAAGTCCAGAGAATGCGCATGCGCTCATCTTAGCAAGCCCTGCCTTATCGATGCGTCCCGCAGGGTGGGCGAAAAAAAACCCGCTCAAGCGGCGGGNNTTTTTTAACAGCACAGGGCTGGTGGTCAGAACGCGATTACGCGCCTTCACGGCTGGCCTTCTTGCGCTCGTGCTCTTTCAGGTAGCGCTTGCGCAGGCGGATCGACTTCGGCGTGATCTCGACCAGTTCGTCGTCCTCGATGAACTCGACGGCGTATTCGAGCGACATCTGGATCGGCGGAACCAGGCGCACGGCTTCGTCGGTGCCCGAGGCGCGGACGTTGGTCAGCTGCTTGCCCTTGATCGGGTTGACGACCAGGTCGTTGTCGCGCGAGTGGATACCGATGATCATGCCTTCGTACACCGGGGTGTTGTGCTCGACGAACATGCGGCCGCGGTCCTGCAGCTTCCACAGTGCGTAGGCGACGGCGGCGCCGTCATCCTGCGAGATCAGCACGCCGTTGCGGCGGCCAGCCAGTTCGCCCTTGCCGGTGTCGACCGGTGCGTACTCGTGGAACACGTGGCTCATCAGGCCGGTGCCGCGGGTCAGGGTCATGAACTCGCTCTGGAAACCGATCAGGCCACGGGCCGGGATCAGGTACTCGAGGCGCACGCGGCCCTTGCCGTCCGATTCCATGTTCTGCAGGTCGCCACGGCGGCGGCCCAGTTCTTCCATCACGCCGCCCTGGTTCGCTTCCTCGACGTCGACGGTCAGGCTCTCGTACGGCTCGCACTTGACGCCGTCGATTTCCTTGAACACCACGCGCGGACGCGATACCGCCAGCTCGAAGCCT
>DEKZ01000051.1 GCA_002354135.1 Massilia sp. UBA2709 | reverse complement strand
TGCTGGCGGTCGTCATCTTCGCCTTCGGGCGGCGCGAGATCGGCGCGGTGGAAGTCGGCATCCTGTACGCCTTCATCAGCTACATCGCGCGCGTGGTCGAGCCCCTCATCCAGATCACCATGCAGTTCAGCGGCCTGCAGCAGGCGGTGGTGGCCAGCGCGCGCGTCGATGCCCTGCTGAGCGAAGCGAGTTCCGCCGAGCACGCTGCCGGGCGGGTGCCCAGCACCGGCCCGGCAGCGGGTTCGGCGGACCCATCCCATTCACCGGCGGTGCGCGTGCGGCGCCTGAACTTCGCCTACGTGCCGGGCCAGAACGTGCTGCACGATATCTCGCTCGACATCCCGCAGGGCGCCTTCTACGGCATCGTCGGCCACACCGGCAGCGGCAAGTCCACCCTGCTGTCGCTGCTGCTGCGCTACTACAGCGCAGAGCAGGGGCAGATCGAGATCTGCGGCGAGCCGATCGCGGGCATCGACAACGAGCGCTTCCGCAACGAGGTCGGGCTGGTGCCCCAGGATCCCTTCATCCTGGCGGCGTCGGCGCGCGAGAACATCGACATGGGACGCGGCCTGCCGCGCGAGCGGATCGAGGCCGCGGCGCGCGCGGCGCATGCGCACGACTTCATCGTTGCCCTGGAAAATGGCTACGAGACCCCGCTGGGCGAAGGCGGCTCGCGCCTGTCCTCGGGCCAGAAGCAGCTGATCGCGATCGCGCGCGCGCTGGCGGGCGAGCCGCGCATCCTGCTGCTCGACGAAGCGACCTCGCGCATCGATTCCGCCACCGAGCAGATCGTGCAACAGGCGCTGGCCGAGCTGCGTGGCAAGGTGACGATCATCGCGATCGCGCACCGGCTCTCGACCATCCGCGATGCCGACCGCATCGTGGTGCTGAACCATGGCCGCATCACCGAATCGGGTCCACACGAGGAGCTGATGCGCATCGAGAACGGCTTGTACCACCGGTTATACATGCTGCAGCAACTGGCGGTATAAGCACCGCGCCGCGCCTGGCGCGCGGCGCATTGTCGTTCGGTCTCTATTTCCGCCCCCCCGCGCCAGCCCTTTCCGTCCCCTTCGAGAGAGAGGGATGAGCAGTTGCCAATATTGCCGTTTTGGCGTCGCTTTTTTGCTATATCCCTGCAAAAAAAGCGAAATTTCTATTAAGCAACACGCATATAATGCTCGACGGCGTCCGCACAATATGGAACGCATAACGACATCGGGAAGGCTGGGCCGGCAGTGAAAACGACGAGAACACCACGACAGCGCCACGCTGTACTGCTGGCATCGCTAGTGCTGGCTTCCTCGCTCGCCATGGCCCAGGGCCCGGCGCCACTGGCGGCCCGCCTGGCCGAGATCCGCGAGGTCAACCGCTTCATTCCCGAGCGCGCGCTGCCGATGCTGCTGCAGATCGAGAAGGAAGCGCGCGCCGGCTCCGTCGAGGACAAGGGCGAGCTGCTGGCCCTGCTGTGCGGGGCCTACCACGGCCTCGGCCAGATCGAGAAGGCGCTGGCGGCCTGCGAGGAGCTGATCGCCTTCGGACGCGCCAGCAACAGCAATGCCGCGCTGGCCAAGGGCCTGGTGCGCAAGGCCTATATCAAGTACGCGCAGAACGAGCTGGCGCTGTCGCACGACCTGATCTGGGAAGCCGAACGCCTGGCCAACACCACCAACGACATCGAGTTGCGCGTGCGCGTGGGCGTGAACGCATCCGAAGCCTTTTCCGAGGACGGCAACTTCCCGCGCGCGCTGGAAAAGATGCAGGCTACCCTGATGTATGCGAAGGAACATGGCAATGCGATCCAGCAGGTCATCGTCCTCAATTCGCTGGCCAACCTGTACGCCCTGATGCGCGAGTTCGACAAGGGGTTCGAAGCGCTGGCCGAGGCGACCGAAGTGGCCGCCAAAGCCGATTCGCCGGGCCGCATGGCCCAGTTGAAATCGACCGAATATGCCCTGGCCGTGAGCACCGGCCAGATGCAGCGCGCCCTGAAGGCGCAACTCGCCGCGCTCGAGCTGGAGCGCAGCATCGGCGCCGAGTCGCTGGTGGCGTATTCGCTGATCAACCTGTCGGACTGCTACCTGAAGATGCGGGACTTCCGCAACGCGACCGTGTATGCAGTGCAGGCGATCGCGGCGGCCGAGGCGCTGAACGACAAGTCGGCCCTGGCGACCGCGCGCATCAATCTCGGCCAGGCCTACCTGGCGACCGGCCGCCTGGCCGAAGGCAAGGCCAGCTTCGACGCCGGCCTGGCGGAATACGAACAGAACGGCAACAAGCCGGAACTGCAGGCCGTGCTGCTCGAATACGGCCAGGCGCTGGAACACGCCGGCGACTATGCCGCCGCCGTCAAGGCCTACCACCGCGAACGCACGCTGTCGGACGAGCTGTTCGAGAAGCGCCGCCAGAAGGCGATGCTCGAGCTGCAGGAAAAGTACGACGCCGACAAGAAGCAGCGCCAGATTGAACTGCTGGAGCGCGAAAACCAGGTCAAGTCGGCCGAGATCGACAACCGCCGCCTGCAGCAGCGCATCTGGGCGCTCCTGATCGTGGTGTTCGCGCTCGTCTCGGTGATCGTCGGCCTCCTCTACCGCAAGGTGCGCCACGCGAACGCGCAGTTGCACGAGAAGAACCAGGAGCTGAAGCAGCAGAGCGTGCGCGACCCGCTGACGGGCCTGTACAACCGCCGCCACTTCCAGGACTTCATGCGCACCCACCAGCAGACCGAAAAGCGCGGCGCCGGCACCTCGGGCGACGACATGGTCAGCGCGCTGTTCCTGATGGACGTCGACCACTTCAAGCACATCAACGACACCTATGGCCATGGCGCCGGCGACGCGGTCCTGATCAAGATCGCCGCGAGCCTGCGCGAGATCCTGCGCGAGACCGACATGATCGTGCGCTGGGGCGGCGAGGAATTCCTGGCCTTCCTGCCGGCGATCCCGCGCAGCGGCCTGGACGAGGTGGCGCGCCGGCTCCTGACCGGCATCGCCGAGACCCGCATCGATTACCAGGACATGACGCTCAGCGCCCAGGTGTCGATCGGCTTCGCGCCCTACCCGCTGGCGCCGGCCGGCAAGCCGCTGCCCTGGGAACGCGCGGTCAACCTGGTCGACATGGCGCTGTACATGGCCAAGGGCCACGGCCGCAACCGCGCCTACGGCGTGCGCGGCTTCGCCGGCTTCGCCCAGACCTCGATGGAAGAGATCGAGCAGAACCTCGAGCAGGCCTGGCGCGCCGGGTTTGTCGACATGTCGATCGTGACGGCGGGGTGGCAGGAGTTGAGGGCGGCGGGGTAATGCCCACGTGCGCCGGGGTTTCGTAGGGTGGGTTCTCGAACCCACGCGGTACGGCGCGTGATATACCGCGGCTTTGGCGATAACGCGGCTTTATCGATCTTGTAGGGTGGACACCTGTGTCCACGCTGTACGGCGGCCGCGCATTCACGACGTTAACCGACAGGCTCCCGTCCGCTCGCACACCCGGATTTCCTCAGAGGCCGCCATGGATCAAGCGATGAGACCGCGTGGACACAGGTGTCCACCCTACAAAACCGGTCCATTCGCCGCCTCGGATTTCTCTGAGGCCGCGTCCATTCAGGCGATGAGACCGCGTGGGCACAAGTGC
>DEKZ01000344.1:3890-4349 GCA_002354135.1 Massilia sp. UBA2709 | reverse complement strand
ATGTCGTGCAGCAGGGCGACGAACAGCGGCTGGTCGCCGACCATCGGCGTGAGCGTGAAGTCCATCGCGCGCAGGGTGCCGTCGCGCTGGCGGATCAGCACTTCGCGCGCGCCGCGGCAGTCCGGCGCGTTCGCTCCGATGCCGGCGCCACTGCGGCTGCGGCTGAAGAGGTCCAGGTATTCCTGGGCCACGGAAGGCGCCAGCAGGCCGTCGAGCGTGCAGCCGGCCAGTTCGCCCGGGGCATAGCCGAGGTAGCGGTCGCAGGCCGGGTTGGCGTACTGGATGCGACCGCTGGGCTCGATGATCATCAGGCCTTCGTCGATGCTGTTGACGATCAGGCGCAGGCGGTCGGCCTGTTCCTGCTGCGACAGGCTGGTGCGGCGGAACTGCAGCTGGGCGCGCACCCGCGCGCACACTTCGGCCAGGCGCAAGGGCTTCGTGATGTAGTCGGAAGCGCCG
>DEKZ01000344.1:1675-3812 GCA_002354135.1 Massilia sp. UBA2709 | reverse complement strand
GCGCTGGGCGATGCCCAGGGCCCGTTCGCCGGAATTGGCGACGAAGGTCTGGTAGCCTTGCTGGAGCATCATGGAGCGCAGCGCGCCGAGGTGCGCGGGAGCGTCATCGACAATGAGGACGGCAGCCTGGCGCGGCGATGCGGCGGACACTTGGGCTAGAGAAGGCATGGAGCGAAGGTTGAAAAGCCGGGTTTGATGTCGTTCAAAATCATACCCCGATGTTGCCCTCCGTGGTAACTTTTGTTGCCATTAGGATAGGTTTCCTGTGGCATGCTCCCAACCGCAGTTCAATCATCCTTTGTAACCACGAATCGGTAAAAAAAATGGACGCCGACGGCGTCCATTTCGTGGTGCGGCTGCAACTGGCTGCAACCAGTTACCGGGAGCCTGTTACATCGCCGCGGCGATCAGCTTGCCGAGGATCGCGATGCCTTCACGGATGCGTTCCGGCGGCACGGTGACAAACGACAGGCGCAGGGTGTTGGTTTCCGGATCGTTGGCGTAGAAGGGCGCGCCGGGTACGAAGGCGACACGGGCGGCGATCGCCTGGTCCAGCAGCTTCATGGCGTCGATGTGCTGCGGCAGGGTGACCCAGATGAACATGCCGCCTTCCGGGCGGGTCCAGGACACGCCTGCCGGGAAGTGCTCGTCCATCGCGTCGAGCATGGCCTGGCACTGGTTGCCGTACAGGGTGCGGATGGTCGGGATGTGCTGGTCGAGGAAGCCGTCCTTGACCACGTCGTGGACCACCATCTGGGTCAGCTGGGCGGTGTGCAGGTCGGCCGCCTGCTTGGCCAGCTCGAGGCGGCGCACCAGCGGCAGCGGGGCGCACACGTAGCCGAGGCGGATGCCCGGCGTCAGCACCTTCGAGAACGAACCCATGTAGATCACGCCTTCCGGATTCATCGCCACCATCTTCGGCATCGGTTCGCCCTTGTACGACAGCGCGCCGTACGGGTCGTCCTCGATCAGCGGCAGGCCAAGGCGGGCGCAGGTTTCGACCAGTTCGCGGCGGCGTTCGATCGACAGCGTGCGGCCGGTCGGGTTCTGGAAGTTCGGCAGCGAGTACAGCAGGCGTGCGCCCTTCGCTACGGGCTCGATCGAGGCCGGCACCAGGCCATGGTCGTCGGTGGCCACCGAGCCGAATTCCGGGCGGTAGACCGAGAAGGCCTGCAGCGCGCCCAGGTAGCTCGGGGTTTCGACCAGCACGCGGCTGCCTTCGTCGATCAGGACCTTGCCGATCAGGTCGAGGGCCTGCTGCGAGCCCGACACCATCAGGATCTGCTCGGGCAGGATCTTCGTGCCTTCCGTGGACAGCGAATTCGCGATCCATTCCTTCAGCGGGCCGTAGCCGTCGGTCGGGCCGTACTGCAGCGCGACCTTGCCGGCGTTGCTCAGCACGCGGTCATAGGCTTCCTTCATGCGCTCGACCGGGAAGGTCGCCGGCGAAGGCAGGCCACCGGCGAAGGAGATGATCTCCGGACGCTGGGTGATCTTCAGGATCTCGCGAATGAAGGAGCTTTGCAGCTGCTGGGCGCGCTCCGAAAACTGCCACTGGATGGGATTGGGATTCTCGATTTTCATGCTTGTCTCACTGGAAGGACTGCCGCGGGTGGGCGGCCGTGGTTGCAGGCGCGCCGGGTAGGCGGCTGTAAAAAGACCCGGCCGGGTAGGCCGGGCCCGNNGATCCAACGTGCTTCTTGTTCGGGGGACGTCGGGCCGCTCAGGCGATTTCGACGATCGCCTCGATCTCGACGCAGGCGCCGCGCGGGATCTGGGCCACGCCGAAGGCCGAACGGGCGTGCTTGCCGGCGTCGCCGAAGACTTCGCCGAACAGTTCCGAGGCGCCGTTGGTGACCAGGTGCTGCTCGGTGAAGTCCGGGGTCGAGTTCACCAGGCTCATCAGCTTGACGATGCGCTTGACGCGGTTCAGGTCGCCGCCGCAGGCATCCTGCAGGGTGCCCATCAGGTCGATCGCGATCGCGCGCGCCGCGGCCTGGCCATCAAGGGTGGTCTTGTCCTTGCCCAACTGGCCGACGTTGACCGAGCCGTCCGCGTTCTTGGCGATGTGGCCCGAGATGAAGACCAGGTTGCCGGTCTGGACGTACATGACGTAGGCGGCGGCAGGCGCGGCGGC
>DEKZ01000344.1:932-1532 GCA_002354135.1 Massilia sp. UBA2709 | reverse complement strand
CGCATCCCTTGCCCTGAAGGTCTTGTTAGACGCTCCTACACGGCGGCGTTCAGGGCCGCAGGACGGCGCGCGCGGCGGCGACGATATGGCGCGACAGCTCCTCCATGCGCGGCGACTGCAGGGTCCAGGTGTGCCAGTACAGCGCCAGGTCGGTCGGGAACGCGGGCGCCAGGTCGACCAGGGGCTCCTCGCCGGCGCCGCCGTGTGCGAGCAGCCACTCGGGCACCATGCCGTAGCCGGCGCCATAGCGGATCGCCTGGAAATGCGCTTCGGTGCCGGGCACGTAGTGGCAGGGATAGGCGCCCTCGGGCAGGCCCAGGCGCGCCAGCAGGAAGCCCGACTGCAGGCTGTCCTTGCGCGTGTACGCCACAACCGGCGCGCGGCGCGCGGCCTCGCGCGTCAGTCCCTCGGGCAGCCAGCGGCGCCGGAATGCCTCGCTCGCCATCAGGCGGTAGCGCATGGTGCCGAGCGGCTCGGCACTGCAGCCGCGCATCGGTTCGGCGTCGGTGCTGACGCAGCCGACCACCATGCCGCTCTTGAGCAGGGCAAAGGTGTGGTCCTGGTCCTCGACGACCAGGTCGAGGATGAAGCGGTCCCTGG
>DEKZ01000344.1:0-798 GCA_002354135.1 Massilia sp. UBA2709 | reverse complement strand
CAGGTCGGCCTGCAGGTCGGCGCGCAGCAGGTCGGCGCGGCGCAGGTATTGCAGCAGCCGCTGGCCCATCGGCGTCGCCCGGCAGGGCCGGCTGCGCAGGACCAGCGGCGTGCCCAGCGCGGCTTCCAGCGCCCGGATGCGTTGCGACACCGCCGAGGGCGTGACGTTCATCCGGACGGCCGCGCGCTCGAAACTGCCCAGCTCCGCCACCGCCTGGAAGGCGTCCGTCTGTTTCGGATCAAGGTCCATGACTACCTGAAGAAAAATTCATCATAGGAAAGATAAGCTTCATATCCTTTCATCAACATGCCGTCGCCCGGCAGAATCCCGGCTCATCCATTCACCACGGCCGAGGCGCACGACATTGCATCATTATAAGTACCGCGTTGCCGCGGCCGGTCCCGGGCGCCGCCCATGCTAGGCTTGCGCTCCCGTTCCCGTACCGCCGCAGGCCGCGGCCTGCGCTTCACCACCAGCCCGCTGCTCAGCCCCGCCTTGCCGACCTGGCGTTCGCGCTGCGTGATGCTGGTGCTGGGCGCCATGTTCCTGGCGCTGGTCTTGCGCGCGATCTGGCTGCAGGGCATGGCGGACGACTTCCTGCAGCGCCAGGGCGCTGCGCGGCATGTGCGCCACCTCGACCTGCCCGCGGAACGCGGACGCATCCTCGACCGCCACGGCGTGGTGCTGGCCGCCTCCGTCCCCGCCAGGGCAGTGGCCGCCAATCCCCGCCTGCTTGCCGCGGCGGCGCCCGACGAACTGGAGGCCCTGGCCGGCCTGCTCGGCATCGGCGGGCAGGAA
>DEKZ01000428.1 GCA_002354135.1 Massilia sp. UBA2709 | reverse complement strand
CCGGAACGCTCTGAAGCGGAGCGCGAGGCGATTATTGATGAGATGTTCGCCACCGCGCCGCAGTCGATGGTAATGATGGCCGAGCAGGCGCTGCGCAAGACGCCGGCCTCCGGACGCAAACCCAAGCCGCGCGCCGCCCAGTTGAAGCTGGCCGGCATCGCCACCATCCAGGGCGAAGGCGCCGACGATGGCGCCTCCACCAAACAAGCATGATTGAACCAGCAATGAACACCGACACCCACAACGACGACGCCGGCAAGACCGAAGGCACCCCAGAGAACTTCCGCTGCGGCTATATCGCCATTGTCGGCCGCCCGAACGTCGGCAAGTCGACGCTGATGAACGTGCTGATCGGCGCCAAGGTCTCGATCACCTCGCGCAAGGCCCAGACCACCCGCCACCGCATCACCGGCATCCAGACCCATGACGACGCCCAGTACATCTACGTCGATACGCCGGGCTTCCAGACCCGTCACGCGAACGCGCTGAACAAGACGCTGAACAAGACGGTCTCGAACACCCTGACGGCCTCCGACGTGGTGCTCTTCATCGTCGAGGCCGGCACCTTCGGCCCGGCCGACCAGCAGGTGCTCGACCTGCTGCCGAAAAACGTGCCGGTGATCCTGGTGATCAACAAGTCCGACCGCATGAAGGACAAGGCGACACTGATGCCTTTCGCGCAGAAAGTGGCCGCCTTGCGCGACTTTACCGCGATCGTGCCGGTCTCGGCCAAGCTGCGTTTCCAGGTCGACGCCCTCGAGCGCGAGATCCGCAACCACCTGCCGGAAAACCCGCCGATCTTCGGGCCGGACGACATCACCGACCGCAGCGAGAAATTCCTCGCCGCCGAGATCGTGCGCGAGAAGGTGTTCCGCCTGCTGGGCGACGAGCTGCCCTACACCAGCACCGTCGTCATCGAACAGTTCCAGCAGGAAGGCAACCTGCGCCGCATCTTCGCGGCCATCCTGGTCGAGCGCGATACCCACAAATCGATGATCATCGGTAACAAGGGCGCCCGCCTGAAAGAGATTTCAACCCAGTCGCGCCTGGACATGGAAAAGCTGTTCGGCGGCCCCGTGTACCTGGAGATCTGGGTCAAGGTCAAATCCGGCTGGGCCGACAACGAAGCGGGCCTGCGCGCCTACGGCTACGAGTAAGCGCCGGAGGACCGCCCCCCCACGCATGACGAGCTTCGACAACACCGATCCCGCCGCTCCCGCCCCGGCTACGGAAATGCCTGGAGGTGAGGTGCGGCTCCCCGAGGAGCTGACCGCCGATGTGCAGCCGGCCCAGGCCGTGGCGGACGCGCCGGCCGCGCCGATGCCGATGGCCGAGATGCGGGTGGCGGAAGCTTCCATCCCCTTTACGCCGGCGCCCCCGGCGGCGCCGCGCCGCAGCCGCGCTCCCGTGCGCGAAACCCGTGTCACCGGCCAGCCGGCCTTCGTGCTGCACAGCTATCCCTACAAGGAAACCAGCCTCATCGTCGACCTGTTCACGCGCGACCATGGCCGCATCGCGGTCGTGGCCAAGGGCGCGAAACGGCCGCTCTCGAAGCTGCGCGGGGTGCTGCAGACCTTCCAGCCGCTGTCGGTGTCCTGGAGCGGCAAGTCCGAGCTGCGCACCTTGATCGATGCCGAATGGGTAGGCGGCATGCTGCCGCTGGAGCGCACGGCCCTGCTGTGCGGCTTCTACCTGAACGAGTTATTGGTGAAACTGCTGGCGCGCGACGACGCCCACCGGGCCCTGTTCGACCACTACGTTTCCACCCTCAACGAACTGGCGCACGACGAACCCGCACAAATCGTCTTGCGAAAATTTGAAAGGGCCTTACTTAAGGAAACAGGCGTCGCGGCCGACCTCGGCCGCTCGACGACGACGCGCGAAGCAGTCGACGCGGATCTCAGCTACGTGGTCGACCCGGAACGCGGCGCGCGTGAAGCCCGGGTATCCGACGTCTGGCCCGTGGTGTCCGGCAAGACCCTGCTCGACATGGAGCGCGAGGATTACGCCGATCCGGCGACCCTGACGCAGAGCAAGCAACTGATGCGCTTCCTGCTGGCGCACCACTTGGGCGGCGCGCCGCTCAACACCCGGCAGATTTTGATTGATTTGATGCAGTTATAAGAAAAGAGCACAAATGAGCTTCCTCCAACCCGTCGGCCCCGTCATCGACCTGGGCGTGAATATCGACCACATCGCCACCGTGCGCAACGCGCGCGGCACCGTCTACCCGGACCCGCTGCGCGCCGCGCTGCTGGCCGAGCAGGCCGGCGCCGACCTGATCACGCTGCACCTGCGCGAGGACCGCCGCCACATCAAGGATGCCGACGTGCTGGCGATCCGCCCGCAACTGGCCACGCGCATGAACCTGGAAGCGGCGGTGACGAAAGAGATGATCGACTTCGCCTGCCAGGTCAAGCCCCAGGACGTTTGCCTGGTGCCCGAGCGGCGCGAGGAAGTGACGACCGAGGGCGGGCTGGACGTGATCCGCTACTTCAACGAGGTCGAGGCCGCCGTGAAGCAGCTGAAAGGCGAGGGCATCCGCGTCTCGCTCTTCATCGACGCCGACGAGGCCCAGATCGAAGCCGCCGCGAAGACCGGCGCCACCGTGATCGAACTGCACACCGGCCGCTATGCCGAGGTCGAAGGCGCGGAAGTTGCACGCGAGATCGAGCGCATCAAGGTCGGCGTCGCCGCCGGCGTGAAGCACGGCCTGGTGGTGAATGCCGGCCATGGCCTGCACTACACCAACGTGCAGCCGATCGCCGCCATCAAGGACATCGCCGAACTGAACATCGGCCACGCCATCGTCGCTCATGCGCTGTTCGCGGGTTGGGAAAACGCCGTGCGCGAGATGAAGGCCATCATGGTCGCGGCGCGTCTTGGCGTGAGCCTGGGGGCCAAATGATCTACGGCATCGGCACCGACATCGTCCAGATCTCGCGTGTCGAGGCGGCGCTCGCACGCAGCGGCGAGCGCTTCGCCGAAAAGATCCTGGGCCCGCAGGAACTGGAGAAATACCATGCACGCCGTGCGCGCAGCCCGGTGCGCGGCCTGCGTTTCCTGGCCACGCGCTTCTCGGCCAAGGAAGCGTTTTCGAAAGCCATCGGCCTGGGCATGCGCATGCCCATGACCTGGCGTTCGGCGCAGATGCTCAACGACCCGAGCGGCAAGCCGGTCATCGTGTGCAGCGGCGCCCTGGAAGAATTCATGCGCAACAACCGATTGACCGCCCAGGTGACGATCAGCGACGAAGCCGACTACGGCGTCGCCTTTGTCATCGTCACCCGCGACGGGCAGACCTGAACCAATACGACGCAAGCGATACCAGTGACCAAGGAAGTGCCATCCTCCGACTCGCCGGACCACCCGGCGCCCGACAACGCCAA
>DEKZ01000461.1 GCA_002354135.1 Massilia sp. UBA2709 | reverse complement strand
CGGCGCCGACGACTACCTGGCCAAGCCCTTCGAACTGGCCGAACTCGAGGCGCGCGTGAAGGCGCTGCTGCGCCGCAGGTTCGGCAGCGGCAGCGGCAACGAGGCCCTGGTGCAGCGCTGCGGCCAGCTCGGCTTCGACACGGTCTCGCGCATGTTCCACTACTGCGGCGAGCCGCTGGCCCTGACGCCGCGCGAGCACGCCGTGCTCGAGGCGCTGATCGCCCGCCCGGGCCGCGCTGTCCAAGGAAAAGCTGTTCGACGAGGTCTTTGCGCTGGTGGACGACGCCAACCTCGACGCCATCGAGCTCTACATCCACCGCATCCGCAAGAAGCTCGAGCGCCGCCCCGAGGGCAATACCGCCATCGTGACCCTGCGCGGCATCGGCTACCTGCTGCAGGAAAGGCCGTCTTGAGGCCGGCGCCGCCATGGCGCTGAAGCCGCCGAAGTTGCTGAAATCGCCCGGCAGCCTGCGCAACCAGCTGCTGCGCTGGCTGATCCTGCCGCTGGTGGCGCTGGTCGCGCTCAACGCCATGTCGCTCTACCAGGACGCCCTGGAGGCCGGAGACATCGCCTACGACCGTTCGCTGCCCGCGTCCACGCGCGCGCTGGCCGAACGGGTGTCGGTGCGCGACGGCAAAGTCGTGGCCGACGTGCCCTACGTCGCCCTGGACAGCTTCGAGACCGACACCCTGGGCCGCATCTACTACAAGGTCACCGGGCTGCAGGGCGAAACCGTGTCCGGCTACGGCGACCTGCCGCCGGTGCCGAAGAACGTGCCGCGCTCCGACCTGTACCCGGCCCTGGTGCGCTTCTACCACGCCGAGTACAACGGCGAGCCGGTGCGCATCGCCGCCCTGCTGCAGCCGGTGTTCGACGACACCATGCGCGGCATCGCGCTGATCCAGGTCGGCGAGACGCTCGACGCGCGCCGTGCGCTGTCGCGCCGCATCCTGCTGGGCACCCTGCTGCGCCAGGCCCTGATGGTGCTGGCGGTGGCGACCCTGGTCTGGTTCGCCGTGCGCCTGGTGCTGCGTCCCTTGATGGACCTGAAGCACGAGGTCGAGACGCGCTCCCTGTCCGACCTGTCCGACGTCGATCCGGCCCTGGTGCACAAGGAAGTGCGCCCCCTGGTGGTGGCGATGAACGGCGCCATGACGCGCATGCAGGACCTGATCGCCAGCCAGCGCCGCTTCATCGCCGACGCCTCGCACCAGTTGCGCACCCCGCTCACGGTGCTCAAGACCCAGGCCGAGCTGGCCCTGCGGGAAGACGACCCGGCCGCGATGCGCGAGATCGTGCGCTCGGTCGCCCTCACCACCGATTCCGCCATCCACCTGGCCAACCGCCTGCTGACGCTGGCGCGCATCGAGCACGGCGGCGGCAAGGTCCAGGCCCGCCCGGTCCCGCTGGCGGCCGTGGCCGGCCAGGTCGGGCTGGAACTGGCCTTGCCGGCGGTGCAGAAAGGGATCGACCTGGCGCTGGAGGTTGAGGATTGCGAGGATTGCGAAGATCGCGAGGGCGGCGACGGCGCCGCCGTCGACACCACCGTGCAGGGCGACCCGCTGCTGCTGCACGAGCTGGCGGCGAACCTGGTCGACAACGCGATCCGCTACACCCCGGCGGGCGGCAGCGTGCATCTGCGCGTGGGGCGCCGCCCTTCGGGCGTCGTGCTCGAAGTGCAGGACAGCGGTCCCGGCATCCCTCCCGCGGAGCACGACAAGGTGTTCGCGCCCTTCTACCGCGCCCAGGCGACCCTGGAGGCCAACCCCGGCGGCACCGGCCTGGGCCTGGCCATCGTGCGCGACATCGCCCGCATGCACGGCGCCAGCCTGGCTCTGGGACAGGGCGAGGACGGACGCGGCCTGAAGGTCAGCGTGCTGTTCGCGCCGCCGGAGCGTGTCTGACCCGGCCCGGCAGTTCCCTTTCCCTACCTCTCCCGAATTTGTCCTGCATCGTCCCGGCCGGCACGCGGGCGCGCGCTGAAAGCTAATTGAAAGCCGCGCCCGCCTATAGTCGGCAGCACAAGCAGTCCATAACGATGACAACATTCGGAGACCACATGACAAGCCATCCCTCACGCGCGCCGTCCCGGCAGCGCTTCCCCGCCTGATCCGGCCCGGTTCCGACCGGGCCCCGGCGCAGCGCCCCTCCGCGGCCACACCGCTGCGGCGCGCTGCCCATCGACACACCACGGCGTAACACCACGCCGTCAAACCGATTTAGTGATGCCTGCGCTCCCCGCCCGGAGCCCGCGGGCTCTGTGAGGAGAATTCCCATGCTGACCATCCTGGCTTACTCGATGATCATCGTCTTCATGTTCCTGATCATGACCAAGCGCCTGCCGGCCATGGTCGCCCTGATCGTCGTGCCGATCGCATTCGGCCTGATCGGCGGCTTCGGCAAGGAACTGGGGCCGATGATGCTCACCGGGATCAAGAACCTGGCCCCGACCGGGGTCATGCTGATGTTCGCGATCCTGTACTTCGGCATCATGATCGATGCCGGCCTGTTCGACCCCATCATCCGCAGGATCGTCAGGCTGGTGCGCGGCGACCCGGTGAAGATCGTGGTCGGCACCGCGGCGCTGGCCATGCTGGTCTCGCTCGACGGCGACGGCGCCACGACCTACATGATCACGGTCTCGGCCATGCTTCCGCTCTACCGCCGCCTCGGCATGAACCAGCTGATCCTGGCCTGCGTCATCATGCTGGCCGGCGGCGTCTTCAACATCCTGCCCTGGGGCGGACCGACGGCGCGCGCGGCCAGCGCCCTGGGTGTCGACGTGCACGACATCTTCGTGCCCATGCTCCTGCCCATGGCGGCCGGTGTCGTCTGGGTGTTGTTCGTGGCCTACGTCCTGGGCAAGCGCGAGCGCAAGCGCATCGGCACGGTGAAGCTGGCCGCCCAGGCCGGCGCGCGCCCGGCATCGAACGTCAGCGTGCTGCAGCCCGCCCACGCCCGCCTCGCCGCCGCCGGCGAGATGGACGGCACCACCGGCCAGTGGGTCGCGCATGCGGGGCTGGCGACCCAGGACGGGGGCGCCAGCACAGGTGGCGGGGCCAGGCGGGGGGGAGGGGAGGGCGGAGGCG
>DEKZ01000464.1 GCA_002354135.1 Massilia sp. UBA2709 | reverse complement strand
CGCCAGGCGGAGCTCGCGCACCGCGGCGCGGTCCAGCACCGGGACGGCCAGCGCCGCGGCGCGCGCGGCCGGCAGGCGGTCATAGAAGCCCCTGGCCAGCGGGCAGGAGTCGCCCTGGCATGCCTTGTCCGGGTGTTCGCATGCCTTGTCGCGTGCGGCCAGTTCCAGCACCCGCAGCGGCAGCGAGGAGCTGGCGGCGCGGATCGTGGCGGCCGCGTCGAGCGCCAGCTGGCGGCCCGGCGTCTTAGCGGCCAGGAAGAAGACCTTGTCGATGCGCTGGCCCGGGGCCGCCTTCAGCACCGGGAACAGGCTGCCGACCGTCTTGCCGATGCCGGTGGGCGCCTGGGCCAGCAGGCAGCGGCCCGCGCTGTTGGCCTTGAAGACGGTCTCGGCAAGCTGGCGCTGGCCCGGGCGGAATGCGGGATGGGGAAAACGCAATGCGTCCAGGGCGGCGTCGCGCGCCTCGCGGTGGCGCAGCTCCTGTTCGGCCCAGGCGACGAAACGGCGGCATTGGTCCTCGAACATCGCCCGCAGTTCGGCGGCGCTGCGGGTTTCGCGCAGCGCGGTCTCCAGTCCGCTGCCGATCTCGTAATAGACCAGGGACAGGTTGACCTGGTCCATCCCGAGCTGGGTGCACAGCAGGTGCCCGTAGACGCGCAGCTGGGCCCAGTGCAGATGGCGGTGGTTCTCCGGCATCGAGGACAACTGGCCGCGGTAGGTCTTGATCTCTTCCAGCAGGTTTTCGGCGGGATCGTAGCCGTCGGCACGGCCGCGCACGTGCAGGGGCCCGTAGTCGCCGGACAGGGACACCTCGGTACGGTAGCCGTCGCCGCGGCGCGCGGTCACCACCGCGTGGCCGGCAATGCCTTCCTGGGCCGTGGGCGAGGGCGTGAAGCGCAGGTCGAGGTCGCCCTGCTTGGCGGTGAACTCGCAGAGTGCGCGCACGGCGACGCTGTAGGTCGCACTGCAGCTCGCACTGCTGCTCGCGGCCTCGCTCAAGCCGCCTGCTCCCACTGCAGGTAGCACACCGAGACCGGCATGCCGTGCGTGGCGCAGTACTCGATCCAGCGCAGCTGGTTGTCCTGCAGGCGGTCGCCCGGGCCCTTCACCTCGATCATGTTGTAGCGCTTCTCGCCGGGCCAGAACTGGATCAGGTCGGGGAAGCCGGTGCGGTTTTCCTTGACGTCGGCGAGGATGCGTTCGCACCACTTCTTGAGATGCGCGGCCGGAATGCAATCGAGCGCGAGTTCGAGCAGGGCGCCATCGAGATATTCCCAGGCGACGAAAGGCGAGGCGATGCCCGACTTCTCGGCAAAGTGCGCCATGACGGTCGTCCGG
The DNA here is from genome assembly GCA_002354135.1 of Massilia sp. UBA2709. Lineage (GTDB taxonomy): Bacteria > Pseudomonadota > Gammaproteobacteria > Burkholderiales > Burkholderiaceae_D > Telluria. The sequence goes on along the minus strand of DEKZ01000464.1, from coordinate 1,660 downwards.
TAGCGGCCGTCGTCCAGCTGGGCCAGGCAATCGGCGAATTCGGCCGCGCGGCGCTGGGCGAAGTCGGGGCTGTACAAATCGGCCGGACCGCGGTGGAAGGGGTGGAAGAAGGCGCCGGGAATGGCCGCGAAGATGGCGCGCCAGCACAGGAGCCCGAACAGTGCGTTGGCCAGCATGTTCTCGACGTAAAACACCGGCGCGTCCGCGCAGGCCAGGTGTTCGCGCACCACGCCCTCGACCCACCAGTCTCCCGCGGGCATCGGCAGGCAGACGTCGACGCGCACAGGTTCGATGCGCCGTGCGATGGTCTTCGGGTGGCCCAGGCGGCGCGCCAGGCGCGGCCCGATGCGCAGCAGGTGCTGGCGCTCGGCGTCGCTTTCCGGCGCGCCATGGGCCACGCCCAGGAGTTCCCAGGCTTCGCTGTAGCGTTCGGCCTTTTCCAGCACCCGGATCGCGCGTCCACGCGCGCCGGGAAAGCGGCAGCGCACATACACGGCGTGGGCCTTGTCCCAGTCCTTCTGTTTTTCGTAATGCTGGCCGATCTGAAACAGCAGCTTCTCGCGCCGGCTTTCCAGCCAGTCGTTGTGAAAGGCGTGCTGGGGCAGGTCGCGCACGATGTCGTCCAGCGGCTCGAGGCCTGCGGCGAAGCGCTCCTTGCAGGCGTGCATCTGGAGGTAGTGATCGATGTCGCGGCGGTCGCGAAAGCCGCGCGAGGCTGGCGAAAACTCGACTTGCTCGTAGCGGAACAGGCCGAGGTCGGACAGCACGAATTCGGTCCAGTCCTGGTGCAGGTTGCCGAAGAAAACCAGGCGCAGGCGGTCGCACAACGGCTTGACGTGGATGCGCAGGGCGAGGTCGTCGCAGTCCCGGTGCCAGGCGGAGAAGGCGCGGTCTTCGCTGAATGCGGCCCGCAGCGCTTCGAGCTGCTCGGCCTTCCTTGCGGCTTTCTGGTGCAGATGCGGACCGAAGGCAGCGGCGATCTCGGGCTTCGACAGCAGTTCGAACAGCTCGTCGAGCGAGATGAGCGGGTCGCGTTCGACCCAGCCCGTGGCGAGCAGGTGCTGCGCCGCCTCGACCGGGCAGCCGATCTCGGCGTAGCGCAGCTTACTGGCGCGAAACAGCGTGCCCTTGCGCATGACCATGCGCACGAACAGGGCGCGCGCCGGCTGCGGGAGCGCGCCGAATGCCCCGATGAAAGCCCGTTCCTCGTCGGTCAGCAGGTCGTCGTAGCGCTGGCCGATCCAGTCCAGGACGCCCCGGAAGTTGTCCAGGTAATAAAACTCGTTTTCCAGAACCCTGTTCATTGCGAGACGCGACACTGTGCTTATATCCAGTATAGCGCCACGCCGCGCCATCGGCCCAGCAGTTTCAGCGGCGAAAGCTGCGGGCCGTGGTTTTTTGCCACATCAGGGCTTGGGTGGCGCCGGGCATTTCGCGCCGGTGCAGGGCGCGGCCGCTGGACGCTCGCCGCGGTGGCGTTCGGAATGCTGGATGATGGCCGAGATCAGGGCGACGTCGCTGTCGACCGTGGCGTCGGCGCCGGTTGCCGGCGCGTTCTTGCGGTTGCGTGCTGGCGCCTTGTCGGCGACGGCGCTGCGCTGCGCCGGCGGTTTCGCGGCGCGGGCAGCCGGACGCTGGGCTTTTTCCGCTTTCTCCGCTT
>DEKZ01000256.1 GCA_002354135.1 Massilia sp. UBA2709 | reverse complement strand
GCACGGAGCGCCCACCCTACGTCCCCGTGGCGGATGAGGTGAGCTTGGCGCGAGAGACCAGATCCACTAATTCCAAGCCGACGGCGAGAACAGGTAACCTTCTCCCCACACCGTCTTGATCTTCTCCGAGCGCGTATCGTCGAACTTGCGGCGCAGTTTGGAAATGCAGTTGTCGATGCTGCGGTCCAGTCCGTCGAACTCGATGCCGCGCATCTTCTTCAGCAGTTCGTCGCGCGAGAGCACGCGGCCGGCCGCTTCGGCCAGCACCAGCAGCAGCTTGTATTCGGTATTGCTCAGCAGGCAGAGCTTGTCGCGCCAGAACACGGTGCGGTCGGCGCTGACGATGCGCAGGGCGCCGAACACCAGCTCGCCGGTCTCGGGCGCGGCCTTGGGCTGGGTACGGCGCAGCAGGGCGCGCAGGCGCGCCAGCAGCACGCGCGGCTGCACCGGCTTGTTGACGAAGTCGTCCGCGCCTTGCTCCAGCCCCGACACTTCGTCGTAGGAGTCCTCGCGCGCGGTCAGGATCAGGATCGGCACCTCGGACAGCTCGCGGATCTTGCGGCAGACCACCATGCCGTCCAGGCCCGGCAGCATCAGGTCGAGCACGACGATGTCGGGCTGGCTTGCCTGGAAGCGCGCCAGCGCCTCGTCGCCGCGCGTCACCAGCTCGACGGCAAATTCGTATGCGGACAGGTATTCGGTCACCAGCTCGGCCAAGCGGGCATCGTCTTCGACCAGCAAAACTCGGTACATGCTTTTCTCCTCTGCCGATATTGTATAGAAGCAATCGCCGCTAAGGATAAATATGACATTCTGCGGACAGTTGGATACATTTTCGGGACAATTTGGAGGCCAGGTGCGTCCAGGCTGCCAACAAAAAAAGCCGCACACGGCGGCTTTGGGAGCGGAAACGGCGTGCTCAGCCCATTTTCCGGCTCAGGTCCCACATCGCTTCGATCAGGCGGTCGACGTCGGACACGCTGGTCCACAGATGGGTGGAGATCCGGATGGCGTAGTGGTCGCTCGGCGCGCCGATCACCGGCACGTTGACGTTGCGGATCACGAAGCCCGGGCTGTAGTCGCTCAGCATGCGCGTCACGAACTGGCCCGACTTGGTGCTGTTCATGACGTCGCCCGCATTCACGAAGGGGTTGAACGAGGTCAGGGCCGAGACCAGTTTCGGGTCGTCCTTCGGCGAATACAGGCGGTCGACGCCCCAGTTTTCCGCGATGCGTTCCTTCAGGTAGGCCGACAGGGTCAGGTCGTAGGTCTCGATCTTCTTGCGGCCGACCTGGTCCCACAGCTTGCAGCTCGACACCAGCGCGTGGAACATCGGCGTATGCAGGCTGCCGCAGGAGGTGATGACCGAAGCGATGTCGTAGGTCGCGGTGCCGTTGGTGGTGCGCTCGCGCGGCGTCCAGCTGCTAGTGTGGATCGGATACCAGTTCGGCAGGGGCAGGGGATTCGAGGCGCGGATCTTGTTGCGTACGATCAGGATGCCGGTCGAGCCCGGGCCGCACTGCCACTTGTGGCCGGCCCCCGACATGAAGTCCATGCCGAGCTGGGCATAGTCGTAGGCCATCATGCCGGGCAGGTGGGCGCCGTCGACGATGGTGATCAGCTGGTGCAGCTTGGCGATCTCCATCAGCTCGGCAATCGGCAGCATGGTGCCGGTCTTGTAGGTGGGCGCGGAGAACATCATTGCGCGCACCCGCTTGCCCTGGGTGCGCAGTTCGCGGATCCGGCTGTCGAACAGCGTGGCATACAGCGCGGCGGTCTGGTTGTTGCCGACCGGTAGAGCGACGCGCGAGATCTCGATGCCGTAGCGCGCCGCGGCGATCGCCAGCGGCACGTCGCCGCCCGGATGCTCGTGGTTGGTGGTGACGACGACGTCGCCCGGGCTCCATTGCAGGCCGAGAATGGCGTGGCACATGCCGGACGAGGTGTTGGCCGAGAAGGCCAGCTCGTCGGGATCGACGCCGAAGCCGGGCGCCACCTCGGTGCGCTCGGCCAGCAGGTTGGTGTAGCCGCTCAGGCATTCGGCGGCCTTGGCGCGGTTTTCGGTGTCGAACAGGTCGAGCGCCAGCTTGGGCATGGAACCGGCGGTGCCGACGTTCATGAAACGCTTGGCCGGGTTCAGCGGGAACATGGCGTTCATGTCCGCCCAAAAGCCTTCGTCGGCCAGCAATTGCTGGCGCAATTCGTCGATGCGGCTGCTTGCATTGCCGCTGCTGCAGGCGGTCAATGGCCCGAGCGTGGCCAGCAGCGCGCCGGAACCGATGATGCGCATGAAGTCGCGCCGGTTCCGGTTCCATTGCGCCGGCGCGCTGCCCGTGTCCGCCGACAAACCCCTTCCTTCACCTGCCGCTATGCGATGCTCCATCCTGGTCTCCTGTTGATATTGTTGCGGTGTCGTTCAATCAGCGGCGTGCCGCGACGATGGCGATCTCGATCTTCGCGTCGCGCGGAATGCGCGCCACCTCGACCGTCGAACGTACGGGCGGAGCCTGCTTGAAGTACTCGGCGTAGACGCGGTTCATGGCCGCGAAGTCGTTCAGGTCCTTCATGTAGACGGTGGCGCTGATGACGTCGACGAAATCCAGGCCCTGCGAGTGGAGCTGCAGCTTGATGTTCTCGAGTGTCGCGCGGGTCTGCTCCTCGGTGGTCGTGCCCTGCAATGCGGTGCCCTCCCGGTTCAGGGCGATGACGCCGGAGAACCAGATCAGCTTGCCGTGGCCGATCATCTGGGAATAGGGGCCGATGGCTGGGTAGGTCCGGTCGGTGGACAGGACTTCCTTGCCTTTCATGCCGGGCACGGCGCAGCCCGCCAGCGTCATGGCGAGCACGGCCGTGCATGAAGCCGTCATCACTTTTTGGATAGTCACGGGTTCTCCCTCGTCAAAGAGCGTTGCGGTTTACGTTGGGAAATTGCCACGGCCATTAAACGCCGGATTTCGCACTGCTGTGGTGCGTCGGCATTGTTTGTTGTCTTGGCTCAACTGTTTCATTGAGCACTGTTGTCTGCAAACACCGAAGAGAGGCAGGGCGTATGCGCGCGGCGGCGGAAGCGGAAGGAAGGCGTTGCGGCCTGTTGGCCTGCGATGCGGAGGGATAAAAAGAAACGGCCCGCTGGAAAGCGGGCCGTCTTGGCGAGGTGTTCCGGCATTCAGCCAGAACGAAGCGCCGGCATCAAGCCATGTTCTGGTTCACGAATTCCCAGTTGACCAGGTTCCAGAACGCTTCCACGAACTTGGCGCGGGCGTTGCGGTAGTCGATGTAGTAGGCGTGTTCCCAGACGTCGCAGGTCAGCAGGGCCTTGTCGTCGCTTGCCAGCGGGGTGTGGGCGTTCGAGGTGTTGACGATGTCGACGCCGCCGTCGGCCTTCTGCACCAGCCAGGTCCAGCCCGAACCGAAGTTGCCGACTGCCGACTTGGTGAACTCTTCCTTGAACTTGTCGAACGAACCCCACTTGGCGTTGATGGCGTCAGCGACCTTGCCGGTCGGGGCGCCGCCGCCGTTCGGGCTCATGCAGTTCCAGAAGAAGGTGTGGTTCCACACCTGGGCCGAGTTGTTGAAGACGCCGCCCGAGGATTTCTTGACGATCTCTTCCAGCGACATGTTTTCGAACTCGGTGCCCTTGATCAGGTTGTTCAGGTTCGTCACGTAGGCCTGGTGATGCTTACCGTAGTGGTATTCCAGCGTCTCGGCGGAGATGTGTGGCTGGAGTGCGTCTTTGGCGTACGGCAGCGGCGGCAGAGTATGTTCCATGTCTTATTCCTTGATTGGTTGGAAACGAAGTGGTTCTTCCGAAACGGCATATTCTAAACCGGATGGGCGGACGTTGCATGTTTGCTGCGTAGTTGTTCGTCTACCCGGTTTGCCAAGCTTGTCATTCCAGCACGGACTGAACGCTCGACACCCGCACCTCGGCGCTGCCCTCGGCCAGGCGCACCGTCAGCGCCGTACGCGCCTTGATCTGGTCCGGCGAGCGCAGTGCCTGCCCCTTGGCGTTGCTGACGATGGCATAGCCGCGCTCGAGCGTGCGCTGCGGATTGAGCAGCTCGAGCTGGGCCGCCAGGGCCGCCAGGGCGTCGCGCCGCTGTTTGACCTGGTTGCACACGCTGGCGTTCAGGTGGCGCTGCTCGGACATGATCTGGGCCCGCAGGGTGCGCAGGTCCGGGCGGTGGCGCGCCCAGCGCTGCTGGAGCTGGGCCAGGGTCACGCCGCCGCGGTTGATGGGTATGCGCAGCGCATGGGTGAGCGAGGCCGCCATGGCGCG
>DEKZ01000267.1 GCA_002354135.1 Massilia sp. UBA2709 | reverse complement strand
GCCCCAGACATGGATCAGCGCCAGGTCCGGCTTCAGGGCATACAGCGTGTCCACGTCCGCCACTTCCAGCAGCAGCTTCGGGCTGCCGACCGAGGCCAGGCGCGGGGCGCTTGCCAGCACCAGGTCGGGCGCCGCCAGCAGGCGGGCCGGCAGGGCGGCGTCGATGTCCAGCCGCGGCGGCGCCTGCCGCGCCAGTCGCACGAAGACATGCTCGCCATCGCGCGCGAGCAGCAACGGTTGCCCCTGCATCGCCGTCTTCACCATCAGAGCGTGGGGAAAAAAACTCCNNCCTCCATGGCTGCGTTGCATCGTCTTGCCGTACATTCGTACTGTCTTCGACGACGCGCCTTGCCCTGGAGTTTTTTTCACACGCTCTCAGGGGCGCGTTACGCCCCTGGCGCTCGAACAGGATCTGCGCCGCCGCCAGCGTGGCGTGCAGGCAGAGCGGACTGCGGGCGTGCGGGTAGACGAAGTCCAGCACGGCGGCTGTCTCCACATCGTCGCCCGGGTCGACGAACACGCAGGTGAGATTGCGCTCGCGCGCCAGCGCCCGGCGCCACCCCGGGTTGCCGTTGCCGCCCTCGATGACGAGCGCCGGGTTGCCTTCGCCGGGGCGCTCGCCGAAACACACGAACTCATGAACACGCATTGCTGGTCCTTGCCAAAGTGATCTCGTCAGTTATACTGTGTTTTTATACAGTACTTTTGTGCGCTTTGCACGTTTTAATTTTTCTCAACCTAATTGCCTCCTGACCGATCGATGCCTTCGCCAACCGACCCATCGATGCAGGGCCTGCCCGACTATGCCGAGCTGTTCTGCCTCTCGAATTTCTCCTTCCTGCAAGGCGCGTCGCACGCCGAGGAGCTGGTCGAACGGGCGGTGCGATTGGGGTACGCGGCGCTGGCGCTGACCGACGAGTGCTCGCTGGCGGGCGTGGTGCGCGCCCATGCCGAGGCGAAGAAGGCGGGGCTGCCCTTCATCGTCGGCGCCCACTTCCACCTGAAGCAGCCCGACGGCAGTGCTGCCGGCAGTGCTGCCCTATCGCTGATCCTGCTGGCGCAAAACCGCAACGGCTACGGCAACCTGTCGGAACTCATCACCCTGGGCCGCACGCGCAGCGAGAAGGGCACCTACTTCCTCACGCCCGACGATATCAGCAATCCGCAAGGCGAGCTGGCGCACCTGCAAGGCATGCCCGGCTGCCTGGCCATCCTGCTGCCCGCCTATCCCGGCCACGACCAGGCCGGCGTCGACCGCCTGCACAGGCAAGCCACATGGATGGCGCAGCAGTTCCCGGGCCGCGCCTGGCTCGGCCTGACCCTGCTGCACCGCGCCTTCGACGAGGCGCACCGCCTGACGGTGGAAGAGGTGGGCTGGCAGCATGGCCTGCCCATCGTCGCGCTCGGCCATGTGACCATGCACGTGCGCTCGAGGAAGCCCCTGCAGGACACGCTTACCGCCACGCGCCTGGGCAAACCCGTGGCCGAATGCGGCTATGGCCTGGCGCAGAACGCCGAGCAGCACCTGCGCGCGCGCCTGCGCCTGGCGAACATCTACTCGAAGAAGGCCCTGCGCGAGACCCTGCGCATCGCCGGCCTGTGCAGCTTCTCGCTCGACGAACTGCGCTACGAATACCCGAACGAGGTGGTCCCGCCTGGCCAGACCGCCAGCAGTTTCCTGCGTGCCGAAACCTATATCGGCGCGCACCGGCGCTTCCGCGAAGGCATCCCGGCCAAGGTGCAGGCCCAGATCGAGCACGAGCTGGGGCTCATCGCGGACATGCAGTACGAGCACTACTTCCTCACCGTGTACGACATCGTGCGCTTCGCGCGCTCGCAGGACATCCTGTGCCAGGGCCGCGGCTCGGCCGCCAATTCGGCGGTGTGCTACTGCCTGGGCATCACCGAGGTCGATCCGGCGCGGGCAAACCTGCTGTTCGAACGCTTCATCTCGAAGGAACGCAACGAGCCGCCGGACATCGACGTCGACTTCGAGCACCAGCGCCGCGAGGAGGTCATCCAGTACATCTACGCCAAGTACGGCCGCACCCGGGCCGCGCTGGCGGCGGTGGTGATCAGCTACCGGCCGAAGAGCGCGCTGCGCGACAGCGGCCGCGCGCTCGGCGTCGACCTCGCCATCATCGAGAAGGTCTGCAAGAACCACCACTGGTTCGACAGCAAGGCCGACCTCTTGAACCGCCTCGCCGAGAGCGGCCTCGATCCGGAAGCGCCGCTGTCGCGCCAGTGGGCGACCCTGGCGCAGCAGTTGCTGAACTTCCCGCGCCACCTGTCGCAGCACCCGGGCGGCTTCGTCATCGCGCAGGGTAAGCTTTCACGCCTGGTGCCGATCGAGAACGCCACCATGGTCGACCGCAGCGTCATCCAGTGGGACAAGAACGACCTCGAGGAACTGGGCCTGATGAAGGTCGACGTGCTGGCGCTGGGCATGCTGTCGATGCTGCGCCGCGCGCTGGCCCTGGTCAGCCTGCGCCACGACATGCCCTTCGAGATGCAGGACATTCCGCCCGACGACCAGGCCACCTACGACATGATCTGCGCCGCCGATACGGTCGGCGTATTCCAGATCGAGTCGCGCGCCCAGATGAGCATGCTGCCGCGCATGAAGCCGCGCGTGTTCTACGACCTGGTCATCGAAGTGGCGGTGGTGCGTCCGGGTCCGATCCAGGGCGGCATGGTCCATCCCTACCTGCGCCGGCGCCAGGGACTGGAACCCGTGGTCTACCCAAGCGAGCAGATGAAGGTCGCACTGGAACGCACGTTGGGCGTGCCGATCTTCCAGGAGCAGGTGATGCAGGTGGCGATCCTCGGCGCGGGCTTCACGCCGGGCGAGGCCGACCAGTTGCGCCGTGCGATGGCTGCCTGGAAGCGCAAGGGCGGGCTGGAACAGTACTACGACCGCATCGTGCGCGGCATGCTGGAACGCGGCTACGACCTGGCCTTTGCAGAACAAATTTTCAGCCAGATCCAGGGCTTCGGCGAATACGGTTTTCCCGAGTCGCACGCGGCCAGCTTCGCACTGCTGGCCTACGCCAGTTCCTGGATCAAGTGCCATGAGCCGGCTGCCTTCCTGTGCGCACTCCTCAACAGCCAGCCGATGGGCTTCTACAGCCCTTCGCAACTGGTGCAGGACGCCCAGCGCCACGGCATCGAGGTGCGTCCGGCCGACGTCAACATCAGCGGTTGGGAGTCGACCCTCGAGGAGCTGCACGACCGCACGCGCCAGCCGGCGGTGCGGCTGGGCCTGTCGCTGCAGCGCGGCATGCGCTTCGAGGCCGCCATGCGCATCGAGGAAGCGCGCGCGATCCGTCCCTTCGAGAGCGTGGCCGACCTGGCGAGGAGGGCAGGGCTGGACCGCAGCGATTTGCAGGTGCTGGCCGGCGCCAACGCCCTGCGCTCGCTGGCCGGGCACCGGCGCGAAGCGTTGTGGCAGGCGGTGGGCGCGGTGCCCGACAAGGACCTGTTGCGTCCGACCTCGGTGGCCGAAGACATGCCGCTTCTTGCCGCGCCGTCGGAGGGCGACGAGATCGTCGGCGACTACCGCGCGCAGGGCCTGACGCTGGGACGCCATCCGCTGGCCCTGCTGCGCAAGCAATTGCTGGCGCAGCGCTTCATGCCCGCGTCCGTGCTGAACGAATACGCCGACGGCCAGCTCGCGCGCGGCTGCGGCATCGTCACCGTGCGCCAGCGGCCCGGCACGGCGAAGGGCGTGCTGTTCATCACGCTGGAAGACGAAACCGGGAACGTCAACGTGATCGTCTGGCCGGACCTGGTCGAACAGCAGCGCCGCGAGGTGCTGGGCGCGAACCTGCTCGGCGTGTATGGCATCTGGCAAAGCCAGGGCCAGGTGCGGCACCTGGTGGCCAAGCGGCTGGTGGACATGTCGCACATGCTGGGCAGGTTGACGACGAACAGCCGGGATTTTTGCTGATGGGGCCAGGACCTTGATTCATGCGCTTCTTGCCCAGGCGCTGACAATCCGGGGCGTCCTCGTGTCGCCCCGAAGTCTTCCGGGAAGCCGCCGTCAGGACAGGTCGTGCAAGTCCTTGTCCAGCGCCGGTCCCACCGAAAACCCGGTAAACGCCACCTGCAGTCCCGCCCGCTTCGGCGTGCAGCACATGGGACCGACCAGGTAACGATCGGCGACCGGGAAGGGCGCCAGCCGCAGCATCGGCCAGGTCACACCGTCGACCGAGTACTGGGCACGAACAACGCCGCGGCTGATGGTGACGCGCACCCAGAAGCCGTCCGCGAGCGCCGGCGCCAGGGCGACGGACCAGTCGGACTTCTCGTTTGTCAGCACGGTGCTCATCATCAGGTGGCCATCCGAGAACTCGACGCCCACCTTGATCCAGCGGCGTTCGTCGATGCGCACCATCAGGCCGGCCTGGTCATACAGATCCTCGAACTGCGCGCGCACGTGTATCTGCGCGGTGAAGTCGCCGTCGACCGGCCTGGCAAGGAAATGCCCGTTGTCGTGAATGAAATCGTAGCTGGTCGTTCGCCAGAAGTCGGTGTGGGTACCAGTGACGACGTCCAATCTGTCTTGATCGACTCCGAAAACGGGCGGCTCGTTATACCACTTGCATTGTTCGAACATGGGCTGTCTCTTTCGATGGAAGATGGCAGTGTAATGCAATAACGGTCGCGTTCCGGCCGATGGAAACCTTCCCGCGGCAGCATGCAGGCCGGTCTCGCGCCCACGGCGCTCAGGTCTTGCCGCCGGCCTGGCGCCGCGCTTCCTCGCACTCGGCCACCAGGAAGTCGAGCAGGCGCCGGATCGACGGCAGCAGCCCGCGCCGCGAAGGGAACAGGGCGTGCACGATGCCGGCCGGCGGCTGCCAGTCGGGCAGGACGTGGACGAGTTGCCCGGCCTCGATCTGCTTCCACACCATCATCGTGGGCAGCGCCACCACGCCCACGCCGGCGATCGCCGCGTCGCGCAGGGCGGCCATGTCGTCGGTCACCAGCCTGGGCACATGGGGGATGTGCGCGGTCTGGCCGTCGGCGTGCTGGAGTTCCCATTGGTAGTCCCTGCGCGGCGGCCCCAGGGTCACGCTCGGTATCCCGTGCAGGTCGACAGGCGAGGCAATCGGGCGTTGCGCCAGGAAGGCCGGACTGGCGACCAGGCACAGGGTGCTGGTGTCGAGCTTGCGCATGACCAGTTCGGTGGGTTCGAGCGGCGGGAAGCGCACCCGGATGGCGAGATCGAATCCTTCTCCGATCACGTCCACGCGCCGGTTCGTGCTTTCCAGGTGGATCACCACGTCGGGGTAGGCGCTGAGGAAGCGCGCGAACAGGGCGCCGAACTGGAAATTGATCAGCGCAACCGGGCAACTGATCCGGATGATGCCGCGCGGCTCGGCAAGCACCTGGGCGATGACCTGGTCGGCGGCCTCCGCCTCGACCAGCATGGCAACGCAACGCTCGTAGTAGGCACGGCCGAGCTCGGTCGGCGCGAACTGGCGCGAGGACCGGTTGAGCAGGCGCACGCCGATCTTTTCTTCCAATTGCTGGATGCGGCGACTAAGCTTGGATTTCTGTATGCCGGTAGCGCGAGCGGCGGCAGCGAAGCCGCCGTGATCGACAACCTGGGCAAAGTAGTAGAGGTCATTGAGGTCCTGCATCGTCCTATTATTGGGACGGATCGTCGAAAATTGCAAGCTATTCGCTCCATCGTTGCGGTGATAAGCTCATTTCCATTGAGCGGTCACGGCGACCGCATGACTGGAGAGATATGATGAGCAAGACCATCCTCGGACGATTCGGCACCAACCGCAGCCACTGGGTAGGCGACGGTTTCCCGGTCCGCTCCCTGTTTTCGTACAACGACCTGGGCCAGCACGTCAGCCCCTTCCTGCTGCTCGACTATGCGGGTCCCCACAATTTCGAGCCGAGGACCAGGCGGCGCGGCGTCGGCCAGCATCCGCACCGCGGCTTCGAGACCGTCACCATCGTCTACGACGGCGAGGTCGAGCACAAGGACTCCGCCGGCAATGGCGGCGTCATCGGCCCGGGCGACGTGCAATGGATGACCGCCGGGGCAGGCATCCTGCACGAGGAATACCACGCACCGGCATTTGCCCGGACCGGCGGTCCCTTCCGCATGGTCCAGCTGTGGGTGAACCTGCCGGCCAGGGACAAGATGACGCCCGGCGGCTACCAGGGCATCGTGTCGTCCGACATTCCCGTGGTCGACCTGCCGAACGGCAGCGGCAAGGCGCGCGTGATCGCCGGCGAACTGCTGGGCGCACAGGGCCCGGCCAGGACCTTCACGCCCATCAACATCTGGGACCTGCGCCTGACGGGCGATGCCGAATTCGAACTCGCGCTGCCTGAAGGCCACACGGCGATGCTGGTGGTGCTGTCCGGGCATGTCACCCTCGAAGGCGGCCAGGAGGCGGGCGCCGCCGAAATGGTGCTGCTGAGCCGCGAGGGCAAGTCCCTCGGGCTGCGCGCCGACGGCGACGCCATGGCGCTGCTGCTGACCGGCGAGCCGATCGACGAGCCGATGGTGGGCCATGGCCCCTTCGTGATGAATACCGAGGCGGAAATCCTCCAGGCCTTCGACGACTACAACAAGGGCCGCTTCGCCGCGGCCGCGTGACCCGAGTGCCTGTTCCGGAATAGAAACGAGAGACGGTGACGGGCCCGCACCGTCCCCGCCGGCCCCGGGTTTGCGGGGCTGGAATCCAGGCGGGCCCTGTCAAGGAAAGGAAGTCATCATGGCTAGCGAACCGATTCGCGATCCGAAAGCGGACCAGCTCCTGACCTCGCAAAACGCGGCCTTCATCATCATCGATTACCAGCCGGTGCAGGTCAATTCGATTGCATCGATGGACAGGCAATTGATGTTGAACCAGATCGTGGGCTGTGCGCGCGCCGCGGTTACCTACAAGCTGCCGATCGTGCATTCCACGGTCAATGTCCAGACCGGCCTCAACAAACCACCCGTGCCGCACATCCAGAAGGTGCTGGGACAGCATCCGACCTACGACCGCACCACGATCAACAGCTGGGAAGACGTCGAGTTCCGCAAGGCGGTCCAGGAGACCGGGCGCAAGAAGCTCATCATGACTGCGCTGTGGACCGAGGCCTGCCTGACCTTCCCGGCCCTGGACGCCCTGGCCGAAGGCTACGAGGTCTATGTGCCGGTCGATGCGGTCGGCGGCACCTCCGTGGCCGCGCACGAAGCCGCACTGCGCCGCGTCGAGCAAGCCGGCGCCAAGCTTATTTCTACCGTGCAGTTGTTCTGTGAACTGCAGCGCGACTGGAAGCGCAGCGAAACCGTTCCTGCCTTCATGAACCTGTTCATCGAGACCGGCGGTACGCCGGGTATCCAGTTCTCCTACGACCGCACCGAGTGAGACAAGGACAACACCGGCGGCGGCCGGCAGCGTTCGGCCGCCGTCTTCGACAAGCTGTCCGGACGGTGCAAGGGGAGCGCACGCGTTTCGCCGACCCGGGCCGCCGGGCGGTGGCGCCAGCCTGGCATCCGATTTACGGTATCATCGGCAAGACTCGCTGTCAGGCTTGCCTGCGAGACATCCTTCCCACCCCGGATCAACCACCATGCAATCCTTCTGGAGTCCCTGCATCAGGGAACTGACCCCCTATGTGCCCGGCGAACAGCCGCGCATTTACAAGCTGGTCAAGCTCAATACCAACGAAAGCCCCTACGGCCCTTCGCCCGCGGTGTTCGCGGCCTGCCGGGCCGAGGCCGCCGACACCCTGCGCCTCTACCCGGATCCCGACGCCACCCGGCTGAAACAGGCGCTGGCCGCCTACCACGGCGTGGCCCAGGACCAGGTATTCGTCGGCAACGGCTCGGACGAGGTGCTGGCCCATGCCTTCTACGCGTTCTTCCAGCAGGAAGAGGCGATCCTGATGCCGGCCATCAGCTACAGTTTCTATGCGGTCTATTGCCGCCTGTACGGCATCGATTACACGGCGCTGCCGCTCGATGCCGGCATGCGGATCGACCCGGCCGACTACGCGCGCCCCTGCGGCGGCGTCGTGCTGGCCAATCCGAACGCGCCGACCGGGATCGCACTGAGCCTGGACCAGGTCGAGGCGATCGTCCAGGCCCAGCCGGAGCGGGTCGTGCTGATCGACGAAGCCTACGTCGACTTCGGCGCCGAGTCGGCCGTGGCGCTGGTGGCGCGTTACCCGAACCTGCTGGTGGTGCAGACCTTCTCCAAGGCCCGCGCCCTGGCCGGCCTGCGGGTCGGCTATGCGATCGGCCAGGCCGGCCTGATCGCCGGCCTGGAGCGGGTCAAGAACAGCTTCAATTCCTATCCCCTGGGACGGCCCGCGATCGCCGGGGCGGTCGCTTCCATCGAAGACGATGCCTGGTTCAGGGACAGCGTGGCGCGCGTGGTCGCCAGCCGCGAACACCTGACCCGGCAGTTGACCGAACTCGGCTTCACCGTCCTGCCGTCGGCGGCGAATTTCGTGTTCGTCACCCATGCGCACGCGAAGGCGGGCGAGCTGGCCGCGGCCCTGCGCCAGCGGGCGATCCTGGTGCGCCATTTCAACAGCGAAGGCATCGCCGATTACCTGCGCATCAGCATCGGCACGCCGGCCGAGTGCGACAGCCTTTGCCTGGCGCTGAGGGATATTCTCGGGGCCTGAGGCCGCTGTTCGCCGGCGAGCTGCATCCGGCACGGCGTACACGTCTCGTTTTGCTGACGCGGCAGGCGCCGAGGGTCGCTGCACCGCCTATACTGGAAGGCATTCCTCCTCACTGGGAGCTTGCCATGAAAGCGATTCATCCTTTCTGCGCGGCAGTGGGCGCCGCACTCGTGCTGTCCGCCAGCGGCGCGCTGGCCGAGTCACTCAAGAAAGTCGATGGCGTGCTGGCCGACGCCTTCGGCATGACGGTCTATACCTTCGACAAGGACACGGCCGGCTCCGGCAAGAGCGCCTGCACCGGGCCCTGCGCGAAGATGTGGCCGCCCGTGCCGGCCACCGGCGACCGCATCGCCGCGCCATACTCCGTGATCACGCGCGAGGATGGCGGCAAACAGCTGGCCTACAAGGGCAAGCCGCTCTACCTGTTCGCCAACGACACCAAGCCCGGGGACCGCAAGGGCGACAAGATGAAGGACGTCTGGCACGTCGTCACGGATTAGGACCGCCGGCGCGGCAGCCCGCCTACCGTGTGCCGCGCGGCGCGCCAGGCGCGTAGAGTGCGCGAACCACATCCCCGACGAGGAGACGCGCATGTTCAGTCCTGAGGATTTTGCCCGGCTGCAATTCCTGACCGGCCGCTGGAAGGGCCAGGGCGCCGACGGCAAGGAGTTCTACGAGGAATACGACCATCCCGAGCCGAACGTGTTCCAGTCGCACCGCTACGCCAGCGCCGCCTTCGACGGACGCACCGACGGCAGCACGATTTCCTTCAAGGATGGGGAAGTCATTTCGCAGTGGGGCGAGTTCACCTGGAAGGCTTCCAGCATCGGCAGCGACAACGCCACCTTCGAACCCGTCAACGCGCCCGCCCGTTTCGAATGGCGCCGGATCGACGAGTCGACCCTGGAAGCCCACCAGCACTGGACCGCCGAGGGCAAGGAGCAGCAGCACACGATCCGGCTCACGCGGATCTGACGCCCAAGATAGAAGCGCCTGACAAAAGCTCCAGGGCAAGGCGCAGCGTCGAAGACAGTACGCGGGTACGGCGAGACGATGCAACGCAGCCATGGAGGTTTTGTCAGGCGCTCAGGGCGCCAGCCCCAGCCACTTGCGATAGGACCCGTAATGGTGGATCACGAAGCCGCCGAAGGGCTGCATCGCGCCCACGCTCTGGGCCGTCGAGCGCAGCTCGCGCTCCATGTCCGCTTCCTCCAGGTGTTCGAAGGAGACCTTCTGGATCGCGTTCGGCAGGGTCTCGACGCCGATCAGCACGCGGCGCTCGATGCGTTCGGCGTAGCGCAGTTCGTCCATCGCATGGCTGACGATGCCGTCGCCGCCGAGCGCATGGTCGCGGTAATCCATCAGCGCCACGTAGTCGTAGATGTCCTGCACGTGCTGGCTGACTGGTTTGCGCTGGCCCTTCCACTCGATCTGCATGCCGTCCAGCCAGAACGGCAGCGCCGGGCCCATCGGCAGCGCCTGGCCCGAGGCGCGCTTGGCCGCCATCAGTGCATCCGACAGCGCCACGAAATCGGCCAGCAGCGCCATCTTGCGGGTCGACCATTCGTCGAGGATGTGGGGCTCGATGTCGACGTTGATGCCGTCGAAGCGTTCGTCAAGCGCCGCTGTCTTGTTGTAGTCGAGGACGCGCTGCAGCATGGCCAGGGCTTCCTTGCGGTGCTGGGGCAGCACGTAGCGCTCGGTGTGCAGGTAGCCCGAGCCGAGCAGGGCATAGGCCTTCAGGCCGGAGGCGTGCAGGCGCCGGATCAGGCGCCGGTAGAGCTGGGGCTGCGAGACGATGAGGTTGCGCTTGCCGAAGGCGTCGGCGTAGAGGAAGACGGTGTCGATCGATTTCGACTGCAGGAAGGCGATCGCACGGGCCGCCTCGGCGGGTTCCTCGAGCATCGCATAGGAATCCTCTTCCCAGGTCC
Source organism: Massilia sp. UBA2709 (assembly GCA_002354135.1). Classification (GTDB taxonomy): domain Bacteria; phylum Pseudomonadota; class Gammaproteobacteria; order Burkholderiales; family Burkholderiaceae_D; genus Telluria. The sequence goes on along the minus strand of DEKZ01000267.1, from coordinate 1,864 downwards.
AGATGGCGCGCGGGCCGACGCGGTCGGCGGCATGGGCAGTATGGGCAACAGCGGCGGCCAGCGCCAGCAGCAGGGCGGCGAACAGGCGCGTCACAGGCGGGTCTCCACGTGGTACTGGCCGACGCCGACCGGGCGGCCGGTGGCCGGGTGCGAAGGCAGGACCGAGACGAAATAGCCGCCCGGCGCAACCTTGTCCAGGTTGGGCTGCAGCCTCACCGTGGCCGATTCGCCGGGGGCGAGCGCGCGCGCAGGGGCGACGGTTTCGTTCAGTTCCAGCCCGTGTTCGTTGGTGATCACGAGCAGGGGCACGAAGTCGGGCGAGCTCGTCGCGCCGTGGTTGGTGAAGATCGCCTCGAACACGGCTTCCTTGCTCCCTGCAACACGGCGCAGGCCCGTGACGCCGATATCGCCCGCGCTCGCGGCCAGCGCCGTGCCGCGCAGCGTGCGCTCGCCGCCGTAGCCGGCCAGCTTCACCGCATCAGGCGGCAGCATGGCGGTGCTGCGCCCGGCCGTGGCGTTCGCCTTCAGGAAATCGCGGAACTGGGCCTGGGCCCGCGCCAGCGCCCCGGCGTCGTCGCTGCGGTCGACCTGCATGCCGTCGCCGACCGTGTACAGCCGTCCCTGGGCCAGGTAGGCCGTGCCGGAGACGAAGTCGCTCATCTCGGTCTTGGTCTGCTTCAGGGGAATCGCGTGCAGGTTGCGGAAGGCCGGCTCGGTGTCCAGGCCCGTGCCGATCCAGCTCACGTCCGCCGGGGACTTCAGGCCGTGATTGTTCGCGAGATAGGCCAGCAGCGAAGGCGCGATGTCGAACTGCGAGGAGACCGCCTTGATCGCGCGCGGCGCCTTCAGCAGCGGCGAGTACACGATCAGCGGCACGTGGTAGCGCTCGATGCGCGTGTCCATCGGCAGTTCGGGCAGGCGGTGGTCGCCGGTGACGATGAAGATGGTGTTGTCGTAACCCGGCAGTTGCTGGGCGCGCTCGAAGAACAGGCGCAGCGCGTCGTCGGTGTAGAGGATGCTGGCGAAGATGTCGCGCCCGTTCTCGTGCACCGGCGAACGCGGCAGCTTCAGCTCGGCCAGGCGCGCGTCGACGCGGCGCAGGTACTCGCTCTTGCCCGGGAAGGTGAAGGGGCTGTGCATGCTGGTGGTCTGGACCATGGTCACGAACGGGCCGGTGGGCGCCTGCGCTTCGCGCGCCAGCGCCACTTCCACCAGGTCGCGGTCGGCATAGCCCCAGTCGTTGCTGCGCTGGTAGGGCGGGCCGAAATCCTTTTCGCTCACGAGCGTGTCGGCGCCCTGGCGGCGCAGGAACAGGCCTTCGTTGTCGAAGTCCAGGTTCGAGCCCGAGTAGAAGCGCAACTTGTAGTCCTGGCTTTTCAGGACGGTCAGCAGCGATTCGTGGCGCGGCAACCTGTCGCCAAGCGCGGCCAGGCCGTTCTCGCCGAAGGGCAGGGAGCCGAACACCGTGGTCAGGACGCCGAAGGTGCGGCCCTGGCCGGACAGGAAGTTCTCGAAATACAGGCTTCTACCCGCCAGCTCGTCGAGGAAGGGCGTGAAGCTGCCCAGGCGCGCGCCCGGGCCGGAGAAAGTGCGGCCCAGGCCTTCGACGATGATGAAGACCAGGTTCGGCGGCGGCGCGCCGGGGCGCGCGTGGAACAGCGGCCCCAGGGTGTCGGGCGTGCGCTCGGCATGCGCGAAGGGATAGCGCGGGTCGCTGCCCGACCAGGGCGTCTGCGCCTTGGCGCGCGGCGCGGCCGCCTCAAGGGGCGCGCGCAGGTGGGCCAGGTTGTTGTCGATGAAGAAGGCGGTCTTGTTGAGCAGGTACTCGGCGTCCGCATCGGTGCGCGCGACCGGCGGCGCGAAA
>DEKZ01000150.1 GCA_002354135.1 Massilia sp. UBA2709 | reverse complement strand
CCGCGACGCGGCCCGCCATGCGGCCACGCAGCGGCAGCCAGTAGACGCACAGGGCCACCAGCCACAGCGCACTCGAGGCATGCCCGGCCGGCAGGCAATGGCCGGCCTGCACGCCGAAAGGCAGCGGATCGAACAGGCGCAGATAGGGCTCGGCGCCGCCGTAGCGCGCAAGGTCCCAGGGGCAATGCGCGACGCTGGCCTGCTTGAGCAGGCTGATCACCAGCGGCACCAGCAGCGCCGACAGGGCAACGACGCGCAGGCGCAGGCGCGCAAGCCCGTCGCGCGGACGGCGCGGACGCCAGGTGTCGAGCATTGCCACCAAAATCACGCCGACAGCCGCTGCGCTCAGCAGTTCTTTCAGGATGACGTGGCTGAAGGTTTCCGTCAGCCAGGCGTGGCGCCAGGGGAAGGCGTGGATGCCGGGATCGTAGAGCGCATCGGCCAGCATCAGGTCGATGTCGGTGCAGCGTCCCAGCCAGAAGATGAAGCCGGCAGTGATGAGCAGCACGGCGGCGATGCGCCATGCCTGCCGCGCGCCGATCAGGACCGGCGCGGCGTTCGATTCAGGGGCGCGCACTCAACTACCCCGGGTGCAGGCGTGGAACAGGTCGAGCTTGGGATTGAGCACGGCGGTGTTCACGTCGAGCAAGCCCAGCACCGAATGGAACACATTGTCGTGCGATAGCGGCTCGGTGCGGCGCGCCATCAGGCAGGTGCGGTCGATGCGGAAGCGCTCGCTGAAATGGTCCGACATCCAGAGCATCATCGGCACCCGGGTCTGCTCGGCGGGCGCGAACATGTAGGGGGCGCCGTGCAGGTAGAGGTTGTTCTCGCCGAGCGACTCGCCGTGGTCGGAGAAGTACAGCATCGCCGTGTCCACGCCCTCGCTGGCGGCAGTGTCGCGCAGCAGGTCGATCGTCTTGCTGAGGAAATAGTCGGTGTACAAGATCGTGTTGTCGTACGCAGCCACGATGGAGTCGCGCGAGCACTTCTCGAACTCGATGCTGTCGCACACCGGGCTGAAGCGGCCGAAGCCCTGAGGATAGCGCTTGGCGTAGGCCGGGCCGTGGCTGCCCTTCTGGTGCAGCACGATGACCAGGTCTTTCGTGCTCTTGCGGATCAGCTCGGGCAAGCCTTCGAGCAGGCGCTCGTCGTAGCATTCGTCGCCTTCGCAGAAGCGCGCGTTCGGGCCCGGTTGCGACAGGTCTTCGTAGGCCACGCGCGCGCAGACGCCCTTGCAGCCGGAATTATTGTCGCGCCACAGGACGCTGAAGCCGGCATGCGCGAGCACGTCGAGCAGGCCTTCCTGGCTGCTGGCCTTGGCTTCGGAATAATTATCCTGCCCGAAAGCGGAAAACACACAGGGCACCGAGACCGCCGTCGCCGTGCCGCAGGACGACACGTTCGAGAAATTGATCAGCCCCTGTTGGCGGGCCAGCAGCGGATTGGTCTCGCGCTTGTAGCCGTTCAGCGAAAAGTTCATGGCGCGCGCGGTCTCGCCGACCACGATGACCGTCACCGTGCGGCGCGCCTGGCCGCGCCAGGCCGCGCCCTTCATGGCGTCGCGGCCCAGCGGGGCGACCACGACCGGGGTGCTCCACTTGCTGCGCAGGTAGCCGTGCAGGGCCTGGATCGTGTTCGTCGGCGTCAGGAGCAGGCGCAGTTCGCGGTGTTCGCGCAGCGCCGGCGCCAGGCTCTTGAAGAAGATCATCAGCAGCAGCCCCGCAAGCAGCAGCGAGCCGCCGGCGATGCCCACCCTGCCGAGCAGCCCGCGCAGGCCTTGCGGGAAGCGGATCTCGGCGCGGGCGATCCAGATGGACGGCAGCAGGCCGAGCAGGCCCACCGTCAGCACTAGGTGCCAGCTGAACAGTTCGGTTGCCTCGCGCACGTCGGTCTCGAACACGTTCTGGATCATGGCGCGGTCGATCACGATCCCGTAGGCGGCGATGAAATAGCTCGCCGCCGAGGCCATGAGCACCAGGACGATCAGCACCGGCTTGGCGACGAAACGGAAGCTCGCCAGCGTCAGGCAGGCGTTGAAGAACAGGACGATGATGAGGAAGGCGCCGGCCAGCAACGGCAGGTGCGCGAGCGACAGCCCGCCGGCAGCGGCCGTCAGGGTCGACCAGAATTTGAGGTTGCCGGCGGCGGCAAGCAAGGTCGCGACCGCCAGGGTAAGAAGGGGGGCGCTGATGCGCCGTGCGAAGAACTTGTCCAAACTCGTATCCGTGAAAACCGGGTGGCCAGGAGCGGCCACTGGAACTCAAGGATAAGAAACACGGCGTCAGGCGCCGGTCAGCGCGACGTTAAGATTTCGTGAAGTTACTTGGGAAAAATGATCGTGAAACGGCTGCCGCCGCCGGCACGCTCCTCGTAGCGCAGGGTGGCGCCGAGGTATTCGCCGATCCGGCGCACCAGCGACAGGCCGAGTCCGGTCCCGGCCGAGCCGGTCGAAGGCACGCCGTTCGGCGCCGCGCCGGGCTGGCGCAGCGTGTCGCGTACGGCTGCCGGCAGGCCAGGTCCGGTGTCCTCGACGATCAGCTGCCTGTCTCCCAGCACGACGTTCACTTCGCCCGCCTCGGTGTATTGGCAGGCATTGCGCACCAGGTTGCCGATGGCGGCGGCGACCAGCTCGGCGGGAGCCTGCACGGCAAAGGCGTGGCCGTCCTGGTAGCGCAGGGTGACGGGCTTGCGCGCGACCAGGGGGCGATAGCGCTCGGTTTCGCGCGCGGCGATCGCATCGACCT
>DEKZ01000086.1 GCA_002354135.1 Massilia sp. UBA2709 | reverse complement strand
GCGGGCGAAGGCAGAAGCCGAGGCGGCGGCGCGCGAGGTGGCGCAGCCGGGGGCGCAGTAGACGGGAAAGGGGCGCGGCAAGAGGGCGCACGTCGTGCGACCCTCGCGCCAGTCGGCATCGGCCTGGGCGTCGCCTTCCTGGTCGACCGGCCGCGCCTCGCCGCCGGCGGATGTTGCGTGTTCACGCCCGGCAAGCACTGGATGGCGTCGGCCACGTTCTTGTCGGGCATCTTGCCGAGGTCCTCGGATGCGGGTGTGTCAGGCGATGGCGCAAAAAATGCGCCCCCGGCGGGGGCGCCTTGTGGCGCGACGGAAATCAGCGCAGGTTGATGGCTGCCAGCATGCCGGTAGACGTGGCGATATACAGCACGCCGCGATCCGAGATGGCCAGTTCGCCGCCGAAGGGGTAGGTCCAGACGATCTTCTGCGTCGCGAGGTCGACCGCGCGCGTGCCCTTCGCCGAGCTGACGAATGCGAGGTTCGAGGTGACGGCAAGATGTGCGTTGTTCGCGTCGCTCGTGTTGTCGAACAGCCAGCCCGACTTCCATTGCAGTATTCCGGTGCCGGCCGCGCGCGCGTGGAGGACCAGGCCGCTCTCGCCCAGCGAATACACCGTGCCATGTGCCAGCACCGGCTGACCCATGGTGCAAGTGTCGGCGACCCACTTGCGCGTACGCGACTGCAGGTCGAATCCCAACAGCCGGTCGCGGCTTTTTGCGATGCCCATGTCATCGCCCAGCACGAATACCTTGGCGGCCGTATCGTTGTAGGCCAGGCCGGCATCCTGGATGTTGAAGCCAATGCTGCCGTCGCCGGTATCGAGCGCGTACAGTTGGTCATTCAGGACGGCGTAGGCATGGCTGCCGTCCACCGCCGGGGTCCAGAATCCGGATGCCCAGCGCATGCTCCGGTTTTCCCATGCGATCGTGCCCGTCGCGGCATCGAACTTGGCCATTCCCTGGGAATCGCCGAGATAGACCATGTCGCCAACGACTGTCGGCGCCCGGTGGCGTTCATACGGCGCGTAGCGCCGGATCTTGTCGGCCAGTCGACCGCCAGCCTGGTCCAGGACCCAAAGGTAAGCGCCCTCGACGCCGTTCGATGTCACGAAGACCCTGCCGTTGGCGGCTGCGAGCGAACTTGCCGTCGCCTGGGCGCCCAGGTCGTAGCGCCACAGTACTTCACCGCTCGCCTCGCTCGTGGCCGACAGCTCCCAGCGGCCATCACTGCCGGCGCGGGTAAGGAACACCGTTCCGTTGTCGACGACCGGCGCACTCGTCTCGACCGCGGTGCTCTCCGGCCTGTTCCAGCGGCGAACGAAGTTTGCCGGGTCGAAGCTGGCGGGAACGTAAGCGTTTTGCGCAGCGTTGCCGTTGTAGGTGCTCCACGGCGCCGCGCCCGGAATCGCGGCCAACGTCGTCAAATTGACGCCCGATTTCACGGTCACCTGGGTCGGGACGCGCCATGGCGAACCGCTGACCGGCGAACGGCACTCGCGCGGGTCGTCGAAGCAGGCGCGGACCTCGAGCGAAGCGCTGTGTACGCCGACCGTCAATATGGATGATGTGCTTAGCTGGGCGCGGTAGATGGTGCTGCCGTCCTGGCTCATCGCCGCGCCCTGGGTCAGGATGCCGGCGTTGTCGACAACGGCGAGCTGCACCGGTTTCGAGGCGCCCCCGAATTGCGCGACGATCTCGAACGACAGGGGCTCGCCCTGGTAGGTGACGAGGTCGAGCGCGGCGGGCATCAGCGCCAGGCGCCCCTGCGACTGGGCCGGAGACAGCACGTTGACCGAGACCGGGACATACCAGGGAGAACCCTGCAAGGGCTTGCTACAGACAAGGGGGTCGTCCTCGCACAGGCGCACCTCCAGGCGCGTTTCATGATAGCCCGACGCCAGCGCCGCCGTGCTCAGGTCGGCCACGTATTCATACTGGCTGATCGCTTTGAGCGATACCTCGGGGGAGAGCACACCTTTACTATCGACAATCGCGACGTTGAACGGCTTGTCGAAACTGCGATTCGCCACCGCCCTCAGTTGAAAACGGCTGGTTTCGTTCTCGTAGCTCGTCACCGCTACCGGCGTCGGCGACAACGTCAGCCATGTTCCGCCCGGCGTCACTGGCGGAACCGTACCGGTCCCCGGAGCGCCACTGACCGGAGGGCTCGCCTTTGGGCTATCTCCACCACCACCGCCGCAACCCGCCACCAGCGCCGCACCCAGCGCGGCCGCAGCCACCAGTCTCACGAAACGCATTTTTCCGCCTGTAATTCTGTTTATTAAAAGAAAGGAAACAGAATTATATGGAATGAAATTAACTTTCGGGTAAAAAGTATGGCTGACGACACATGAACGCAACACTCCGCTACCTCGTGGCCAAGCTGGAGAAACCGCCTGGGGCATTCACCGCCTGAAGATCCAGAGAATCAGGCTGACGACGATCGAGACGACGATGCAGGTCACGATCGGAAAGTGAAAGCTGAAGCCTTCGCGCACGACGTGGATGTCGCCGGGCAGGCGGCCGAAAGGCAGGCGGCGCAGCCAGGGCCAGGCCAGGCCGGCAGCGAGGATGAGGGCGCCGAGGATGATGAGCAGGCGTTGCATATGGATGGAGTGCGGACCGCAGCCGCGCCGCAGGGACGCGGCTGCGGTGCCATGGATGATGATGAATTACGGGCTGCGTCCGCCCTCCGGCGAAGGATTGCCGCCGCTGGTCCCGGCGCCGGTGGGCGAGGTGTTGGCGCCGGACGAGGTGCCGGTCCCGGTGCGGGTATCGGCGCCAGATGCCGCCTCGCCCAGGCCGGTGCCGCCGGCCGCGCC
>DEKZ01000124.1 GCA_002354135.1 Massilia sp. UBA2709 | reverse complement strand
GCCATGTAGACGACGGCGCGTTCGACTTCCAGGTTGTCCAGGTCCGGGTTGCCGCCCTTGGCCGGCATTGCGCGGATGCCTTCGATGGCGTGTTTCACCAGGGTGTCGTAGCCCTGGGCCAGGCGGGCAGTCCAGTCGCCCGCGGCGCCGACTTTCGGCGCACCGGCGGCGCCGGTGCTGTGGCAGGCCGCGCACACGGCGGTATAGACGGCGTCGCCCGCCTGCAGCACCTTCGGTGCGTTGGCGTCGACCAGGGTAAAGCCTTCCTCGGCCACCGGGCGCAGGCGCGCCGCGACCGCTTCGTCGCTCAGGCTCTGGGTACCGGCGCCCTCGAGCTTGTCGGTCGTGACAAAGGCAACCAGCAGGATGATGCCGATGACGATGACCAGGAAGAAACCAGCGACCACCGCGATGAGTTGCTTGGGCGTCCGGATAAACGATTGTTCATTGTGTGCGTCGCTCATGATTTCCTTAATACGATTAAAAAAACCTGCTACCCGGCGCTTGCGCTTGCCCATCTTGCATGCATTTTTGCAAAGGCCGCCAATCGGCGATTATAGTCCCAAAAAATGCCCTATGGCACATCGATGGCAAGCGCGCCCACACTTTCCGTGGACGGCAGCGGCGAAAGACTGTATCCTTCGCATCGCTCAGGAGTTTCCCGTGCGGCTGTAGCTCAGTGGATAGAGTATTGGCCTCCGAAGCCAAGGGTCGCTGGTTCGATCCCAGCCAGCCGCACCACCTGACGCCTTTTTCTTCCTTTTGCCGGTTCCGGCATTTTTCCCGTTAATTGCCCACGCCCGCACCGCCCTGCGCCGGGACGAACGCGATCCGCCGCGTGAACGATCACGCGGCAGCCAACAGCATTATTAATATAGACAGGAATCCGGAACGTCCGGACCAGCGTTACAGCGTGATGTATCGCCGCAACCGCGGCCCCAGGCTGTTGGTCACCGCCAGCGGCAACTTCTGCCACGCACTCTCGACCAACGGACGCAGGCTAGCTTTCGCCCCACCCGAAGTGGCAGGGGCAACGATCGGCGCGACCCCCTGCGCATCCCACTCCTTCCAGTCGAGCGCAACCGGCACCGCGCCCCACTGTTTCTTGAACTTATAGGTCCCTTCGCCGTAGGTCGAACGGCCGAAGTCGAACTGGCGCACGCCGTGTTCGCACAAATATGACTGGATCGCCCAGTACAACAGCATGTTCGGCGCCAGCGGGTTGTAGTCGGCCAGGGTCGAGGCCCAGGGGATGACGGCCTTGTCGCCGCTGCGCAGCACCCAGCCGGCGCCCACCGGTTTGCCCTCGTGGCGCACAATGACGATGAACATGTCCTGGTTGGCGCTGTAGTGGCGGTGGATCGCCTCGAACCAGCCGCGGCTGTGCGGCGGGCTGCCCAGGCGGCGCATGTTGCGGCTGTAAACCTCGTAGAACTCGGCCACCGCCGCCGCGCTGGTGACCACTTCCGAGGTGAGGCCGTTCTTTTCCGCCTTGCGCACCTGGCTGCGCAGCTTGGGCGGGTAACTCTGCATCAGGGCCGCCGCGCTCTCGGGCAGGCCGAGCAGCATGCGCACCTTGCGGCCTTCGAGCGCCGCCTCTTCCATTGTTTCCTGCGCCGAACAGCGCAGTTCCAGTCCGGTCGCGCCGCCGGCGCCGACATCCTTGCGCGCACGCGCCGCCAGCGCCTCGGCAACGTCAAGCGACACCGCGAGCGGGCCGCCCAGGTCGCAGAAGGGCAGCGAAATCCAGCGCGGTTTGCCCAGCGGCCTGGCGACCGCCGACAGCGGCAGCAGGCCTGCAAGCTGGCCGCCCTGGCGCGCCACCAGCACCTGGCCGGGATAGCCATAGGCGCCGGCGACGGCACGCCGCCAGGCCGCCAGGTGGTAGGCGCTGCCGCCGGGCTGGGTGCGGACGAAGGCGTCGAGCTCGTCGTTGGCGGGGGAATCGTTGTTCAGGTAGGCGAATTCGAGGTCGTTCAAGCGCTGCTCCTGCGGTGTGCATCGGTTTTGCTGCCGATACATGATTGATCGCGCAAGATTGTAAACGATTGACAACATCTTCCGTGTCGTGCGCATCCAAATGTGTGGGGTGCGCACGATTCATTTTCTGGCGAAACTTGTATTTCAGAAAATGCTAATATTGCACGGTGCCATGCAGGACGCGTGACGGCAAGACCGTGATCAGCGCCCTATGGCGGCGCGATGTGGAGCACAGGTCATGCGCCTGTCATCGTCGCGTGGCAAAAAGCAGGCAAGCATGCCGCATTTGTTGACGGGGTCATCCAACGCTTGCATGGAACCGACAGCATTGGAAGCGCTCCGATGCAAATACAACATTCAATTTCAGAGCTTGTTGTTGGCGTTTCACAAACGGAGTAGCGATATTGAGGCGCCTCCTGTTTCCATGCTATATTAAAAATTAGCATAATAGCAAAACTTTATTCGATAACGGAAGCTGATAATGAAAGCAGATCAGGTCGTCGCGGTAGTAGGACTGGGTTACGTCGGGCTGCCGCTGGCAGTGGAATTTGGCAAGAAGGTACGCACGATCGGTTTCGATCTGTCGACCGCCAAAATCGAGAACTACAAGAAATTCATTGATCCGACCGGCGAAGTCTCCACCGAGCAATTGCAGGCTGCGCGCCAGCTGGAAGTGACGACTGATCCGGCCATGCTGGCCCAGGCCGACTACGTCGTGGTCGCCGTGCCGACCCCGGTCGACATCGCCCACAACCCGGACTTCACCCCGCTGGCCGGCGCCAGCACCACGGTCGGCAAGCACATGAAGAAGGGCGCCATCGTCGTCTTCGAATCGACCGTGTACCCGGGCGCCACCGAAGAAGTCTGCATCCCGCTGCTCGAAAAGCACTCGGGCATGAAGTGGAAAGAAGACTTCCACGTCGGCTTCTCGCCGGAGCGCATCAACCCGGGCGACAAGGAACACACCCTGACCACGATCCTGAAGGTCGTGTCGGGCGACGACGCCGAGACCCTGGAAAGCATCGCCCAGCTGTACGAGTCGGTGGTCACCGCCGGCGTGCACCGCGCCTCGAGCATCAAGGTCGCCGAAGCGGCCAAGGTCATCGAAAACACCCAGCGCGACCTGAACATCGCGCTGATGAACGAACTGGCGATCATTTTCGACAAGATCGGCATCGACACGCTCGAAGTGCTGAAAGCGGCCGGCACCAAGTGGAACTTCCTGCCCTTCCGTCCGGGCCTGGTCGGCGGCCACTGCATCGGCGTCGATCCCTACTACCTGACCCACAAGGCCGAGATGGTCGGCTACCATCCGCAGGTGATCCTGGCGGGCCGCCGCATCAACGACGGCATGGCCAAGTTTGTCGCGGAAAAGACCGTCAAATCGATGATCTCGTCGGGCTTCCAGGTGAAGGGCGCGAAGGTCAATGTCATCGGCCTGACCTTCAAGGAAAACTGCCCCGACCTGCGCAACTCGAAGGTCGCCGACATCGTCCACGAGCTGGAAAGCTACGGCGTCGATGTCCACGTCTGGGATCCGCTGGCGGAAGCCGACGAAGCCCAGCACGAGTACGGCATTACGCTGGAAAAGAACTGGGACGCTCTGCCGAAGGCCGACGCCCTGATCGCCGCCGTGCCGCACAAGGAAGTGCTGGCGCTGTCGCTGACCGACTTCCAGTCCAAGCTGAACGACGGCGGCTGCTTCATCGACGTCAAATCGCAATTCGATCCGGAAGCGCTGAAGGAAGCCGGCTACTGCGTCTGGCGCCTGTAACGGCGTCACGGTCCGGGGCCGCCGCTTGCGGCGGCTTTGCTGTCCCTGGACCTACTGGTTTTTCGCATTGCGCAATCGAGAAAGTCCCGAAAACTGTGAATAAGATTCAAGACGTAAGGCAGCATCTGGGCCAGCACAGCCACCACTGGCTGGTCACCGGCGCCGCCGGCTTCATTGGCTCGAACCTGGTCGAAGCGTTGCTCAAGCTCGGCCAGCGTGTGACTGGCCTCGACAATTTCGCGACCGGGCATCGCCGTAACCTCGAGCAGGTGAAAGAATCTGTCACGAACGATGCCTGGATGAAATTTAATTTCATCGAAGGCGATATCCGCAACGAAGCGGACTGCGCCCGCGCCTGCGAGGACGTCGACTTCGTGCTGCACCAGGCCGCGCTCGGCTCGGTGTCGCGCTCGATCGACGATCCGGTCACGACCAACGCCACCAACGTCACCGGCTTTCTCAACATGCTGGTGGCCGCGCGCGACGCCAAGGTCCGCCGCTTCGTCTACGCTGCCTCGAGCTCGACCTATGGCGACCACCCCGACCTGCCGAAGGTGGAAGAGGTGATCGGCAATCCGCTCTCGCCGTATGCGGTGACGAAGTACGTCAACGAGCTGTACGCGAACGTGTTCGGCCGCACTTACGGCATGGAATCGATCGGCCTGCGCTACTTCAACGTGTTCGGCCCGCGCCAGGATCCGAACGGCGCCTATGCCGCCGTGATCCCGCAGTGGGTGGCCGCGCTGATCCGCAATGCGCCGCTGCGCATCAACGGCGACGGCGAGACCAGCCGCGATTTCTGCTACATCGACAACGTGGTCCAGGCCAACCTGCTGGCGGCGATGGCACCAAGCGAAGCGGTGAACCAGGTCTACAACGTGGCGCTCAACGAGCGCACCAGCCTGAACCAGCTGTACGGCATGATGCGCGATCTGCTGCGCGAACGCTTCCCGCACGTGGAGGCGCACCAGCCGCAGTATGTCGATTTCCGCCGTGGCGACGTGCGCCACTCGCAGGCGGATATCGGGAAGGCCGCGACGCTGCTGGGCTATGCGCCCACGCACCGGATCGGCGAAGGCCTGCGCCAGGCCATGGATTGGTATGTCCACGACCTGCAGGGCCAGGGTTCGCATGTGGTATCCGAGTAAGAAAAAGTAAGAAGAATTCAGGAGGACTGACGTGTTTAGAATCTCTAACCACTACGTGTCGAAGATCGTTTCCGTGCTGCTGGTCGTCGAGGTGCTGGTGCTGCTCGGCGCCGCCTATGCCGGCGTGGCCCTGCGCTACATGGAGGTCGGCAATGGCGTGAATTTCCCTCCTCTCGACCATTTCTTCACCTCAGCGATCGCGTTCGCGCTGGCCATCGTGTTCAGCATGAGCGCGATGGGCATGTACCAGCTCGATTTCGAGGATGGCCTGCGCCACCCCTTCCTGATGAAGCTCCTGCCTTCGTTTGTGATGGGCTTCCTGATCCTGACGCTGGTGTTCTACATCGCGCCGGAACTGTCCCTGGGCCGCAGCATCCTGCTGCTGGTGTTCGGGCTGTCGGCGGTCGGCATCTACCTGGCGCGCATGGTCTTCTTCAAGACCTCCGAAGCGCGCTTCCTGCAGTCGCGCATCATGTTCCTGGGCGGCGGTCCGCTGGCCAAGGAGTGCTCCGACCTGGCCGAACGCGCCGCCCGCTACCACCGCTACGACGTCGCCGGCTTCATTCCCGCCGCCGGCGAGGAGCTGTGCGTGCCCCAGAACAGCCTGCTGAAGGTGCGCGACGGCGACTCGCTGGTCAAGCTGGCGCGCCAGTACAACGTCCAGGAAATCGTGGTGTCGGTGCAGAACCGCCGCGGCGGCTTCCCGATCAAGGAACTGCTCGACTGCAAACTGCAGGGGGTGAAAGTGACCGACGCCGCCACCTTCTTCGAGCGCGAAACCTGCCAGATCCGGGTCGACTCGATCCAGCCGAGCTGGCTGGTGTTCGGCGGCGGCTTCGACCAGAGTTTTGTCCGCACCTTCATGAAGCGCAGCTTCGACCTGGTGTGCAGCACCGCGATCCTGGTGTTCACCTTCCCGCTGATGCTGCTGGCGGCGCTGGCCATCTGGCTGGAAGACCGCGGCCCGATCTTCTATTCGCAGGAACGCGTGGGCAAGGACGGCAAGAGCTTCTTCGTCCACAAATTCCGCAGCATGCGCACCGACGCCGAAAAGGCCGGCAAGCCGCAGTGGGCGGCGCAGAACGACCCGCGCGTCACCCGCTTCGGCAACTTCATGCGCAAGACCCGGATCGACGAACTGCCGCAAATCCTGAACGTGTTCAAGGGCGAGATGTCCTTCGTCGGTCCGCGCCCCGAGCGTCCCTACTTCATCGAGCAGCTGATCGAGGTCGTCCCGTACTACAATGTGCGCCACAGCATCAAGCCGGGCATCACCGGCTGGGCCCAGGTGCGCTACGGCTACGGTTCCTCGGCCGAGGACGCGCTGCAGAAGCTGCAGTACGACCTCTACTACGTGAAGAACAACAGCCTGTTCCTCGACTTCCTGATCCTGATCGACACGCTGAAGGTGGTGCTGTTCCGCAGCGGCCGGTAATCATCCGTATCGGATTGTATGTGCAACACCTTGTCCCGGCTGCGGCCGGGATAGGGCATTCTCCGGGCCTATGCGCCTGGTCCAAGATCGATGGATAGTGTTCCCCTGACCAGTATCGCCGCCTACAGCCATGGGCTCGCGGCCCTCGGCTTCCTGGCCCTGGGCGTGCCCCTGCTGACAGGCTGGCGCGGCCGCGCCTACGGGCCGGTGCTGATCCTGGCTTGCGTCGCCTCGGCGCTGTGGGCCGGCGCGCTGGCCTCGGCCGCGCTCGACCGCATGCTGTGGACCGACCTCTCCGATGCAATGGAAGTGGCGCGCAACGCTGCCTGGTCGCTGTTCCTGGTGGTGCTGCTGGGGGACTACCACAAACCGGGCAGCCGCCTGCCTTTCGGCCTGCGTCCGGTGCTGTTCGTGGCCGCCGTCTGCTACCTGCTGGCCCTTAGCGCCGCCTTTGCCGGCTACTGGGACCTGGACCTGCTCGGCTCGGTCCTGCCGGTGACGGCGCGCGTGGCCCAGGCGGTGGGCGGCATGCTGCTGGTCGAGCAGGCCTACCGCAACAAGACCGCGCAGGAACGCTGGGCCATCAAGTTCGTCTGCCTGGCCATCGGCGGCATGTTCGCCTACGATTTTTATTTGTACAGCCACGCGATGCTGTTCCGCGAGGTCGACCCCGACATCTGGGCCGCGCGCGGCGTCGTCAATGCGCTGACCGTGCCCCTGATCGCGGTGTCGATGACGCGCGCGAAGTCCTGGAGCTCGCCGCTGGCAGTGTCGCGCCGCGCCATGTTCCACTCGGCGGCGCTGTTCGGCTCGGCCATCTACCTGCTGGCGATGGGCTCGGCCGGCTACTACCTGCGCTACTTCGGCGGCAACTGGGGCACCGTGATGCAGGTGACCTTCCTGTTCGGCGCGCTGCTGCTGCTGGCCGGGATCCTGTTCTCGGGCACCTTCCGCGCCTGGCTGAAGGTCTTCATCAGCAAGCACTTCTACAGCTACGGCTACGACTACCGCGAGGAATGGATGCGTTTTACCCGCACCCTGTCCGAAAGCGGCGATAACCTGGGCGAGCGCGCCATCCAGGCGGTGGCGGCCCTGGTCGAAAGTCCGGGCGGCGTGCTGTGGCAGCGCCGCGAATCCGGCGCCTTCGAGCCGGCCGCCAACTGGCAGGGACCGGAAGTCGACGTGGTCGAACCGGGCGACTCGCCCCTGTGCCGCTTCCTGGAAAGCACGCAGTGGGTGATCGACCTGGGCGAGGTCGTCACCGAGCCGGAAAAATACGACGGCCTCGAACTGCCGCAGTGGCTGCGCGACTACCCGCGCGGCTGGCTGGTGGTGCCGCTGATGATGGGGAATAAGCTGTTCGGCTTCGTGGTGCTGCAGACGGCGCGCAGCCCGATCAAGCTGAACTGGGAAGTGATCGACCTGCTCGACATCGCCGGCAGCCAGGCCGCCAGCTACCTTGCCCAGCAGGAAGCGGCGAACGCCCTGATGGTGGCGCGCCAGTTCGAGTCCTTCAACCGCATGTCCACGTTCGTGGTGCACGATTTGAAGAACCTGGTCTCGCAGCTGTCGCTGATGAACGCCAACGCCGAGAAGCACAAGCACAACCCCGAGTTCCAGGCCGACATGCTGGAAACGGTGTCGCTGTCGGTGCAGAAGATGAAGCTGATGCTGCAGAAGCTCAGCCGCATCGACATCCAGGAAAAGCCGGCGCCGCTGGCGGTGGACGCCGTGGTGCGCCAGGCGATGGCGCAGAAGTCCGCGTTCGAGCCGCGTCCGCAGCTCGACGTGGTCGATACCGGCCTGCGCGTACTGGCCGACCGCGAGCGCCTCGAGCGCGTGGTGGGCCACCTGATCCAGAACGCGATCGAGGCCACGCCCAAGGATGGCAGCGTCAGGATCGTGCTGGCGCGCGCCGGCGAGGCGGTACAGATCGAGATTGCCGACACCGGCGAGGGCATGAGCGAGGAATTCATCCGCGAGCGCCTGTTCAAGCCCTTCGAGTCGACCAAGTCGGCGGGCATGGGCATCGGCGTGTTCGAGAGCCGCGAATACATCAACGAGCTGGGCGGGCGCCTGGAAGTCTCCAGCAGGCCCTCGTTCGGCACCACTTTCAAAGTCATCCTGCCCTTGTACCGGCAGGATGCGCTGCTCGTCGAACGGGCAGCCTGACGCGAGGAACACCGTGACACAGAACAAACCGAAACTCCTGATCATCGAAGACGACCCGGGCCTGCAAAAGCAGCTCAAGTGGAGCCTGGACGCCTATGAAGTCGTGGTCGCCGGCGACCGCGAAGCCGCGCTGGCGCAGATCCGCCGCCACGAGCCGGCCGTGGTCACCATGGACCTGGGGCTGCCGCCCGACCCGGACGGCTCGACCGAGGGCCTGGCGACCCTGCAGCAGATCCTGGCCCTGGCCCCGGACACGCGCGTGATCGTTTTGACCGGCAACCAGGACCACGCCAACGCCGTCAAGGCGATCGGCCTGGGCGCCTACGATTTCCACCAGAAGCCCTGCGACCCCGAGGTGCTGAACCTGGTGATCCAGCGCGCCTTCTTCCTGCACAACCTGCAGCAGGAAAACCGCCGCATGCAGCGCGAACAGGCCGATTCGCCGATGTCGGGCGTGATCTCGCGCGCGCCCTCGATGCTCAAGGTTTGCCGCAGCATCGAGAAAGTGGCGCCGACTTCGGCCTCCGTCATGCTGCTGGGCGAATCCGGCACGGGTAAAGAGGTGCTGGCGCGCGCCGTGCACGCACTGTCGCCGCGCGCCAAGGAGCGCTTCATGGCGATCAACTGCGCGGCCATTCCGGAAAACCTGCTCGAATCCGAGCTGTTCGGCTACGAGAAGGGCGCCTTCACCGGCGCCGCCAAGCAGACCAAGGGCAAAGTCGAACTGGCCCACGGCGGCACCTTCTTCCTCGACGAGGTGGGCGATTTGCCGATGCCGCTGCAGGCCAAGCTGCTGCGCTTCCTGCAGGAGCGCGTGATCGAGCGCATCGGCGGCCACGAGGAGATCCCGGTCGACGTGCGCATCGTCTGCGCGACCCACCAGAAGCTGAAGGAGCTGTGCGCCACCGGCCGCTTCCGCGAAGACTTGTACTACCGCCTGTCCGAGATCGTGGTGACGATCCCGCCGCTGCGCGACCGCGAAGGCGACGCCGCCCTGCTGGCGCATCACTTCAAGAACAAATTCTGCGCCCAGGAGTCGCGCGGCACGCTGCACTTCGCGCCGGACGCGATCGCCGCGATCGAAGCCTATGCCTGGCCGGGCAATGTGCGCGAGATGGAAAACTGCATCAAGCGCGCCGTCATCATGGCCGACGGGAACACGATCGTTGCCGACGACCTCGGCCTGCCGGGCGAGGGCCTGGAAGAAGAACCGATCAACCTGCGCCAGGTGCGCGACGAGGCCGAGTACAAGGCCATCATCAAGGCCCTGGCCCGGGTCGACGGCAACATCGTCAAGGCTTCCGAGATCCTCGGCATCAGCCGTCCGACCATGTACGACCTGATGAGCCGCCACAATATCAAGACCGGTACGTGAAGCGTGCCATCGGCGCGCTGGCCCTGCTGGCGCTGCTGGGAGGGGCCGCCTTCGGCGGCGCCCTGGCCTATCTCCAGTCGCAGGGCGCCACGCCGCGCGCCCTCGCTCCCTATCTCCTGCACCGCACGAGCGGGCACAACGACCTGGTCACGGGCGCGGGACGCGTCGCGGCCGACATCCTGCTGCGGCTCGACCGCCCCGAAGGAAAAGCCTACGCGGTGCCGCCGCTGGCGATCGGCGCCCAGCCCGGCGCGGCCTCGAGCGCGGGCGGC
>DEKZ01000125.1:554-4504 GCA_002354135.1 Massilia sp. UBA2709 | reverse complement strand
GGCCGGACACGAACCGGGCATCCCGGGCCTGCTGGGCCTGCGCGCCGACTACGTCAGCGCCCAGCTCGGCGCCTGGCGCTACGGCGTGCGCACCGCCCTCGCCCCCGACTGCATGCAGGTGATCGCCTCGACCCTGAGCGAGACCGAGGTGGCGGCGGTATCGGCCTACCTGGCCTCGCTGCCGGTCACGAACGTCCGGCCTGCCAGGGCGAGCAGCGCCCGCCTGCCGCTCGCCTGCGGCAGCCAGCCCCAGCCGAAGCAGGAGGCGCGCAAATGAAACCGACCCGACTCCTCAGGCTTGTTGCCGGCTGGCTGGCGCCGGCGCTGCTGCTGGTGGCGGCCCAGGGCCCTTCGCTGGCGCAACAGACGGCAAAGCCTGCCGCCCAGCCCGCGCGCAATGCCCAGCAGGCGCTGATCGAACGCGGCAAGTACCTGGCCCAGGCCGGCGACTGCATCGCCTGCCACACCGTCCCCGGCGGCAAGATCTTTGCCGGCAACCGGGCCATGCCCACGCCCTTCGGCACCCTGTACGCGCCGAACATCACGCCCGATCCGGAGACTGGCATCGGCAAGTGGAGCGCCGACGACTTCTTCAAGATGATGCGCACCGGCCGCTCGCGCAACGGCGACCTGCTCTACCCGGCGATGCCCTTCGCCAGCTACACCAAGGTCACGCGCGCCGACACCGACGCCATCTATGCCTACCTGCGCTCGGTGCCGGCGGTGCGCCAGGCTTCGCGCCAGCACGACCTGCGCTTCCCCTACAACAACCGCGCCCTGCTGATCGGCTGGCGCACCCTGTACTTCAAGGAAGGCGAGTACGTCCCCGACAAGACCAAGTCGGCCGAATGGAACCGCGGCGCCTACCTGGTCGAGGGCCTGGGCCATTGCGCGATGTGCCACACGCCGATCAACGCCCTGGGCGGCTCCTCGCAGGAACGCGCCTTCCAGGGCGGCCTGATCCCGATGCAGAACTGGTACGCGCCCTCGCTCACCTCCAACAAGGAAGCGGGCCTGGGCACCTGGGAGATCCAGGACATCATCGACCTGCTGCAGAAAGGCGTGTCGAACCGCGGCACGGTCTACGGCCCGATGGCCGAGGTCACCTTCAACAGCCTGCAGTTCCTGACCACCGAGGACGTGCGCGCGATGGCGGTCTATTTGAAGAGCCTGCCCGCCGACCAGCCGCTCGCCAACGACCCGGCCGCGGCGCCGGCGCGCGCCAACATCACCCAGCAGTTCACGCAAGGCAAGCGCATCTACGACGCCCAGTGCGCGAACTGCCACGGCGCCCAGGGGCGCGGCAAGCTGCCGCACTATCCCCCGCTGGCCGCCAACCAGTCGATTACGATGACGTCCGCCGTCAACCCGATCCGCATGGTGCTCAATGGCGGTTATCCGCCCGGCACCCGACGTAACCCCATGCCCTACGGCATGCCGCCGTTCGCCCACTCGCTGTCCGATGCCGACATCGCGGCAGTGGTCACCTATATCCGCACCGCCTGGGGCAACCGCGGCGCGCCGGTGGGCGTGCGCGAGGTGAACGATTTGCGTGCGGCAACGGTTGAATAACGCGGTGGAACAACGCGGTTGAATAAAACGTTTGAACAAGTCAACGTGATCGAGGAGCGTGCATGATTCTGGAACCGATCGAGCGGGATGCCAGCCACGACCAGGCACAGGTCGACGCCGTGGTGGCCCGGGGCCCGGGCGGCGCCTTTGCGGTGGCCGGCCTGGCGGTGGTCATCGTGCTGGCGATCTGGGTCGCCTTCTACGTCCTGGTGTATCTCGCGCGCGGAGGCGACTGAGATGGCGGCCGGTCACCCCTCTTCCGCCGGCGCGGCGGTTGCCCACGCGGCCGAATCGCGCTGGGCGATCCTGGTCGGCCTGATCATCGCCTTCCTGGTCGGCATGATTGCCTACATGAGCGTGCACTGGGCCGCGATGCCGCCGGTGCGCACCGAGACCATCGACCCCGGCACCCTGCACATCTCGGGCGAATTCATCGAGACCAACCTGGGTTCGGTCGCCGAAACCGACGGCACGGTGACAGTGCGGGTGCTGGCCAACCAGTATTCGTTCACGCCGTCCTGCCTGCTGGTGCCGAAGGACACGCCCATCCACATCCGCGGCACCGCGGCCGATGTGGTGCACGGCTTCTCGGTCGGGCAAAGCAACGTCAACCTGATGCTCGTCCCCGGCTACATCTCGAACTTCCGCACGAAGTTCGAGAACACGGGCGAACACATGATGCCCTGCCACGAATACTGCGGCGTCGGCCACGCCGCCATGTGGGCACGCGTGAAGATCATCGAGAAGGCCGAGTTCATGCGCCAGGCCGCCGGCGGAAGGAGGTTGAGCTGTGCTGAACAATGACACCAAGCGCCTCGTCCTGGCGCATTTCTGGATCGCCTTCATCGCCTTCTTCGTTGCCCTGCTGCTGGGCGAATGGCAGATGTATATCCGCAGTCCGCTGCGCGACTGGATCGGCAACCCCGAACTCTACTACCGCGCGGTCACGGCACACGGCTCGGCCATGGGCTACGTGTTCCCGACCCTGGTGGCGATGGGCTTCGGCTACGCCATCGTCGAGCTCGCCCTCAAGCAGAGCCTGGTCGGCCGGCGCTGGGCCTGGATCGGATTCTTCCTCGTCGTGATCGGCACTGTCACCGCCATGGTGCCGGTCTCGATGGGCCTGGCCACCGTGCTCTACACCTTCTATCCGCCCCTGATCGGCAACGCCTTCTACTACATCGGCGTGGTGCTGGTGGTGGTCGGTTCCTGGATCTGGGTGGCGCTGATGTCGGTCAACCTGCGCGTCTGGAAGCAGGCCCACCCGGGCGAATCGGTGCCGCTGCCGATGTTCGCCAACCTCGCCGGCGCCTACCTCTGGGCCTGGACCTCGCTCGGCGCCGCCATCGAGATCCTGTTCATGATCCTGCCGGTGGCGCTCGGCTTCAAGTCGACCATCGACGCCGGCCTGGCGCGGGTGTTCTTCTCCTGGACCCTGCACGCCATCGTCTACTTCTGGCTGATGCCCGCCTACATCGCCTTCTACACCCTGGTGCCGCGCGCGATCGGCGGGCGCCTGTACAGCGACAAGATGGCGCGCATCTCCTTCATCCTGTTCCTCGTGTTCTCGATGCCGATCGGTGTGCACCACCTGTTCCAGGACCCGCAGGTGGGCTCCGGCGTGAAATTCCTGCACGCCGTGTTCACCGGCATGGTCTCGGTGCCCACCCTGCTCACCATTTTCACCATCACGGCGTCCGTCGAGATCGCCGGACGCCTGCGTGGCGGCAAGGGCGCCTTCGGCTGGGTCAAGGCCCTGCCCTGGCAGAACCCGATGATGCTGGCGGTGGCCTTCTCCTTCATCCTGCTCGGCTTCGGCGGCGCGGGCGGCCTGATCAACATGAGCTACCAGCTCGACTTCGCCGTGCACAACACGCAGTGGATCACCGGCCACTTCCACCTGATCTTCGGCGGCGCCATCGTCATCATGTATTTCGCGCTGGCCTACGATTTGTGGCCGCACCTGACCGGCAAGCAGCTCGCCAGCGGGCGCCTGATGCGCACCCAGCTCTGGCTGTGGTTCATCGGCATGATCGTGCTGACCTTCCCCTGGCACGTGGTCGGCATCCTCGGCATGCCGCGCCGGATGGCCTATTTCGACTACAGCAATCCGGAAATCGCGCCGCAGGCGCTGGCCGTGATCATCACCTTCATCGGCGGCCTGATCCTGGTGATTTCCGGCCTGCTGTTCCTGCTGGTGCTGCTCGGAGGCCACCGCAGCCTGCGCATCGAGCTGCCCGAATTCCGCTTCAGCCAGGCGGCCCACAACGAAGGCCGGCTGCCGGCGGCACTCAACAGCTACGCGCTGTGGCTGGCGCTGATGATCGGCCTGTCGGTCGTGAACTACGGCTACCCGATCAGCCAGCTGATGGCGCTCA
>DEKZ01000125.1:0-531 GCA_002354135.1 Massilia sp. UBA2709 | reverse complement strand
CCGGCATCGCCCTGCTCGCGGCCCTGATCGGCTTCGTCTGGCTGCCGAAAGCGCATGCGCGCGCCGCCATGGCCAGCCTGTGGGAAGCCATCTGCAGCGCGGCCGGCGCGCCGGCGCCCTTCCAGACCGCGGGCCTGCCGGCCGAGCAGCAGCGCTTCCCGACCAGCGTGATCGTCAACGCCAACATGATGGACGTGAACGGCGGCGCCTCGGTCGGCAAGGGCGCGACACTGGCGATGGCCTGCACCATGTGCCATGGGGCTCGCGGAACCAGCCCGGCCGGCACGCCGCACCTGGCCGGGCAGCCGGCCTCGGCCACCTACAAGCAGCTGCGCGACTTTGCCTCCGGCCACCGGCCGAGCGCCATCATGCGTCCGCTGGTGATGGAGCTGAGCGACCAGGACATGCGCGACCTGGCGGCCTATTACGCCTCGCTCGAGCGCGAACGCATCGCCGACATCGCACCGTCGGCGCATGAAACGCCGCGCCTGGTGCGCAACGGCGACCCGATGCGCAGCGTCGGCGCCTGCT
>DEKZ01000465.1 GCA_002354135.1 Massilia sp. UBA2709 | reverse complement strand
GCGCGCCGGCCGCGCCGAAGGCGGCGCCCAGGCCGTCGGCGCCGAAGCCGGTCAGCGTCGCCACGGCGAGCTGGTCGACCAGCGCCTTGTGGCCCTTGACCACGTCGAAATGCCATTCGGGCACGCGCTGGGTGTGGGCGACCGGGCTGTCCTCGAACAGGTCGCCGTCGTCCGCGCGCAGGATCTCGGCCGGCGCGATGCGTTCCAGTTCCTGGGCCAGGCGCGTGTTCACGGTGCGCTCGTCGCCGGAGAATTCCATCAGGCGCAGCGCGCCGCTGGCCAGCGACATCCAGGCCAGGCCGACGGTCACGTTCTTACGCTGGGCCAGCGTGCACACCGCCAGCAGCGGGCGCTCGGCCTTTTCGGGCAGCAGGTCGGAATCGGTCAGGGTGCCGGGCGTGACCACGCGCACGACCTTGCGCTCGACCGGTCCCTTGCTGAGCGCCGGGTCGCCGACCTGCTCGCAGATCGCGCAGGATTCGCCCAGCTTGACCAGCTTGGCGAGGTAGGGATCGAGCGAGTGGAAGGGCACGCCCGCCATCTTGATCGGGTTGCCGCCCGAGGAACCGCGCGCGGTCAGGGTGATGCCCAGGATGCGCGCGGCCTTCTCGGCGTCCTCGAAGAAGAGTTCGTAGAAGTCGCCCATGCGGTAGAACACCAGCATGGTGGGGTAGTCGGCCTTGATGCGTAAATATTGTTGCATCATCGGTGTGACTTTTTCCGCCGGGCTGCTCTTCAAGGCGGCGGCGTTGATGTCGGATGAAACGGTGGTCATGTCGGTCGTGTTCGGTGAGGCAGGGGCATTGCGATGCCAAGACCGTCATTTTAACCGCATCGGCTGGGCTGGAGCTGTCGGGATGCCAAGCCCGGCGGCAACCTTAGCGACAGATGAGCCGCACGTCAGGCTCGTTCGGGAATTTCCGCTCCTTGTACGTCAGCTCGCAGGCTGTGGTGGTGTCAGCAACGCGGCGGGCAAGCTGCACGTGTCCGTAATGGCAGATGAACCACTTCCCCGGTGGTTTTTGCTCGCGTTCGAATGCGAAACTTGTGATGAAGCCGCCCTTGATGCGCTGTTCGCTGCCGCGCAGTTCTCCCCGTTGATCAATTGGGCCAGCAAGCATTCCTCCACCTTCCAGTGGAATTCCCGCCGGTACCAGGCCGGTCGTCCATTCGCCGGTTTGGGGCAGCATGATGTCTTCCGCAGGATAGCGCGCAGGACATTCGATGCGCTGCTCGGTGGCTTGTGCGGGAAGCGCCAGGGAGAGGGCTGCGAGGAGTAATAGCTTCATGTCACTTTATCTTGAAGACGCTTGAGGGCGTAATCGCCGGGTGCCCGAAACGCCTCACCCGAGGCATCACATACGGCCGAATCCCTACTTCAGCGGCCAGAACCAGACGTCGACAGCGTCCCAGTAGCAGGACCCGTTGCACATGACCTCCGGCCAATCGCTGACCGACACCAGGTCGATGTGCCCCTGACGATCGTTTGCACCGTATAGCTGGAAGAACGAGGCGATTCCCCGGCGCCATGCAATAGTATTGCGCGCCGCCGGGCCGCCTTTGAATCTCTCCGGTGAGCCGAGCTCGCGCGCCAGGAAATCCGACAGGACGCGCTGGCTTGGCTCGACGGGCTCGCCTTTGTGCGGCCCGGCGTTGATGCGCAGCCTGACGGGGCCTGTCCGGATCTTCACGCCTGCCGCGATCAGCGCGACGCTCATCCGAATTGCGCACGTGTTGCCCCAGGCTGGCTCCATCGCCAGCTTCGGGTGCCCGATGGCTTCGTAGACCTGCGGCATCGGCACGGTGCGCCCCATGTGGTTCGCTTTCAGGACATCGAACAGCGGCTTCATCCGGAGCTCCTTCCATTCGCGCATGGCCATTTGCTGCGCCAGATTTCAACGATCAGATCGGCCGCGTTGCGCTTGAGCTGCTCACGCGGCAGCGCGCGTAATCCCACCTCAGCCAGATCCCGCAGGGCGTCGGGTCCCGGACGGTAGCGTTCGCTGAAGCACCAGGATTTGCCTTCGGTGGCGTCGTGAACGCCCTCGATGTAGAGCCGGGCGCGCTCGGCCGCAAAGTATTGTTCGCGGGTCAAATCGAAGTTGCCCTTGGCGCCAGGCGGGAAGGTGATCATGGCTACCAGACGCTCACCGGTCATCCACGGTGCGACGGCGACTGGTTGCGCTGAGCAGGGCAGCGCGATCGCCAAACCAAAGACGAGCGCACGCATCATGCGATCCGGTTTGTGGCGAGGTCCCAGCCGCCGGAGGTATTGCCGTTACTTCCCCCGCCGACTTTTTGCTGGGTGTATTTCCAACGGATCTTCGAAAATTTCAGGCCCAGGTTCTCGGTCGGGAAATCACCGGGTGCGAAGGCCGGCGCGATGTGGGCAATCAGGACGTTCTCCAGCTCGACCTCGAAATATTTGACTGGCTCTCCCTGGCCATCGGCGCGCTGCATCTCGAGCCTTGCCTTGGGGATGGTTTTGCCGCAGGCGCAGGTCTGGGCGAGTATCGGCGACGCCAGGTCGACCAGCTTGCTGATGGAAATGACGCTGAGCTCGGCGCGCTCCGCGGTGTGGCCACCGCCCGTCGACGCCGTGGCGCTTTTCGGCTGGGTAACGGACCAGTTCACCGAGGTGCATTCGATCCAGCCGTTATGTTTCGAGTCTGCCGACTCGCCCTTGATCCCATCCAGTTGCAGGTAGAAGTCTGTAGCCATATTGCCTCCATGTGTGATGGAGCAATTGTCCGGCTGTTGAGTTTATGGCAACTTGGCTGTGCTCAACGGATGGGCTGTCGCTGATCAGTCGGGCGCCGGAAGGCTGGGGTGGAGCTGTCGGGATGCCAGGCCCGGCCGCAAACCCATTGTGGGTTACCCAGCCGGCATGTTCATTGCTACCGTCGCGGCATCCAACAACAAATTGTTCACCATCTCCACCAGCTCGGCCGCATCGACCGGCTTGGACAGCACGGGCACTCCCGGGATCTGCAACGATAGCTCGTTGGCATAAGCCGACACGATCAGCCCCGGCAGCGCCGGACGCTCCGCCCTCAGCGCCAGCAGCAGCTCCTCGCCATTCATGCCCGGCATGCGGAAATCGGTCACGACCAGGTCGACCGGCGCCGAGGCAAACAAGCCAAGCGCCTCGCGCGGGCTGCCGGCGGCGAGCACGGCAAAACCTGCCGCCTCGAGGTAGCGTTTCAGGACGTAGTTGACGGCCGGGTCGTCCTCGACCAACAAGATGCGTTTCAAAACTATCCTTCGTGCTGGAAGCCGGATGTCGAACCCTTGCGCACGTCGACCTTCAGCGACACGCGCACCCGCTCGGCGAGGTCGGCGAGGCGGTAGGGCTTGGCCATAGTCGTCCAGGTCGGCCCGGTGCTGGTGTAGGCCGGCAATTCGCTCATGTAGCCGGTGGCGAGGATCACGGGTACGTCGGGCTGGCGCTCGCGCACGAGCTCGGCCAGGCGGATGCCGTTCATGCCGCCGGGCATGATGATGTCGCTGAACAGCAGGTCGATGTCGCCGTAGCGTTCGATCAGTTCCATCGCCTCCTCGCCGCTCTGGGCGGCCAGGACGCGGTAGCCCAGTTCGCGCAGGTGGTTTTCCGCCAGCTCGCGCACGTCGTGGCTGTCGTCGACGACCAGGATGGTCTTCCGGCCGAGGATCGCCGCCGGGCTCCAGTTCATGCCCTTGTTGCCGACCCGGTCGGCCATGATTTCCATGCCGCTCTGTTGGGCCAGCGGGAAGATCATGCGGATCGTCGTGCCCTTGCCCGGGACGCTGTCGATCTCGAGCCGGCCGTGCGACTGCTGCACGAAGCCGTGCACCATCGCCAGGCCCAGGCCCGTGCCCGGTCCCTTGGTCGTGAAGAAGGGCTCGGTGGCGCGCTGGGCGACTTCCGGCGGCATGCCTTCCCCCTCGTCGATGACGCAGATGACGACATAGGTGCCCGGCGCCAGTCCGTGGCGTTCGAGCCGTTCGCTGTCGGCCATGGTCGAGGTGGCGACCGTGACGCGGCCCCCTTTGGGCATGGCGTCGCGCGCGTTGATCAGGACGTTGAGCAGCGCCATTTCCATGTGGGTGGCGTCCAGCGTGCAGGATGGCAGGCCGGGCTTCAGGTCGAGGTGCAGGTCGACCTTGTCGCCGAGGGTGCGCACCAGCATTTCGCTGAATTCAACCACCAGCGAGTTCAGGTTCAGGCGCTTCGGTTCGAGGCGCTGCTTGCGTGCGAAGGTCAGCAGTTGCTGGGTCAGCTTGCTGGCCTTTTCGCTGGCCAGGCGGGCGCGCTCGATGGACTGCTGCGTCGCTTCCGGGTCGTGCACCGAAGCGCTGGCCACCTCCAGGTTGCCGGCCACCACCTGCAGCAGGTTGTTGAAATCGTGCGCGAGGCCGGCGGTGAGCTGGCCGATCGCTTCCATCTTCTGCGCCTGCAAATAAGATTGCTCGGACACGCGGCGGCGCGTGATGTCCATCTGCGAGGCGAACCAGTAAAGCAGCTTGCCGTCGGCGTCGAATACCGGGCCGCAGAACAGGCCGTTCCAGAAGGGACGGCCATCGGACTTGTAGTTGAGGATGTCAACCGCCACCGCGCGCTGCTCCTCCACTGCGGCCCGTATCTCGGCGACCGTGGCCGGGTCGGTCTGCTCGCCCTGCAGCAGGCGGCAGTTGCGCCCCAGGACTTCCTCCTCGCGGTACATGGTCAGGTCGAGGAAGGCGCGGTTCACGAAGACGATGGGATTGTCCGGCTGGTTCGGGTCGGTCAGGACCATCGGCATGCGGGTCATCTCGATGGCCGCGAAGAAGACGTTGCCGCGGTCCTCGAGGCCAGGACGCGACACCTGGCTGGCCTGCCAGTGGCGGATGCCGGTTTCGCCCAGCGGATGGTAGCTGTTGCCTTCGAGCTGGCCGAGCGCGGGCACGCCCTGGCTCTGGCCGCCGCCTTCCTGTTCGTGCGGCAAGTTGCCGCGTCCTTCCCTGGTGTCGCCGGTTGCCATCTGCCTGTCCCTTCATCGTCTGGTTGATGTAAAGGTCAATCATGGTGCCGACCCCGGCGGAAATTATAGCAATTCGACCATTTTCGAAGTGCAAAGCGACTCTTGGAGAGCGAGCGAAAGTGTTATCGTGCAAACTACTTCGTCTTTCCCAGGGACAGAACATCTTGCCCAGTCCGTTCACCATGACCGATGCACCGCAATCCTCCCAGCACGACACCAACCTGGCTTTCGCCTGCGGCGGCGGCGAGACGGGCGCGGTGCTGCGCAGCCTCGACTTCAGCGGCACCGCCCTCGGGCCGCTTGCCTCCTGGCCGCAGCCGCTGCGCACCGCCGTCAAAATCATGCTGGGCTCGAGCCAGCCGATGTACGTCGCCTGGGGGCCGCAGTTGGGCCTGCTGTACAACGACGCCTACCGCCAGATCCTGGGCGCGCGGGCGGACCATCCCGAGCGCATCCTGGGGCAGCCGTTCCGGCAGGTCTGGGCCGACGTCTGGGACACCGTGGAGCCGATGCTGGCGGCGGCGCTGCGCGGCGAACCCTTCAGGGCCGAGGACCATCCCTTCATCCTGCACCGCAACGGCTACCCCGAGCAGATGTACGCCAGCCTGTCCCTGAGCGCGATCCGCGACGAGCAGGGCGCGATTGCCGGCGTGTTCTGCGCCTGTACCGAGACCACCGCCAAGGTCGCATCCCGGGCCGAGCGCGACGCCGCGCTGGCGGAACTGGCGGCCAGCAAGGAAAAGCTGGAGATCGCCGCCGATGCCGCCCAGCTCGGCATGTTCGAGTTCGGCATGCAGACCGGCGAAGTCGTCTGGAGCGCACGCACCAGGGAGCACTACGGGCTGCAGCCCGGCGCCATGCTGACGGTCTATACCCTGGACCGGGCGATCCATCCAAAAGACCGGGAGCGCGTCGGCGCCCGCTTCCGGGCCCTGCTGGCGCCAGGGGGCGAGGGCCTGTATGCGGACGAGTTCCGCACCGTCGGCCTGCTCGACGGCCGCGAGCGCTGGATCAGCGTGCGCGGCAGGATGCTGCGCGACGCCAGCGGGCGGGCGCTGCGCCTGATCGGCACCACGCTCGACATCACCGAGCGCCGCCGCGCCGAGGAGCGCCTGCGCCTGCTCGACGAGATCGGCGAGGCGACCCGCATCGCCGCCGAGCCGGAGGCGATCATGGAGGGGGCCACGCGCCTGCTCGGCGAGTACCTGGGCGTGACACGCGTGGCCTACGCCGACCTCGAGCCGGACAACGACCGCTTCACCATCCGCCACGACTGGCGCGAAGCAGGCGTGGCCAGCAGCGTCGGCGTCTACTCGCTCGACCTGTTCGGCTCGCGCGCCACCTCCAACCTGCGCGTCGGGCGCACCCTCCTGATCGACAACGTCGATACCGAGCTGGCGTCCGGCGACGGCTTCGAGATGTTCAACCAGATCGGCATCAAGGCCATCATCTGCTGCCCGCTGGTCAAGCAGGGCAGGCTGGTGGCGATGATGGCGGTGCACCAGCGTCATCCGCGCGCCTGGACCGAGGGGGAGGTCGCGCTGGTCGAGGCCGTGGTCGAGCGCTGCTGGGCCCACATCGAGCGGGTCCGTTCGACCGAGGCGCTGCGCGAGGCCGACCGCCGCAAGTCGGAGTTCCTGGCCACGCTGGCGCACGAGCTGCGCAATCCGCTGGCGCCGATCCGCAACGGACTCGAGCTGCTGCGGCTGGGGTCGGCGAAGCCGGAGATGCAGGTCAACGTGCGCGCCATGATGGAGCGCCAGGTCGGCCACATGGTCCACCTGATCAACGACCTGCTCGACAGTGCCCGCGTCTCCAGCGGCAAGGTGGTGCTGAAGATCGAGCCGGTCACCCTCGACGCGGTCGTGGCGGGTGCGGTCGAGACCATCCTGCCGCTGGCCGAGGCGGCCGGTCACGAACTGTCGGTGCGCCTGCCGAACGGGCCGGTCCCGCTCGAGGTCGACCGGGTGCGCATCAGCCAGGTGCTGAGCAACCTGCTCTCGAACGCGGTCAAGTACACGCCGCGCGGCGGACGCATCGAGCTCGGCGCGCGGGTCGAGGACGGGCAGGCGGTAATCGTGGTGAGCGATACCGGCATCGGCATCGCCGCCGAGTCGCTGCCTTCGGTGTTCGACATGTTCACCCAGGTCGCGCGCAGCATCGACCGCTCGAAAGGCGGCCTGGGCATCGGCCTGGCGCTGGTGCGC
>DEKZ01000467.1 GCA_002354135.1 Massilia sp. UBA2709 | reverse complement strand
ACCCTGACGGTCGCGGCGCGCGCGGTGCGGCAGGCCGGGGCCACGGCCGTGCTGCCGTTCGCACTCGCCCTGCGCGGCTGACCGCCGGGATCGAGGGTGGACGCGCCCGCCGTCAGTCCTCGGCGGGGGCCACGGGCGGTGGCCAGGACGTCGCGCCGAGTTCGCGGGAGATGTTCCGTGCCGTCTCGCGGAGCGCGTGCACGACGGCGTCGGATGCCGGTGCCTCCGCGGTCGGCAGCACGACGGCCACCGCGGCGACGATCGTGTTCGAGGCGTCGGCGATCGGTGCCGCGAGGGACGACTCACCGAGGACGGCCTCATCGCTCTCCGCCGCCGTCCCGCGCTCCGCGATCCCCGGCAGCTCGAGGGTCAGTCGCGCCACGTCGGTGACCGTGTCGCCGGTGAGGCTGCGCAGGGGCTCGGCGAACACGCTCTGCTGGAAGCCCTGGTCGTACGCGAGGAGCACCTTCCCCATCGCGGAGGCGTGCGCGGGGACCGCCATCCCCGTCTCCAGCATCTGCGGGCTGTCGTCGGGGCGGAGGTTGTGGTGGATGACGAGGACGTCCGTGAGGTGCGGGGCGCCGAGACGCACGGACAGCTCCGTCCGCCGCGCCAGGTCCTGCGTCCAGCGCATCGCCCGCGCCCGCACGTCCAGGGTGTCGAGATACACGTTGCTCAGTCGCAGCAGGGTGGGGCCGAGCATGTACCGCTGTCCGCCGCGCTCCTTCGCGACGAGGCCGTGCGCGCGCAGCGACTTCACCAGGCCGTGCACGGTCGACGGCGGCAGGCTCAGGGCCGCGGAGAGGTCCGTGATGCCGAGGTGGCGGGCGCCCTGGAGCAGGTCGAGGATCTTCGCCGCGCGGTCGATCGCCTGGATCATGCGTGTCCTCCTTCCGGTCGTCGTCGAGCCGGGTCTCCGGTCGCCGGATCGACCTTGACAACCCGGCAGGCTCCGAGCATATTCGACATTGACGAATCCTTTTCGGATTTTCGCTCGAGACTCACGCCGCATCAAAGGAGATCGCAGGATGAAGAAGCTCATCAACGCCCCGGAGGACGTCCTCGTCGAGTCCCTGAAGGGCGTCGCCGCCGCACACCCCGAACTCTCGGTCGACCTGGAGAACCACGTCATCACCCGGGCGACGCCGAAGGCTCAGGGCAAGGTGGCCGTCGTCTCCGGCGGCGGATCCGGCCATGAGCCCCTGCACGGCGGCTACGTCGGCACCGGGATGCTCGACGCGGCCGTCGCCGGCGAGGTCTTCACCTCGCCCACCCCCGACCGCGTGCAGGTCGCCACCCAGGCGGTCGACCGCGGCGCCGGCGTGCTGCACATCGTCAAGAACTACACGGGCGACGTGCTGAACTTCGAGATGGCCGCGGAGCTCGCCGCCATGGAAGGGATCGAGGTCGGCACGGTCGTCGTGGACGACGACGTGGCCGTGCAGGACTCGCTCTACACCGCGGGGCGCCGAGGCGTCGGCCTCACGGTCCTGCTAGAGAAGCTCGTGGGGGCCGCTGCGGAGGAGGGCCGCGACCTCGGGGCCGTGGTCGACCTCGCGAAGCGCATCAACGGTCAGGGGCGCTCCATGGGCATGGCCCTCACCAGCTGCACGGTCCCCGCCGCGGGCAAGCCCACCTTCGACCTCCCCGACGACCAGATGGAGATCGGCATCGGCATCCACGGCGAGCCGGGCCGCCACCGTGAGCCGCTCGCCCCCGCGTCGGAGATCGCGCGGCAGCTCGTCGAGCCGATCCTGGGCGACCTCGACGCCACCGGCCCCGCGATCGTGATGCTCAACGGCATGGGGGCCACGCCCCTGATCGAGCTCTACCTCATGTATGGCGAGGTCGCGTCGATCCTGGAGAAGTCCGGCGTGCAGATCGCGCGCAACCTGGTCGGCAACTACATCGTGCGCCTGGGCGAGCGCCTGCTCAAGCGCATCCCGGTGGTCAGTTCGCTCTACGGCAGCGTCAAGCAGGTGTCGGACACGCTGTTCTCGTCCTCGGGCAACGCGTTCCGCCAGGCCGTCCTGATTCCCTATCCGCACGCGGATTCGTACACTATCGCTTTCCTCACCGGCGTGCCGGGCGGGGACGTGAAGAACCACCTGGTCGGCGAGTACGTGAGCGTCTACGTGCCGACGACCCCGAACCCGACTTCCGGCTTCTTCCTGATGATGGAACGCAGCAAGGTCGTCGAGCTGGACATGACGGTAGACGCGGCCCTGAAGTACATCGTGTCGATGGGCGTCGTGGCTCCCGAATAACAGTAAGCTAGCATCAAGTCCCGCCGCTGGCGGTGCACCAAACACCAACCTGGAATAGAGAAAAATATGTCCTCCATGCGTACCAACTACTGCGGCCTCGTGACCGAAGAGCTGCTGGGCCAAACCGTCAGCCTGTGCGGCTGGGTGCACCGTCGCCGCGACCACGGCGGCGTCATCTTCATCGACCTGCGCGATCGCGAAGGCCTGGTGCAGGTCGTCTGCCATCCCGACAACGCGGAAGTCTTCAAGGCCGCCGAGCACGTGCGCAACGAGTACTGCCTGCGCGTCACCGGCACGGTCGTCAACCGCCTGGAAGGCACGGCCAACGCCAACCTGAAGTCGGGCAAGATCGAGATCAACACCACGCAACTGGAAGTGCTGAACGCCTCGGTGCCGGTGCCTTTCCAGCTGGACGACGACAACCTGTCGGAAACCACCCGCCTGACCCACCGCGTGCTCGACCTGCGCCGCCAGCAGATGCAGCACAACCTGCGCCTGCGCTACAAGGTGTCGATGGAAGTGCGCAAGTACCTCGACAACCTGGGCTTCATCGACATCGAGACCCCGATGCTGACCAAGTCGACCCCGGAAGGCGCCCGCGACTACCTGGTGCCGTCGCGCGTCAACCCGGGCAACTTCTTCGCGCTGCCGCAGTCGCCGCAGCTGTTCAAGCAGCTGCTGATGGTCGCCAACTTCGACCGCTACTACCAGATCACCAAGTGCTTCCGCGACGAAGACCTGCGCGCCGACCGCCAGCCGGAATTCACCCAGATCGACTGCGAAACCTCGTTCCTGACCGAACAGGAAATCCGTGACCTGTTCGAAGACATGATGCGCGTCGTCTTCAAGAACGCCGCCGGCATCGACCTGCCGAACCCGTTCCCGGTGATGGACTTCGCCACCGCCATGGGCAAGTATGGTTCGGACAAGCCGGACATGCGCGTCAAGCTGGAGTTCACCGAACTGACCGAACTGATGAAGTCGGTCGAGTTCAAGGTCTTCAACAGCGCCGCCAACATGGCCGGCGGCCGCGTGGTCGGCATGCGCGTGCCGCAGGGCGGCTCGATGGCGCGTTCGGAAATCGACGCCTACACCCAGTTCGTCGCCATCTACGGCGCCAAGGGCCTGGCCTACATCAAGGTCAACGAGAAGGCGAAGGGCCGTGAAGGCCTGCAGTCGCCGATCGTCAAGAACATCTCCGACGAGGTGCTGACCCAGATCCTGGAACTGACCGGTGCACAAGACGGCGACCTGATCTTCTTCGGCGCCGACAAGGCGAAAGTCGTCAACGACGCCATGGGCGCGCTGCGCGTGAAGATCGGCCACTCGGAATTCGCGAAGAAGGCCGGCCTGTTCGACGACGTCTGGGCCCCGCTGTGGGTCATCGACTTCCCGATGTTCGAGTACGACGAAGACGGCGACCGCTGGAACGCGACCCACCACCCGTTCACCGCGCCGAAGGACGGCCACGAAGACATGCTCGAGACCAACCCGGGCGCCTGCGTCGCCAAGGCCTACGACATGGTCCTGAACGGCTGGGAACTGGGTGGCGGCTCGATCCGTATCCACCGCGAAGACGTCCAGAGCAAGGTGTTCCGCGCCCTGAAGATCGACGCCGAGGAAGCGCAGCTGAAGTTCGGCTTCCTGCTGGATGCGCTGCAGTACGGCGCGCCGCCGCACGGTGGCCTGGCCTTCGGCCTGGACCGCCTGATCACGCTGATGACCGGCTCCGAGTCGATCCGCGACGTGATCGCCTTCCCGAAGACCCAGCGCGCGCAAGACCTGCTGACCAACGCGCCATCGGAAGTGGACGAGAAGCAATTGAAGGAACTGCACATCCGCCTGCGCAACGAGCCAAAAGTCGGCTAAGCACATCCGGCCTTATGGCTGGGTAGAATAGGGGCCGGAACCTGTCGCTGACGGGTTCCGGCTTTTTTTATTGTTTGTTCCACGGAGTAGCCAGCGTGCACAAGATTCCCGAGTCCGTCCTCGTCGTCATCCATACGCTTGACATGGAGGTGCTGCTGATCGAGCGTGTCGACCGGCCGGGCTTCTGGCAATCGGTGACGGGTTCGCTCGACGCCTTGGACGAGCCGTTGCTGGAGACGGCCACGCGCGAGCTGTTCGAGGAAACGGGGATTGTTGCAGATGGGGAAACAATCCGCTTGCGGGACTGGGGATTGTCCAATATTTACGAGATCTACCCGACCTGGCGCCACCGCTACGCGCCTGGCGTCACGCACAACACGGAACACGTCTTTTCCGTGTGCGTGCCGCGCGAGACCCCAGTGATCCTGAGCCCGCGCGAACATGTGCAGTACGCCTGGCTGCCCTGGCTGGAGGCGGCCGACCGCTGCTTCTCGTCCTCGAACGCGGAGGCGATCCTGCAGCTGCCCCATCATATCGGCTAGTTACCACCACCGATAGCGGCACTATACTGCTCGGAAACATTTCGCCAACTTCAGCAGAAGGTTTCCATGCGTTCTTTCGCCGCAAGTCTCGCCACCTTCCTTCTCGTCCTTGCCCAGGGCGCCGTCGCCCAGACACCGCTTCCCGACGCTTACCTGGAGCGCCTGAAGCTGGCCGAAGCGGCCACGGCATCCCTGCCGCCCGCTGCTTTCGGGCAGGCCGGCGACCCGGCGCTCGACAAGCTGGTGCTGGCGCATCGCAGCCCGCTCCAGCGGCTGGGGACGGCACGCTCGATGGTGGGCGACACCGAAGGCGCACAGGCTGCCTTCGATGCCCTGCAGCGGCGCGAGCGGCGCCATCCTCCCACCGTCGTGCGCCAGATGGCGCTGCTGGAGAACGCCGCCGCGGAAGACGCGATCGCGGCCATCGTGCGCGAGGCGCGCACCAAACGCATCGTCCTGATCAACGAGGCCCACCATGTGCCGCTGCACAGGGCCTTCGCCCAGCGCCTGGCCGCCGAGCTGAAGAAGATCGGCTACAGCTACCTGGCCTGCGAAACCTTCAATGCAATGGGCGCGCAGACGGCGAACGAGAAGCGCTACATCGGCCGGAACAGTGGTTATTACACGGCCGAGCCGGTGTTCGCCGGCTTCGCCAACGCGGCGCTGGCCGATGGCTGGAAACTGGTCGCCTACGAGTTCGAAGGCGGACACGATTTGCCGCCGGCCGAGCAGATGCGCATGCGCGAAGAAATGCAGGCACGCAACCTGATGGAGCGCATCTTTGCAAAAGACAAGGACGCCAAGGTACTGGTCTTCGTCGGCTATGGCCACCACCACAAGGCGCCGGAACCCGAGCCGAAGTTCGTCCTGATGGGGGAACACCTGCGCCGCATGAGCGGCCTGCCGACGCTGCACGTGGACCAGACCGCGTTCTTCGCCCATCCCGATGCGTCGGACGAGAATCCGCTGTATGCGCCGCTGCTGGCCAAGTACCCGGCGAAGGATCCGATCATTCTCAGGAACAAGGACGGCAGCTATCCGATGCTGCTGGGCTTGAACGGACGCATCGACATGCAGGTGATCCATCCACGCTACCCGGTGCAGGACGGCCGCCCCGGCTGGCTCGTCTCGCTGGCGGGACGCAGCCCGCAGCCGGTGCCGAAGAACCTGCTGCCGGCCAGCGGACGGCGCGTGCTCAAGGCCATATCGGCCGAGGCGCCAGCGGATGCAGTGCCGACCGACATTATTCTGGTGGAAGCAG
This sequence comes from Massilia sp. UBA2709, assembly GCA_002354135.1. GTDB lineage: Bacteria > Pseudomonadota > Gammaproteobacteria > Burkholderiales > Burkholderiaceae_D > Telluria. Next base: position 1,286 of record DEKZ01000467.1, on the reverse strand, counting down.
GCAAGCCGGTTCCCTCTTTCATGCTGACCAAGGGGAAATACCGCTTCGAGACCGAGGATTGATCGACGAATTTCACATATAAGAAAGTGTGATTAAAATCGTTCGTTTCGCCTTCAGGCTGGAGTAGGCTTGCTGCATGAACGACAATTTCCATCCCCCGGCCGGCGCCAATCACTGGCAGCTCGGCCCCATCATCGAGGCGCTGCGTAACTCGCGCGAGAAGACCCACAACATCCGGCACCAGGGCCGCGTGCGCGAACTGCCGTCGCGCGAAGTCCTGAAGCAGGTGATCGAGGGCATCTCGGCGGCGCTGTTTCCCACCCACTACGGCCGCCCAGACCTGAACGACGAGAGCATCGATTATTTCGTCGGCGACACGCTCAACGTCGCGCTCGACCGCCTGGTCGAGCAGGTGCGCCGCGCCCTGCGCTTCAGCAGCGATTACGACGAGCTGTGCGAAGTGGAACTCGCAGAACGGGCACGTGAGATCACCCGCGCCTTCGCTGCCAGCCTGCCCGGCATCCGCGCCTTGCTCGTCTCGGACGTGCAGGCGGCACTGGCCGGCGACCCGGCCGCCAGTTCGGTGGCCGAGATCATGCTGTGCTACCCCGGCACCATCGCCGTGCTCTACCACCGCCTTGCACACTGTTTGCACCGCCTTGGCACGCCTTTCCTGGCGCGCCTCGCGGCCGACATCGCGCATACGCTGACCGGCATCGACATCCACCCGGCAGCAACGATCGGCGCCAGCTTCTTCATCGACCACGGCACCGGCGTGGTGATCGGAGAAACGGCGATCATCGGCCAGCGCGTGCGCCTCTACCAGGCGGTCACCCTGGGTGCGCGCCGCTTCCCGACCGACGAACATGGCGCCCTGGTGAAAGGCGCGCCGCGCCATCCGATCGTCGAGGACGACGTCGTCATCTATGCCGGCGCCACCATCCTCGGCCGCATCACGGTAGGCGCCGGTTCCACCATCGGCGGCAATGTCTGGCTCACGCAAAGCGTGGCGCCGGGCAGCAACGTGACCCAGGCGCAGATGCGCGGCTGCTGAAGCGGCTGGGCTGTGCCGCCTGGACGGCTCAGGCCGCCGGGCGCAGCGGCGTGTCGATGCGGACCTGGCGGCCCGGGTGGGTCTCCGGCAGGCGCGCTCCGGCGCCGAGCAACTGTTCGCGCAGCGTCGCGCCGCGCTGGCTGTCGCGCACGTCGTTGCGGTAGCGGCCGCGCCGGCGCAGCTCGGGCACGACCAGGTCGACCACGTTGCGCATGTCTTCATGGGCCAGCGC
>DEKZ01000062.1 GCA_002354135.1 Massilia sp. UBA2709 | reverse complement strand
CGTGGCCGACGCATTGCGGCTGCTGGGCGCGCCCGCCTGCGCCTGCAACGCCGCAGGCGTAATCTTTGCCGCCAACGACGCGCTGCGCGCGCTGCTCGGCGCGCCGCCGGAAGGGCGCGCGCTGCCGGAACTGCTGCGCGTGGACAGCGCCAACGCCGCCGGCCTGATGGAGGAGGCCATGGCCCAGCCCTGCACCTGGCCAGGCGCGCTCGCCGCCAGCGGCGGCATGCTGCCGGTGCAGGTCTGCGTCCAGCCGCTCACGGACAGCGCCGGCATGCCGGGCGCCAGCTTCGTGTTCGTCGAGGTCAGCGACCACCAGCGCGCATACCCGGACGCATACCAGGACGCGCATCAGGGCACGCATCATGGCGACACCCTGCGTGTCACCATGCTGGAGCAGCGCGTGATCCTCGAGAACGCGCCGGTCGGCATCCTCATCACGCGCGGCGGCCGCATGCTCGACTGTAATCCGCGCCTGGCCGCGATGGTCGGCTGCAGCCCGCAGGAGCTCGTCGATCTCGACCCGGCCGACGTCTTCGTCACGCAGGACGGCTTCCAGGCCTTCATGGAAGAAGCCTTCGGCGCGCTGCTGCAGGGGCGGGTGTTCGAGAAGGACGACCAGCAGTTCCGGCGCCGCGACGGTTCGCTGTTCTGGAGCCGCGTGCGCGCCCATGGCGTGGAACCGGGGCGGCGCGAAGCCGGCACCATCTGGATCGTCGAGGACGTGACCGAGACGCGCCGCGCCCAGCTCGAAGTCGAGGCCTTGCTGACCAACTCCTCGCTGGCGATCATCTTCACGCGCTCGCGCAGGATCACCCGCTGCAACGCCGGCTTTCGCGCCATCTTCGGCTACACCGGAGAGGCCATGCCGGCCCACGTGTGCGACCTCTACCGCGACCGGGCCAAGTGCGACGCGGTGGGCGAGGCTGCCTTGCGCCAGCTCGCCCTCGGCCAGGCCTACCATGGCGAGACCGAGATGGTGCGCGCCGATGGCACCCCGATCTGGGTCCAGCTGATCGGCTACATGGTCAATCCGCAGGACCCGGACCAGGGCAATGTCTGGATCATCGAGGACCGCACCCGCCACAAGCGCGACGAAGAGTCGCTGCGCAATGCGCTGCTGGAGAACCAGGCCATCCTCGACACGGCGGCGCTGGGCATCGCGGTGGTCGAGAACGGCCGCACCCTGCATTGCAACCGCAAGATGGAAGAGCTGTTCGGCTGTGCCGATGCGGGCGGCGTCACCGGCGGTACCGTGCGCTCGCTGTATCCCGACGCCGACAGCTGGAACCTGGCCCGCGCCGAAACCGCGCGCGACTTCGCCGCCGGACGCGTGCACGTGTCCGAGCATCGTCTGATCCGGCGCGACGGCGAACTGTTCTGGGCGCGCCTGTCGGGCCGCCCCTTCGACCTGGACGATCCGGGCGGGCGCAGCGTCTGGATGGTCGACGACGTCACCGCGCAGCGCGCCGCGGCCGAGGAAGTGCGGCGCGCGCGCGACGAACTCGAAGTGCGGGTTGCCGAGCGCACCGCAGAGCTGGCGGGCGCGAACGCGCTGCTGCAGGAAGAGATCGTCGAGCGGCGCCAGGCCGAGGCGCGCGTGCACCACATGGCCTACCACGACAGCCTGACCGGCCTGCCGAACCGCGCGCTGCTGACCGACCGCCTCGAGCAGGCCATCCTGGCAGCGCGGCGCAGCGGCAAAAAGCTGGCCGTGATGTTCATCGACCTGGACCGCTTCAAGACCATCAACGATTCGCTCGGCCACCTGATCGGCGACTACCTGCTCAAGGAAGTGGCGAGCCGCCTGTGCCGCGCGGTGCGCGCCAGCGACACGGTGGCGCGCCTTGGCGGCGACGAGTTCGTGGTGCTGGCGCCGAGCGTGGCGGCGGTCGAGGAGTGCCACCACGTGGCCGAGAAGATCATCGAGGCGCTGGCCGTGCCGGTGCCGATCGAGGCCCACCTGCTGCACATCTCGCCCTCGATCGGGATCTGCCTGTATCCCGACGACGGCGCCAACGTCGAGACCCTGATGCGCCATGCCGACGCGGCGATGTACCACGCCAAGGGAGCAGGGCGCAACAACTACCAGTTCTTCAACCAGCGCATGAACCAGGCCGCGGCGCGCCACTTCGAGCTGGAATCGAACCTGCGCACGGCGCTTGCCAACGGCGAGTTCGAACCCTTCTACCAGCCGATCATGGACATGGCCACGCGTCGCGTGCATGCGCTGGAAGTGCTGCTGCGCTGGCGCCGCCCTGGCATTGGCCTGGCGCTGCCGGACGACTTCATCCCCATCCTGGAAGAGAACGGCATGATCGTGCCGGTGGGGGAGTGGGTGATCCGGCGCGCCTGCGAGCAGAGCATGGAGTGGCAGCGCCAGGGCCTGCCGCCGGTGCCGCTGGCGATCAACCTGTCGGCGCGCCAGTTCATGCACAAGGCCCTGGTGGCCTCGATCCGCCGCATCGTCGACGAAACCGGGATCGACCCGGCCCTGGTCGAATTCGAGATCACCGAGTCGGCGCTGATGCAGCACAGCGAGCAGACGCTCGAGATCCTGGGGCAGATCAACCGCATGGGCATGCGATTGTCGATCGACGACTTCGGCACCGGCTATTCCAGCCTGGCCTACCTGAAGCGCTTCCCGGTTCGCAAGATCAAGATCGACCGCGCCTTCATCCGTGAACTCGAAGCGAGCAGCGAAGACCGGGCGATCGTCGCCGCCGTGATGGCGCTGGCCAACAGCCTGCAGCTGCAGGTAGTGGCCGAAGGCGTCGAGACCGAGGAGCAGCTCGCCCTCCTGCGCGGCTACGGCTGCCAGTACGTGCAGGGCTGGCTGTTCGCGAAGGCGCTCGACAGCGCGGCGACGCGGGCGCTGCTGGCGGACGACGCGGCATGACCCGTAGGGTGGGCACTCCGTGCCCACGCGTTACGTGCCTGCCGCTTGCCAGTTACGTTGACTGTTCGCCCGCGATGCATGCGCTGGCTGCGCGCTGAAGGTGGACGGGCGAGGATGCATGGTGGGCACAGGGCGCCCACCGGAGATTGTCAGTGGCGCACGGCACATCCGTGCCGACGCCGCGCGCCTCAATCCAGCGTCGCCACCACCGGCGTGTGATCCGACGGCTGCTCCCACTTGCGCGGCTCGCGGTCGATGATGCAAGCCGTGCAGCGTTTGGCCAGTTCGGTCGAGAGCAGGATGTGGTCGATGCGCAGGCCGCGGTTGCGGCGGAAGGCCATCATGCGGTAGTCCCACCAGCTGTACTGCTTCTCGGGCTGCTCGAACATGCGGAACGCGTCAACCATGCCGAGGTCGACCAGGCCCGCCATCGCGGCCTTCTCCTTCTCCGAGAAGTGGATCTTGCCTTCCCATTCGGCCGGGTCGTGCACGTCGCGGTCCTCGGGCGCGATGTTGTAGTCGCCCAGCAGGGCCAGTTGCGGATACTGGCGCATCTCGGCGGCCAGCCACTCGTGCAGGGCCTTCAGCCAGGCCAGCTTGTAGACATATTTGTCCGAATCGACCGCCTGGCCGTTCGGGATGTAGGCGCAGACGAAACGCACGCCTTCGATGGTGGCGGCGATGATGCGCTGCTGCTCGTCCTCGAAGCGCGGGTTGTTCTTGACCACATCGAGGATCGGGTATTTCGACAGGATGGCCACGCCGTTGTAGGTCTTCTGGCCGGTGTAGGCGACTTGATAACCGGCAGAATTAATTGCTTCCACCGGGAACTTATCGTCGGTCAGCTTGGTCTCTTGAAGGCAGAGCACGTCAACCGGATTGGCTTCCAGCCATTGCAGCAGGTGCGGCAGGCGCACCTTCAGCGAATTGACGTTCCATGTTGCTATTTTCATGTATGCGCGTGGTAAGTGAAAATGCCGGGCGGACCGTCCGCCCCGGCTCGTGCGCAGTATCGGCTCTCCCCGTCAATCCTGCAACTTTCCAGCCATCGCGACTGCGCGCGGCGGCATTGCATGCGTTTTGCTTGAATTGCAAGGCAGATGCTCAAAAGATAAGATTGTGTAATAAAATACGCAGGTTGCGAAAACCCGGGGCCTGAGAGTTGTTGCAAGGTGTAACAATTAAGGCGTGGAAAGTCACATTTCCTTATTGTTACTTATAAGGAACTTTCAGTTGTTTTTGCATAACTCGCGATGTAGTATGCCGTTTGTCGGCCTGAACTGTTCAGGCCGCCCCCGTTTCGCAGGCCCGCACCTACCTGATTCAGGCGCTGATTCAGGCGTGCAAGGGTTTTCGAGACAAAATGGTACTATGGTGAAATATTGCTGTTTCGATAGCGAGTATCCGTACCCATATGAAAAGGACAGAGATGCGCAGTGCATTTGAAGCATGGGCCCAACGCGATGGCCACATTACCCGACGCCGTGAGGACAAGCCCGAGGAATACCTCGTCTACGAAACCCAGCGCCGCTGGGTGATCTGGCAGGCCGCCCTGGCCCACGGCGCGAAAGCGGCAGCCGAGACCCCGTCGAAGTTCGGCGAACAGGCGATGCAGCAGGACGAGGCAGCGGTGCGCAACCGCGTGCTCAACGAAGTGCTCGACGCCTTCAGCGATCTCGACGAGAGCGCCGGCATGGAAGGCGTGCTGAAGGTCATCCAGGGCCTGAAGAAGAAGCAAAAAGCGACGGCCGAACAGGCCTGATGCAATACCGGCACTACAAAGGCGGTCTGTACGAGCTGGTCTGCGAGGCCACGCTCGAGGCGGACCTCACGCCGATGATCATCTACCGCGCGGCCGACGGCTCGATCTGGGCCCGGCCGAAATCGGTGTTCTTCGAACTGGTGGAAGTCGACGGCATCATGGTGCCGCGGTTTGCGCCGGTGTCCTAGGCTCGGCGGTTCTTGTAGGGTGGGCTCTTGAGCCCACGCTGTCTCACGGCTTGCCTCGACGCGGCCGTCGCCAACTACTCCCTCTGCGAATGTATCGACGTTGTTCGATGCCGATTCGACGCGGCCGTGCCATACCGCGTGGGCTCGAGAGCCCACCCTACGAACTACGAACACCGCCAGCATAAGAAAACGGGCCGCAATCACAGGCTGTGTAAATAGTCT
>DEKZ01000330.1 GCA_002354135.1 Massilia sp. UBA2709 | reverse complement strand
ACCGACGCCCACCTGCGGGACGCGGTCGGCCTCGGCGATGCCGGCAATCGCGCGCGCCTGTTTCACGCGCGCCGCAGCCACGGCCAGGCTGGGATTGTTGCGCGCCGCCTCGTCCATCAACTCCGTCAGGCGTGGGTCCTGGAAGGCCAGCCACCACTCGCCGCGCGGCTGCTGCTCGGCCGGCCGGGCCGGTTGCCAGCGGCTGCCGTCAGGCGCGGTTTGTACCGTACTTGCTTCCTTGAAGGCGGCCGGCACGCTCACCTCGGGCTGGCGGAAATCGGGCGCCGCGCAGGCGCTCAGCAGCAGGGCTGCCAGTAGAGGCGTGACGCCACGTGCGATCATGGTCTTCATTGTGCGACTCCTTCCGCCTGCACGGCCGGCGTACGGACCGCGGCAGGTTTTTCAAAACGTTTGGCCAGCGTGCGCAGCAGGACGTAGAACACCGGCGTGAGGAAGAGGCCGAAGAAGGTCACGCCCAGCATGCCGGCGAACACGGCCACGCCCATGGCATGGCGCATCTCGGCGCCGGCGCCGCTGGAGAACACCAGGGGCACCACGCCCATGATGAAGGCGATCGAGGTCATCAGGATCGGACGCAGGCGCAGGCGGCAGGCTTCCAGCGCGGCCTCGACCACGCTGCGGCCGTGATGCTCGAGCTCGCGGGCGAACTCCACGATCAGGATCGCGTTCTTCGACGCCAGGCCCACCAGCACGAACAGCGCGATCTGGGTGAAGATGTTGTTGTCGCCGCCGCTCAGCTTCACGCCGACGAGCGCGCACAGGATCGACATCGGCACGATCAGGATCACGGCCAGCGGCAGGGTCCAGCTCTCGTACTGGGCGGCCAGCACCAGGAACACCAGCAGCACGCACAGCGGGAAGACGTAGATCATGGTGTTCCCCGACAGGATGTCCTGGTAAGTGAGGTCGGTCCATTCGTAGGCGATCCCTTTCGGCAGCGTCTCCTTCGCGATCTGCTCGAAGATGGCCTGCGCCTGGCCCGAGGAAACGCCCGGCGCCGGGCCGCCGTTCATGTCGGCCGAGACGTAGTTGTTATAGCGCTGCACGCGGTCCGGGCCATAGCTGTCCCTCACCTGCATCAGCGAGGACAGCGGAATCATCTCGCCGCTGTTGCTCCTCACTTTCAGTTGGGCGATCTGCTCGGGCTGCGAGCGGAACTGGGCATCGGCCTGGACCCGCACCTGGTAGGTGCGGCCGAACTGGTTGAAGTCGTTCACGTACAGCGAGCCGAGGTTCACCTGCAGGGTCTGGTAGATGGTCTGCAGCGGCACGCCGAGCTGCTTGGCCTTCACCCGGTCGACGTCGGCGAAGAGCTGGGGCACGTTGATCTGGTAGCTCGAGAACACGCCCTGCAGGCGCGGGTCGGCCCAGGCTTTCGCCTGCATCGCCTGGGTCGCCTTGTACAGCGCGTCGTAGCCCAGGTTGCCGCGGTCTTCCAGCATCATCTTGAAGCCGCCGGTGGTGCCGAGGCCATTCACCGGAGGCGGCGGCAGCACCATCACGAAGGCGTCTTCCACGGCGCCCATGCGCTTGTTGATCTCCGCGGCGATGGCTTCGGCCGACTGCTCCTTGCCCTTGCGTTCACTGAACGGTTTCAGGGTCGTGAACACGATGCCCGCGTTCGGCGCATTGGTAAAACCGTTGATCGACAGACCGGGGAAGGCTACCGAGGATTCCACGCCCGGGATCTCGCCGGCGATCGCCGACATCTTGCGGATCACGGCGTCGGTGCGGTCCAGCGAGGCGGCGTCCGGCAGCTGGGCGAAGCCGATCAGGTAGGCCTTGTCCTGCTGGGGCACGAAGCCCGGCGGCACCACCTTGAACATGAAGACCGCGGCGATGCCGAGCACCGCGTACACGCCGAGCGACAGGGTCTTGCGGCGCAGGACGCCCTGCACGCCGCCCTCGTAGCGGTGCGAGGCACGTCCGAAGAAGCGGTTGAAGGCGGCAAAGAAGCGGCCGAACAGGCGGTCCATGATGCGGGTCAGGCGGTCCTTCGGCGCGTCGTGCGCCTTCAGGAGGGATGCCGACAATGCCGGCGCCAGCGTCAGCGAGGCAAAGGCCGAGATCACGGTGGAGATCGCGATGGTCAACGCGAACTGGCGGTAGAACTGGCCGGTCAGTCCGGAGACGAAGGCGATCGGCACGAAGACCGCGCACAGCACCAGGGCAATGGCCACGATCGGGCCGCTCACTTCCTTCATCGCCTGGATTGTGGCGTCGTGCGGCGACAGGCCGTTCGTGATGTTGCGCTCGACGTTCTCGACGACCACGATGGCGTCGTCGACCACGATGCCGATCGCCAGCACCAGGCCGAACAGGGACAAGGTGTTGATCGAGAAGCCGAACATCAGCATCACGGCAAAGGTGCCGACCACCGACACCGGCACCGCCAGCAGCGGAATGATGGAGGCGCGCCAGCTTTGCAGGAACACGATGACGACGAGCGCGACCAGTACCACGGCTTCGAGCAGGGTGTGGATCACGGAGTCGATCGACTCGCGCACGAATTGGGTCGGGTCGTACACAATGCTGTATTCGACGCCTTCCGGGAAATCTTTCGACAACGCCTCCATAGCCGCACGCACATCTGTAGACAGCTGCAGCGCGTTGGCGTTCGGCGCTTCAAAGATGGGAATCGCCACCGCCGACTTGTTGTCCAGCAGGGCGCGCAGGGCATAGCTGTTCGAGCCCATCTCCAGGCGCGCCACGTCTTTCAGTAACGTGGTGGCGCCGTCGACATTCGTCTTGACGACGATGTCGCCGAACTCCTCGACGCTGGACAGGCGGCCTTGCGTGTTCACGGTCAGCTGGAACTCGGCGTCCTTCGCCGGGCCCTGGCCGATGACGCCTGCCGCCACCTGCACGTTCTGCTCGCGGATGGCATCCACGACGTCGCCGGCGGTGAGATTGCGCGCAGCCACCTTCTGCGGATCGAGCCAGACCCGCATCGCGTAGTCGCCCGAGCCGAACAGCTGGACTTCGCCCATGCCGTGGATGCGCGCCAGGCGGTCCTTGATGTTCAGGGTCTCGTAGTTGCGCAGGTAAAGGTCGTCGTAGCGGCCATCGGGCGACTTCAGGTGCACCACCATGGTGAGATTGGGCGAACTCTTCACCGTGGTCACGCCGATCTGGCGCACCTCCTCGGGCAGGCGCGGCAGCGCGCGCTGGACGCGGTTCTGCACCTGCGTCTCGGCCTGCTCGACGTCGGTGCCGATGGCAAAGGTCAGGGTCAGCATCAGCGCGCCGTCCGAGGTGTTTTGCGAGGACATGTAGAGCATGTTCTCGACGCCGTTGATCTGCTCTTCCAGCGGCGCCGCCACCGTCTCGGCGATCACCTTCGGGTTCGCGCCCGGATACTGGGCGCGCACCACGACCGAAGGCGGCACCACGTCCGGATATTCGGACACCGGCAACTGGAAGATCGAGATCAGGCCGCCCACGAAGACCAGCACCGACAGCACGGCCGCGAAGATCGGCTTGTCGACAAAGAAGCGGGAGAAGTTCATGGCTTACTCCTTGGCGTTGTTCGCTGCGAGGGCCAGCGGCGCGGACGCGGCGTCCATCGCCACCATCTGCGGCGCGATCGGCGCGCCCGGGCGTACGCGCTGCAGGCCGTTCACGACGATCTTCTCGCCGCCCTTCAGGCCTTCGCGCACCACGCGCAGGCCATCGACCGTCGGCCCCAGTTTCACCGGACGGTACTCGGCCTTGTTGCCGGCGCCGACCACGAACACGTACTTGCGGCTCTGGTCGGTGGCGACCGCACGGTCGCTGATCAGGACAGCCTTGCGGCTGTCGGCCGCGCCCAGCTGGATGCGCGCGAACAGGCCGGGAGCGAGCGTACGGTCGGCGTTATCGAAAGCGGCGCGCATGCGCACGCTGCCGGTACGCGCGTCGAGCTGGTTGTCGACGAATTCGAGCTTGCCTTCATGCGGGAAGCCCTCCTCGTTGGCCAGGCCGACGCGCACCGCCACCGGCGCGCCCTGCTGCGCCCGGGCGCCGACGCGCAGGTAAGTCTCTTCGTCGCCGTCGAAGCTGGCGTAGATGCGGTCGAGCGAGACCACGGAGGTCAGCACGGCCGAGGCGTCGACCAGGTTGCCGAGCGTGATCTCGGCTTTCGAGACGCGTCCGTCGATCGGCGAGGTGACCCGGGTATAGGCCAGGTTCAGGCGCGCTGCCTCCAGCTGGGCCTGGGCTGCAGCAGCATTTGCTTCCAGCTCCTTCTGCGCGGCCGCCGCTTCGTCGTATTCGCGTTTCGCAATCGCCTTGTCGGCCAGCAGGCTCTCGGCGCGGGCCAGTTCGCGCCGGGCCAGTTCCAGCTTGGCGCGGCTCGATGCGGCGTTCGCTTCGGCGCGCGCGGCCTCGGCCTGGTAGGGACGCGGATCGATCACGAACAGCACGTCGCCCTTCTTCACTTCGCTGCCCGGCTTGAAGTTCACCGCCGTGATGAAACCGCTGACGCGCGAGCGGATCTCGACGCGCTCGATCGCTTCCAGGCGGCCCGAGAATTCCTGGGTTTCGGCGACCTGGCGTTCCAGCACCAGCGCGGCCGATACCGGCGGCGCGGCGCTCGCCTGCGCTTCGGCGGCCTTGCCGGTGGCGTCTCCGCAGCCGGACAGCATCGCGGCGGCCAGGCCTGCGCCGGCCAGCGCCAGCACGGCTGGACGAAGATGGGATCGCAGCGTAGTCCGCACTTCGGCGGTCAATTGATGAACGGTTCTCATGTTTATTGCCCCTTATTCTTGAGAAAATGTAAATAATCAGGCGACACCCGTCCCTCCCGGCGACGCATCGTGAAAGCGCGAAGGAAAGCAGGTCCCGCCGCACCCCGTGGGTGCGTTGGCCCAATTCAGCTAGTTGTGGAAAAAATCAGGAGGAAGACATCATCCGGGCGGCGCCTCCCCGTCCAGGCCGGCGATGAAGCCGGCGATTTCGGTCAGCGCGTGCCTTTCGCAGGCACAGACGTTGCGGTCGTCGGGTAGCAGCGGGGCCGGCAGCAGGCGCCGGACCGTGGCCTGCACCCCGAAGCTGGCCAGCTTTGCGCCATAGGCCTCGGCCTCGTCGCGCAAGGGGTCGTCCTCGGCGGAGAGGATCAGGGCCGGCGGCAGGTTGCGCAGCCGGCTCGACTGCAAGGGCGATGCGTAGGGATGGGTGCGGTCGGCCGGATGCGGCAGGTAGCCGCGGTAACCGGCAGCGCATTCGTCCATCAGCTTTTCCTTGTCCACGCATTGCGGCATTTCGCGCATCGAGCAGGTCGACAGGCCCGGGTCGAGCATCGGCATCAGGAGGATCTGGCCGGCCAGCTTGGGCGCGCCGCGGTCGCGCGACATCAGCGCGCACACCGCCGCCAGGTTGGCGCCGGCCTCGATGCCGGCCACCAGCACGCGCTTGCCGTTCCAGCCCAGTTTGGTCTTGTTCTTCTTTGCCCACAGCAGCACCGCGTGGGCATCCTCGACCGCCGCCGGGAAAGGACGCACGGTCGCCAGGGTGTAGTTCGAGGCGAGCACCACCTGGGCCCGGCTGGAGTCGGCAAGGTGGCGCGCGAAGAGATCCGCGTCCTCGACGTCGCCGGTGACGAAACAGCCGCCGTGGAAGAACACGATCAGGGTGTCGCGCTTGCTCGCCGGACCGGCGGCGTACAGGCGCGCCTTCAGCGGGCCCTGTTCACCGGTCACCTCGAGTTCGCGCACCCGCACGTCGTCGGCGGCAGCGTTGGCCGTGGCCAGGTCGAGCGGCGCGTTCATGGCTTCACCTGCGGCGCGGCGGCGAGTATTTGTGCACTCGCAGCATTTTCAAGGGAGGCCGTCTGCGCCACGGTGTCGGCAAGCGCCCGGATACCATGCGCCTCGCGGCCGGCAGCCTGCCCGTAGGCGCCGCTGCCGACCACGACCGCCATCGCCAGCGTGCTCAGCGCCAGCGCAATCGTCGCCACGATGTCATCCCGATGTGTCATGTCCTGCTCCCGTTATCACTATTCCAGCTCTCAGTACGCACACTATAGACATCATCTACAATCTGATAAAGATCGCAACGTCGAATTGATTGTTCGGATTAAGCGAACAATAGGCATAAAAATAGGACGATTCCTGATCGAGGGAGGAAAGAGTGAACAAGCTGCAGGCCATGGAAGTCTTCGTGCAGGTCGTCGATACGGGCAGCTTCACGCGCGCGGCCGAGATGCTGAACATGCCCAAAGCCAGTGTCTCGACCATGGTGGCAGCGCTGGAAACGGCGTTGGCGGCCAAGCTGCTGCACCGCACCACGCGGCTCGTCACGGTGACGTCCGACGGCGCCGCCTATTACGAGCGCTGCATCCGCATCCTGTCCGACGTGCGCGACGCCGAGGAATCGCTGTCGCGCACGCGCCTGAATCCGAGCGGGCGCCTGCGGGTGGACACGCCCACCGGCTTCTCGAGCGAGATCCTGGTGCCTGCGCTACCCGGCTTCTTCGAGCGCTATCCCGACATCAAGCTGGAACTGGGCAGCACCGACCGCCCGGTCGACCTGATCGAGGAAGGCGTCGATTGCGCGGTGCGCGGCGGTCCGCTGTTCGACACCAGCCTGATCGCGCGCCGCGTCGGCGTGATCAACTTCGTTACCGCCGCCTCGCCCGACTACCTGGCCCGCTTCGGCACCCCGAAGCACCCGAACGACCTGCTGCAGCACCGCTGCGTGAACTACTTCTCGGCCAAGAACGGCAAGGTCTACGACTGGGATTTCAATCGCGACGGCGAGCGCATCGAGGTGCCGCTGCCCGGCGTGATCGCCCTGAACGACTCGAATGCCTACGTGCAGGCGGGTCTGGCGGGCCTGGGCGTCATCCAGATGACGGATTACCTGTTGCTGCGCCACATGCAGGAGGGCCGCATGGTGCAGCTGCTGCCCGACTGGACCAGCGACCCGCTGCCCATCCACGTGGTCTATCCGCAGAACCGCCATTTGTCGGCCAAGGTGCGGGTGTTCGTCGAATGGGTGTCCGAGCTGTTCGCGAGCCATCCGCAGATGCGCCTGGGCGCCCGTCCGGCACTCGTGCAGGAAGCGCAGGCGGCGTGAAAAACCTGGCCGGCCCGGGTGTAGAATCTGCTCATAAAAAAACCATCACAGGAGACACCCATGCCCCAGCCCCGCAACATCCACGCCCTGCTCGAGCTCTACAGCGAAAGCCACCGCAACCCGACCAATGAGCTGATCCATTTCATCTGCGTGCCGGTGATCGTGTTCTCGCTGCTCGGCATCCTGTGGGCGATCCATCCGGTGCTGGCCCTGCTCGCCGTGCTGGGGGCCATGTGGTACTACTTCCAGCTCTCGCGCCCCTTCGCCTGGGGCATGCTGGCCATGTCCGCCGCGATGCTGGCGATCCTCGCGGCGATGCCGCCGATGACGGTGCTGCCGCTGTCGATCGCGGTTTTCGTGGTGGCCTGGATCGGCCAGTTCATCGGCCACAAGATCGAAGGAAAAAAGCCCTCGTTTTTCGACGACCTGCGCTTTCTGCTGATCGGCCCCCTGTTCGTGCTGGGCTTCCTGTACCGCCGGTTCAACCTGGCTTACTGAGCGGCCTGCCGAGCCCTGGAAGGCGGCGCGCGCCGCCGCTTTCCGACGAGGAGTAGGATTTCCGGACAGAGCAACACGCACCGGAGATCATCATGAAAAGCACCCTGCCCCTCGTTTCCATCCTCGCAGCGGCCCTGCTGGCCGGCTGCGCCACGCCGCCGCCCTCGGGCAGCGTCTACCGCTCCTACCAGACCCAGAACGAACAGGTCGTGCGCACCGGCGTCGTCGAATCGGTCCGCAACGTCACCATCGTCAACCCGGAATCGGGCGTCGGCACCATGGGCGGCGCGGCCCTCGGCGGCCTGGCCGGCTCGCAGGTCGGCAGCGGCAATGGTTCGGCCGCGGTCGGCATCGTCGGCGCCATCGCCGGCGGCCTGCTCGGCAACCGGATCGAGGCGAGCGCCAATAACCGTCCCGGCTTCGAAATCACCGTGCGGCTCGACAGCGGCGAACTGCGCGCCGTCACGCAGTCGGCGGACGAACTGTTCCGGCCGGGCGAGCGGGTGCGCCTGCTGAGCAATGGGTACCAGACGCGCGTGACGCATTGAACGGCTTTTGATGTGAAACGATGTAATGCATTCATGAACTGCTGAGTTGCATTTTCCGTAGGGTGGGCGCCCCGTNNCCACCGGAACGATGAGCAGACAGGTCATTCCATTACAAGCGTTAACGCAATGCGACGTTTGGTGGCACGGGGCGCCCACCCTACGCAGTTTCGCCCTCATATTTCCAATCTATAGACGACAGGCAATAGCGAAAGCACGTATACTTTCGCGATGCCTTCTTCCGTCCTCTTCGTCATCGCATCCCTGATCTGGGGTTCGACTTTCTGGGCCATTACCTTGCAGCTGGGCGAAGTCCCCCCGGCAGTCTCCGTGGTCTACCGTTTCGCACTGGCCTCGGCCACGCTGTTCTTCATCTGCATGATTCGCGGCCACAAGCTGCAGCTGCCCTGGCGCACCCAGAAATGGATGATGCTGCAGGGCGCCGCCACCTTCGGCCTGTCGTATATCTGCACCTACCAGGCCGAGGAAGTAGTCGTTTCGGGCCTGGTCGCCGTGCTGTTCGCGCTGATGGTGTTCTGGACGCCGGTGCTCGGACGTATCTTCCACGGCACGCCAATCGCGCCGCGCACCTGGGGCGCCGGCGCGGTCGCCACCGCCGGCGTGGCGCTGCTGTTCTACCATTCGATCGCCCAGGCCTGGCGCGACCTGCTCGACGGCGGCAGCGGCCACTTCCTGCTGGGCGTGGTGCTGGCGCTGGTCGCGACGATTGCCAGCTCGGCCGGCAGCATCGTGGTCGGCAAGGTGCGCGAGCAATCGACCAATGTCATGCTCACCACGGCCTGGTCGATGCTCTGGGGCACCCTGCTGGTCGTGCTCTACGTGCTGGCGACCGGCCAGCGCTTCGTGGCGCCGCCGACCCTCTCGTACACGCTGGGCCTGCTGTATCTCGCCCTGTTCGGCTCGGTGATCGCCTTCCTTGCCTATTTCACGCTGATCGCCCGCATCGGCCCGCAGAAAGCGGTTTACATCGGCGTCATCACGCCTGTGCTGTCGGTGCTGCTGTCGATCAAGCTCGAACACTACCGCCCGGGTCCCGTCGAGTTCCTGGGCATGGTGCTGTGCCTGGCCAGCGTGGCCTGGGCCCTGCGCGCACCCGCAGCCAAACCGGTGCAAAATGATCTTTTGAACAACGCCATCGAAACCCCATGACTTCTGCCACACATTTTTCCATCCGCCCCGCCGAGCCGGCTGACATCACCCACATCCACTCGATGATCGTCGAGCTGGCCGTGTTCGAGAAACTCGAGCACATGGTGGTGGCCACCGAGGAGCTGCTGCACGAAGGCCTGTTCGGCACCAAGCCCTCTTGCGAAGCCATCGTCGGCGAGGAAAACGGCGAAGTGGTCGCCTTTGCGCTGTTCTTCCATAACTTCTCGACCTTCCTGACCAAGAAAGGCCTGTACCTGGAAGACCTCTACGTGCGCCAGTCGCACCGCGGCAAGGGCTACGGCACCCAGCTGCTGGCGCGCCTGGCCCAGCTGGCCATCGAACGTCAGTGCGGCCGCTTCGAATGGTCTGTGCTCGACTGGAACGAGCCTGCGATCAACTTCTACAAAACCATGGGCGCCGAGATCCTGCCGGACTGGCGCATCTGCCGCGTCACCGGCGAAACGCTCGAATACCTTGCCCGCCGCGCGATGTAAGCCACAAAGAAAAACCCACGGGACCGTGTGGTGCCGTGGGCGAACCCATTTTTTAGGATGGGGAGGGGAGAGTGGATATCAACGACTTCAATATAGCTGGGTGAAGTCGCTGGGTGTGGTAGTTCTTACAATTGCTTACCTCTCTTACGGATTCCACTGAAGCTAATAATTACCCAGCTGGAATCGGAGGACTTGAGCATTCTCAAGCCTCATGCCGCGGTGTGGCACGATTGAGTTATCACAAAAGCAATTGATGGGTGACGCCGACAATGTGCTCTTCCCAGGAGAGCCCACACCATGAAATTGAGCCTCAAACCGGTCAAGACGCGGCTGTACAAGGCATGGCTGCGCACCCGTCTCGATAACTACACGCGCAGCCTGCATGCCATTGCGGCGCAGCGCGAAAACGATTTCCACGCCGAGCGCATGCTGCACCGGGCGGTGTCGGCGACGAAGGCGAAGTTGCATTCGCTTTGAGCAGCCCAGGGTGAGGTTTTGAATCGGTAGGCACGGGCGCCCACGCGTTCAAGCAACGCACGCAACACCCGTACGTCTGTTCTCACGCTTGTTGAACGCGTGGGCAGCGAAGCCGCCCACCCTACGAGTTCGTGAAAAAATCCACCATGGCGGCGTTGCATCGTCTCGCCGTACGAGCGTACTGTCTTCGACGACGCGTCGGGCGGCCGCATCCCTTGCCCTGGCGTTTTTTTCACAAACTCTACGGGTAAGCTGGATACGTCGTGTCGTCGTTACCGTCGCGGCGAGCCACGGTATGCCAGAACCGCCGCGTGATGATCAAACCGCGCGCGGACGCCGCGCAAACACCCCGAAGCACAGGATGATGGCATAGCAGATGGCCGGCACGGCCAGCGCCATCTTGAGTCCCATCGCATCGGCCGCGTGCCCGGTCACCAGGGGCACGATCGCGCCGCCGACGATCGCCACGCAGATCAGTCCCGAACCCTCCGCCGCGCGCTCCTTCAGGCCTTCGCAGGCCAGCGAGAAGATGGTCGGGAACATGATGGAATTGAACAGGCCAACCGCCAGCAGCGACCAGCCCGACACCACGCCGGTGGTGTTCGCCGACACCAGCAGCAGGGTGATCGTCATGCCCGCGGCGCAGGCCAGCACTTTACCGGGCGAGAACATGCGCAGCAGGGCCGCGCCGATGAAGCGGCCGACCATTGCGCCGCCCCAGTACAGCGGCACGTGCTTGCCGGCGTCTTCCGCGTTCAGCCCCAGCACGTTCGCTTCCATCAGGTAGTTCACGATCACCGAGCCGACCGCCACTTCGGCGCCCACGTACAGGAAAATGCAGGCCGCGCCGAAGGCGAAGCGCGGCTGGCGCAGCAGTTCGAAGGCCTTCATCATGCTGACCTTCGGGGCCGGCGTCTCCACCAGCTTCTTGCGGTTGTGCCAGACCAGGGCCGCCACGATCACCAGCGCGATCGCGAGACCGATATACGTGTGCACCACGACCCGCGTTTCCTCGGCGCGGAAGGCGTCGAGCGCGGCGCCCGAGAGCGTGCTCGGATCGACGGTGGCGAGCGAACCGAGGATGAGGATCGCGCCCACATAGGGGAAGACGGTGGTGCCCAGCGAATTGAAGGCCTGGGCGAAGGTCAGGCGGCTGTGCGCCGTCTGCGGCGCGCCGAGCAGGGAAATGAGCGGGTTGGCCACCACCTGCACGATGGTGATGCCGGAGGCCAGCACGAACAGCGCGATCAGGAAAGTGGCGAACACGCCCGAGGACGAGGCCGGGATGAAGAGCAGGCAGCCCGCCGTCATGGTGAGCAGGCCCACTACCGCGGTGCGCATGTAGCCGATGCGGCGCACGATGGCGGCCGCGGGGATCGAGACGATGAAGTAGGCGGCGAAGAAGGCCGACTGCACCAGCATCGCCTGCGCATAGCTGAGCGTGAACAAGTCCTTCAGCTTGGGGATGATGACGTCGTTCAGGCTGGTGATGCCGCCGAAGATGAAGAACAGCGCGAACACGAAGGTTTGCAAACTGGCGGCGTTGGCCGGGACCTGGTGCGCGGAAGGCGCGCCGTTGGACGATGCGGTAGAGGATTCGATCTGCATGGGTTGATAACGCTTGGGTGAATCGTGCCGCGGCAGGGTGCTACAGCATCTCGTTGATGATACCGACGATGTCCTCGCCGTAGGAAACCAGCTTCTTTTCGCCGACGCCGGACACGCCGCGCAGGGCGTCGAGCGAGGTCGGCTTGGTCTTGGCGATCTCGCGCAGGGTCGCGTCCTGGAACACGACATAGGCCGGCACGCCGTGCTCGCGCGCCGCGCCCATGCGCCAGGAGCGCAGGCGCTCGAAGATCGCCTGTTCGGATTTCGACAGCTCCAGCTCCTCGTAGCCCTTGGACGAAGCGAAGCTGCGCTTGGGCTTGACCGGCTTCTGGTACTGGCGCAGCTGCACCTTCTGGCCGCCCTTGAGCACGGGGCGCGCCGCTTCGGTGAGCTTCAGGGAACTGAAGGCGTCGTGGTCGACCGCGACCAGGCCCAGGGCGATCACCTGGCGCACGATGGCGCGCCATTCCTGCTCGCTGCGGTCGCTGCCGATGCCGAACACGGACAGGCTGTCGTGGTGCCACTGGCTGATGCGCTCGGTCTGCACGCCGCGCAGCACGTCGATCACGTGGCCGGCAGCGAAGCGCTGGTCGACCCGGTAGATGGCCGACAGCAGCTTCTGCACCGGCACGGTGGCGTCGAAACTGACCGGCGGGATCAGGCAGGTGTCGCAGTTGCCGCAGGGGCCGGAACGCTCGCCGAAATAGTCGAGCAGGCGCATGCGCCGGCAACTCAGGGTCTCGCACAGGCCGAGCATGGCGTCGAGCTTGATCGACAGCACGCGCTTGAAGGTCTCGTCGGCTTCCGACTCGTCGATCATCCGGCGCTGCAGCACCACGTCCTGCAGGCCATACGCCATCCAGGCGCTGGCCGGCATGCCGTCGCGCCCGGCGCGGCCGGTCTCCTGGTAATAGCCCTCGATGCTCTTCGGCAGGTCGAGGTGGCAGACGAAACGCACGTCGGGCTTGTCGATGCCCATGCCAAAGGCGATAGTGGCGACCATCACGATGTTCTCTTCGCGCAGGAAACGCGCCTGGTTCCCCGCGCGCAGGCTGTGCTCCATGCCGGCGTGGTAGGGCAGGGCGCGGATGCCGTGCTCGTTCAGGAAGTCGGCGGTTTCCTCGACCTTTTTCCTGGACAGGCAGTAGACAATGCCCGAGTCGCCCGGATGCTCGGTGGTGATGAAGTCGAGCAGCTGCTTGCGGCCGTTGGTCTTCTCGACGATCGCATAGCGGATGTTCGGGCGGTCGAAGGAGGAGACGAACTGGCGCGCCTCTTCCAGCTGCAAGCGCTGGGCGATCTCGGCGCGGGTCTGCTGGTCGGCCGTCGCGGTGAGGGCGATGCGCGGCACGTTCGGGAAGCGCTCGTGCAGGATCGACAGGCGGATGTATTCGGGGCGGAAGTCGTGGCCCCATTGCGACACGCAGTGCGCCTCGTCGATCGCGAACAGCGAGATGCGCGAGGACTCGAACAGGTCGAGGCAGCGCTGGGTCATCAGGCGCTCGGGCGCGACGTAGACCAGGTCGAGTTCGCCGGTGCGCACCAGGCGCTCGATGCGCAGCGTCTCTTCGAAGGTCTGGGTCGAGTTCAGGAAAGCGGCGCGCACGCCGACCTCCTCGAGGGCATCGACCTGGTCCTGCATCAGCGCGATCAGCGGCGAGACGACCACGCCCACGCCCTCGCGCAGCAGCGCCGGGATCTGGTAGCACAGCGACTTGCCGCCGCCGGTCGGCATCAGGACCAGGGCGTCGCCGCCATTGGCGACGTGCTGGACGATGTCGGCCTGGTTTCCGCGGAACGCGGGATAGCCGAAGACGGTCTGCAGCACGTGCAGCGCGCGCGCTTCGGTATCCTGGCCTTCGATCTCGGTATACATGAAGAGTTTCCTGGCTTATTCCGCCCACTGCACCAGGTCGTAGTGCGCGGTGACGAGGACGATCACCCCGAACACGATACGGTACCAGGCGAAGATCGTGAAGTCGTGCGAGCTGATATAGCGCAGCAGCCAGCGCACGCACAGGAAGGCGGAAACGAAGGCGGCCAGCCCGCCGATGCCGAACATCGGCAGGTCGGCCATCGACAGCAGCTCGCGCTCCTTGATGATCGAATACGCGGTGGCCGACAGCAGGGTCGGGATCGCGAGGAAGAAGGAAAATTCTGTGGCCGCCTTGCGCGACAGGCCGAACAGCATGCCGCCGATGATGGTCGCGCCCGAGCGGCTGGTGCCCGGGATCAGGGCAAAGGCCTGGGCGCAGCCGACCTTCAGCGCGTCGAGCAGGCTCATCTCGTCCACGGTCTCGATGCGCGAGGCGTGCGGCTGGCCCTTGGGGCGGCGCTCGACCCACAGGATCACCAGGCCGCCGATGATGAAGGCGAGCGCCACCGGCACCGGCTTGAACAGCTCGGCCTTGATGGCGTTCGCGAAAACCAGGCCCAGCAGGGCCGCCGGCAGGAAGGCCACGACCAGGTTGGCGACGAACTTCTGCTGGCGCCGTTCGCTGAACAAACCACTCAGCACGCGCCCGATGCGCTCGCGGTATTCCCAGATCACGGCCAGCATGGCGCCGGCCTGGATCGCGATCTCGAAGACTTTGACTTTCTCGCCAGTAAAATTGAGCAGGCTGCCTGCAAGGATCAGGTGTCCGGTGGAGGAGATTGGCAGGAATTCGGTGAAGCCCTCGACCAGGCCCATGATGATCGCCTTGACGGCGAGAAGGATATCCATGAACTTTGCTATCAATTAATGGGAATACGGCGCGGAAGGAAAGCGCGGGCATGCCGTAGGGGCCGAAGCTTACCACGAGCAGGGCGAATGCCGTTGAGTCAGCCACAACGGCGAGGGAATTTTATGCGCCGTATATTGCAGTTGTGTTACGTAAATTGCGCAAGTGTTGAACAAGCGGCAAGGCGCGCACGATATGGCCGCGTTGTGCGCCACGGCGCTTTCAACGTGCTAGACTGGTTTGCATGAGTAACGCTGTCGTCTACCCATGAGCATCCTTGTGATCCTCGCCCTGCTGGCCATTGGCTGGGCAGTGCTGACATCAGGACAACTGCCCAACCCCTTCCGCACCCGCAGCTGCCAGGGCCGCCAGTGGCGCCGTACCTTCCCCAGTGCTTCGAAGAAGCAGATCCGCGAATTCCTTTCCGTGTTCATGTCGGCCTTTGCCTTCCGCGAGACCGACATGCTCAAACTCCGTCCCGACGATCAATTGCTCAGCATTTACCGTGCCCTGTATCCGTCGAAGTGGCTGGCCGACGCCATGGAATTCGAGACCCTCGCCGACGATCTGCGCAGCAGGTTCGGGGTCGTGCTCGACGACATCTGGGACGAGCGCATGACGCTCGGTGCGCTGTTCTCTTACGTACAGCAGGCAGAGCGCCCGGCTGCGGCGCACTGAGGCCTGTCCCCCGGCGGCGCCGGTTTTTATCCGAACAGGATATTTACGCGCCGCCTCTTGAATCCGCATTGCCAAAACTCATCTATTGGCAATGATGAAACAAAAGCTCAACTGGAAGCGTCCGCTCTTCTACCTGCTGCTGCCGGTCTTTTTCATCATGGTCTTCCTCGGTTTCCCGATCCCCGTGGCGCCGCCGCCCGCCACCAAGCCGGGGCAGGAGATTTCCACCACGGTCAAGAAAAAGAAAAAGCTCAGGCTGCTGGCGCCGGGGCAGGCCCGGGAGGATGGCAAGGACGACCAGGACGCCGACGAGCAATAAGCTGGCAGCTTACGGTGCGGTGGCCTGTTCGAGTTCATCGAGCCAGCGGATGGCCTCTTCGCGGCTGTTCCCGCACATTTCCAGCGACGGCTGCAGGCCGGCGCAGAATGCCGGCCGGTCCGGATGCCCGAAAATGCGGCAGCGGTTGTCGCCGGCAAGCTGCACGCAGCGCACGCCCGCCGGCTTGCCATTGGGCATGCCAGGAATCGGGCTGGTGATCGAGGGCGCGGTGCAGCAGGCACCGCAATGGTCGCGGCAGTTCATCGTGTTCCAGGGGGGGAGGGCGGCCGCTGGCGGAAGCGGATTGGGCGCCAGTATACCCGCCTGGCGGCGGTCCGCAATGCCGCCTGCTCGCGGGCGCTGCACAGTTGGCATTCCTGCTATCGTGGACACAACAGATCACGCCAACCAGGGAGCGCAGTGCATGGCAAGTTCGCTCAAACCACTCGACCATCAAGTCATGGTCATCACCGGGGCGTCGAGCGGCATCGGCCTGGCCACCGCCCAGGACGCGGCGCGCCGCGGCGCCAAGCTCGTGCTGGTTGCGCGCAGCGGCGATGTGCTGGAAGCCATCGTCGGCGGTTTGCGCGCCAGCGGGCACGAGGCCATCCACGTCGTGGCCGACGTCTCGGACCGGTCCCAGGTCGAGAACGTGGCCGCCCAGGCGATCGCGCGTTTCGGCCGCATCGATACCTGGGTCAACGACGCCGGCTGCACCATCTACGGACGGCTGGACGAAGTCAGCGAAGCCGACAGCCGGCGCCTGTTCGACATCAATTTCTGGGGCATGGTCAACGGTTCATTGACGGCCCTGCCGCACCTGCGCATGACCGGCGGCGCCCTGATCAACGTCGGCAGCGAAGCGTCAGAGGTGGCGATCCCGCTGCAGGGCATGTACTCGGCCAGCAAGCATGCGGTGAAGGGCTTTACCGACGCGCTGCGCATCGAGATCGAACAGGTCGACGGGGCGCCGGTGTCGATCACCCTGATCGAGCCGACCGCGGTCGACACGCCCTTGCCCCAGCACGCACGCAACTACCTGAAGCGCGAACCGAAACTGCCCGGGCCGCAACTCGATCCGCACCAGGTGGCGGCAGCGATCCTGCAGGCGGCGACGAAGCCGACACGCAACCTGAAGGTCGGCGCCATCGCCAGCCTCGATGTGGCGGTGGGCAAGCTGTTCCCGGGCGTGGCGGACGTGCTCTCGGTCTTCCAGGTGCCGCGCCAGCAGACCGATCAGCCGGCCCGGCACCACGAGGGTTCGCTCTACCAGCCCCGCAGCGAGGGGCGGATCTACGGATGTGGTAACGGCAAGGCCAGCTAGAAATAGCTGGCGCTCATGTT
This sequence comes from Massilia sp. UBA2709, assembly GCA_002354135.1. Taxonomy (GTDB): domain Bacteria; phylum Pseudomonadota; class Gammaproteobacteria; order Burkholderiales; family Burkholderiaceae_D; genus Telluria. The sequence continues at coordinate 3,444 of DEKZ01000330.1, read as the reverse complement.
GCCGGCTGTTGCGGCAGCGCGTAATGACGGTAAACACGGGGCTGGTTCCTTGGGGTGGCGGGCGCGTGCGTGCTTGACTGCCCCCGGACCGGGGTCTATATTCGATGACTCTTTGAAAGTTGTCGGACAGAAGCATGGAATGCCCATTTGACACCAAGCCGCGCTGGGAGCGCCGCAAGGATGCTCGTCCGCAGGAGCTGCTGGCGGCAGCCATCGACCTGTTCGTCGAACGGGGGTATGCCGCTACCCGCCTGGAAGACGTCGCGCGCCGCGCCGGCGTCTCGAAGGGCACGCTGTACCTGTACTTCGAAAACAAGGAAGAGCTGTTCAAGGCCGTGGTACGCACCAGCATCGTGCCGGTGATCGGCGAGGCCGAGTCCTCGGTCGCCGGGTTCGATGGTCACAGCGCCGAGCTGTTGCGCAACGTGTTGCTGGCCTGGTGGGAGCGGGTCGGCGGCACCAAGGTGTCGGGCATCGCCAAGCTCGTCACCGCCGAAGCGAACAATTTCCCCGAGCTGGCCAAGTTCTACCAGGAAGAAGTGATCAACCGCGGCACGCGCATGATTTCCAGCATGCTCGAGCGCTGCATCGCGCGCGGCGAGTTCCGCGCCATCGACGTCACCCAGATGACCCAGGTCCTGATCGCGCCCATGCTCATGCTCGTCACCTGGAAACATTCGGTCGGTCCCTGCGAGCGCGGCGCCCTCGAACCGAAAGCCTTCCTCGATACCTTCCTCGACATGGCGCTGCACGGCCTGCTGCCCCCGGGCGCCGCCGTCAGCGGCCTGTGAACAGTGGCGCGACCGGCCGTGAATGGCCGATCTCATCAGGACGCCTTTTTCAGGCGTTCATTCCCTCTAAACTGCAGACTGTCGCAATTTCACGCGATCTCGATGCCATCCCGATAAGATGTGCGTCCTGAGGCAGTTCAACGATAAAATATCGGATTATTTCTTTTTCCACCGAGTATTGAGATGAATATCGAACAAGCACGCTTCAACATGATCGAACAGCAAATCCGCCCCTGGAACGTGCTGGACCAGGATGTTCTCGACCTGTTGCACGTGGTCAAGCGCGAACAGTTCGTGCCAGAGGCTTACCAGAACTTGGCATTCGCTGATGTGGAAATCCCGCTGCCGGGCGGCGACACGATGTTCAATCCGAAAATCGAAGCGCGCATTCTGCAGGAACTGAACCTCAAGAAGCATGAGAAGGTGCTGGAAATCGGCGCCGGCTCGGGCTACATGGCGGCGCTGATGGCGCACAAGGCGCAGCACGTGACCGCGGTCGAGATCTCGCCGGAACTCAAGGCCCTGGCCGAGCAGAACCTGAAAAAGGCCGGCATCGACAACGTCACCGTGGTCGAAGGTAACGGCGCAGCCGGCTGGGAGCAGGGCGCGCCCTACGACGTGATCGTCATCTCGGGTGGCCTGGACAGCCTGCCGGAAGCCTTCCTCAAGCAGGTGAAGGTGGGCGGCCGCATCGCCGCCATCGTTGGCCAGTCGCCGGCGATGAGCTGCGAGATCGTGACCCGCGTGTCGGAAACCGGTTACGACACGGTCAAGCTGTTCGAGACCAACGCCAAGCCGCTGGCAGGCGCGCCGGTCGCGTCGCGCTTCACCTTCTGATCGGACGCGCGATGCAGCATATTACCGCTCCCGAGTTGGCCGCCTGGCTGGCCGACCCGGCGCGCCCGCGCCCGCTGCTGCTCGACGTACGCGAGAACTGGGAATTCGAGACCTGCCACATCGCAGGCTCGACCCAGATCCCGATGCACCTGGTCCCGATCCGCGCCGGCGAGCTCGGCGACGACCAGGAGATCGTCTGCATCTGCCATCACGGTGCGCGCAGCATGCAGGTTGCCGCTTTCCTCGAACGCAACGGGTTCGAGAACGTAACGAATTTGACAGGCGGAATACACGCCTGGGCCATGCAGGTCGATCCGGCGATGCCGAAGTATTGACCTGTTTCCCTAACTTTTGATGACTCCGACGGAGACCGCAATGCAGAAACCCCTCATCGCCATGCTGCTGGCCAGCGCTTTCGTGTCGTTCGACGCGAACGCGATCGACCTGATCCAGGTATACCAGCAGGCCCTGGCCAACGACGCCACCTACGCCAGCGCGCGCGCATCGCTCGCCGCCGGCCGCGAACGGGTGACGCAGGGGCGTGCGGGTTTGCTGCCGACCGTCGGCCTGTCGGGGGCCTATACCAGGAACGACAGCGAGTTCACGCCGTTCAATGCAGGCCAGACCGGCGCCATCGGCGGTAACGGTCCGGCCCTGCGCACCAACGAGTACGCCCTGTCGCTGACCCAGCCGCTGTTCCGCTGGGACCGCTGGCAGACCTATGAACAGAGCAAGCTGGCCCAGGCGATTGCCGAAGCCCAGTTCGCCCAGGCCCAGCAGGACCTGATCACGCGTGTGGCCCAGGCCTATTTCGACGTGCTGGCGGCCCAGGACACGCTGGAATCGACCCGCGCCCAGAAGAGCGCCGTGACCGAACAGCTGGCCTCGGCCAAGCGCAACTTCGAGGTCGGCACCCAGACCATCACGGACACGCACGAAGCGCAGGCCGCCTACGACCTGGTGGTGGCGCAGGAATTCGCCGCCGTCAACGACCTGGAAAACAAGCGCAGCGCGCTGCAGGCGATCATCGGCACCGAGCCGGGTACGCTGGCGCCGCTGCAGTCGGGCATCTCGCTGGCGCCGCCGCAACCGGCCAGCGTCGACCCGTGGGTGACCTCGGCCGAAACCCAGAACTATGGCGTGACCGTCCAGCAGCTGTCGCTGGAATCGGCCAAGCGCGACATCTCGAAGAACCGCGCCGGCCACCTGCCCACCCTGGACCTGGTGGCCAGCACCGGCCGCAGCGACGTCAGCGGCCGCACCTCCAGCTCGGGCGACGGGCGCAGCAACTCGATCGGCGTGCAGTGGACCGTGCCGATCTTCAGCGGCTTCGGCGTGACCAGCCGCGTGCGCGAAGCGATCGCGCTGGAAGACCGCGCCCGCAACGAGCTGGAAGCGACCCGCCGCAACGCCGCCCTGCAGGCGCGCCAGGCCTTCCTGGGCGTGAACAGCGGCCTGGCCCAGGTCAAGGCGCTGGAAGCGGCAGAAGTGTCGAGCCAGTCGGCGCTCGAATCGAACAAGCTGGGTTACCAGGTCGGCGTGCGCATCAACATCGACGTCCTGAATGCCCAGCGCCAGCTGTACTCGACCCGCACCGACCTGGCCCGTGCGCGCTACAACACCATCCTGAACGGCCTGCGCCTGAAGGCGGCCTCGGGTTCGCTGCGCGAGGCGGACCTGGTGCCGGTGAATAACCTGCTGCAAAAATAAGCATTTGAGACGGTCAAGAAAAACGGCGCCTGCGCAGGCTGTGTAAATAGTCTGCTACGTAGGTAAACCAACAAAGCCTCCTGATGTCAAACTCAGGAGGCTTTGT
>DEKZ01000020.1 GCA_002354135.1 Massilia sp. UBA2709 | reverse complement strand
TCGGCGGCACGCAGGGCGGCGCGTTCGGACAGCAGCGCGGCCAGGCCGGATGCGCCCGCACTGTTTTCGAGCGTGGTGCGCAGGGCTGCTTCGAACGGGATGCCGGTCTGGCGGACGAGTTTGCGGCTGGCGGCGAGTTCGGTCTTGTTGGCGGCGCCTTCGAGGCGGACGAGGTCGTTCATGACGTGAGCATAACCGCTTTCGGCGGCGTTGACACGGCGTATAAAGCTTGCAACACTTGCCTGGCGTTATCGTTGAAGTCCACCTTGTCGTCCTTAAACAGGAGAACCCATGCGTTTGCTGCACCATGTCGTCAGAGCGTCCGCGCTGGCCGCTTGCCTCGCCACCGCCTTTTCGCCCGTCCAGGCCGCCGCGCCAGCGCCCGCAAAGCAGGCCCAGAAGACCCAGAAGGAACACAAGCGTTACACCATCGAACAGTTCATGGCGACGACCTCGGTCAGCGGCGCCTCGTTCAGCCGCGACGAGAAGCAGATCCTGTTCAGCAGCAACGCCTCGGGCATCTTCAATGCCTACGTGCTGCCGGTCGGCGGCGGCACGCCGCGCGCGCTGACCAGGTCGACCACCGACAGCACCTACGCGGTCGGCTTCTTCTACAACGACGACCGCATCCTGTTCACCCGCGACCAGGGCGGCAACGAGCAGAACCACCTGTTCGTGCGCGAGCTCGACGGCAGCGAGCGCGACCTGACGCCGGGAACCAAACTGAAAGCGGGCTTCGCCGGCTGGCAGCCCGACGGCAACGCCTTCTACGTGGTGACGAACGAGCGCGATCCGAAATTCTTCGACCTCTACAAGTACGACGCGAAAACCTATGCCCGTACGATGGTCTACAAGAACGAGACCGGGCAGACGGTGTCGGCCATCAGCCGCGACGGCCGCTGGCTGGCGCTGGGCAAGCCGAACACCACGGCCGACAGCGACATCTACCTGTACGAGGTCGCGACCGGCCAGGTCAAGCACATCTCGCCGCACCAGGGCACGGCCAGCTACAGCGCCCAGGACTTCGATCCGGAGTCGAAGCGCCTGCTGTTCACCACCAACGACGGCGGCGAATTCACCCGCGTACGGGCCTATGACCTGGCAACCGGCGCCGTGACCGAGGTCGAGAAGGCCGACTGGGACATCGCCGGCACCGGCTACTCGCGCAACGGCAAACACCGTATCAGCTATGTCAACGACGACGGCAGCATCCGCCTGCGCGTGGTCGACGCCGCGGGCGCGAAACCGGTGGCGCTGCCGAAGACCAGCGGCGGCGAGATCCGCGGCGCGGTGTTCTCGCCGAGCGCCAACCTGATGGCCTTCTACGTCAACGGCGACCGTTCGCCGAACAACCTCTACGTGCACGACTTCCGCACCAGGAAAACGACCCAGCTCACGCGCAGCCTGAGCCCGGAGATCGATCCGAACGACCTGATCGAGGCCGAGGTGGTGCGCTTCAAGTCCTTCGATGGCACCGTGATCCCGTCGATCTTCTACAAGCCGAAGGGCGCCTCGAACCTGAACAAGGTGCCGGCCGTGGTCTACGTGCACGGCGGCCCGGGCGGCCAGACCATGCGCGGCTACAGCGCCCAGATCCAGTACCTGGTCAACCATGGCTACGCGGTCCTGGGCATCAACAACCGCGGCAGCTCGGGCTACGGCAAGACCTTCTTCACCGCCGACGACCGCAAGCACGGCCTCGAGCCGCTGTGGGACTGCGTCGAGGCCAAGACCTGGCTGGCCAGCCTGGGCTGGGTCGACCCGGAACGCATCGGCATCATGGGCGGCAGCTACGGCGGCTACATGACGCTGGCGGCGATGGCCTTCCGTCCTGAAGCCTTCAAGGTCGGCATCGACATCTTCGGCGTCAGCAACTGGATCCGCACGCTCGAGAGCATCCCGCCCTACTGGGAAGCCCAGCGCAAGGCGCTCTACGACGAGATCGGCGACCCGGTCAAGGACAAGGAATTCCTGACCGCGACCTCGCCGCTGTTCCACGCCGCGAACATCCGCAAGCCGCTGATGGTGATCCAGGGCGCGAACGACCCGCGCGTGATCAAGCCGGAAAGCGACGAGATCGTCGAGGCTGTGAAGAAGAACAACGTCGAGGTCGAGTACCTCGTCTTCCCCGACGAGGGGCATGGGTTCTCGAAGAAGAAGAACCAGGCGGAGGCCAGTGCGAAGATCCTGATGTTCCTTGACAAGCATCTGAAGCGCTGATGCTTGTGGTCAGGGCTGGGGCGCGACAGATCAGCCGTCGTAACTGCGTGGGCTCGAGAGCCCACCCTACGAAAGCATTTGTAGGGTGGGCACTTGTGCCCACGCTGCCTCACCGGCTGATCATCGGCAAAGCCTCGCCACCAGCCCTCAACAACAAAAAAGCGCCCCATGGGGCGCTTTTTTTCATCCGCTCCGGTACGCGATCACCGGCGATACGGATTATCCGGGCGGCTGTCGTAGCGGTTACGGATGCCGTCGCCGTCGCGATCGCGGTCATAGCGGTTCGGCACGCCGTCGTTGTCGCGGTCGCGGTCGTAGCGGTTCGGCACGCCGTCGCGGTCGTAGTCGCGGCGGCCTTCGACGCGGGGCGGCGGGCCGCGGCGGTCGCGGTCGTGCCAGCCGCGGTCGTGCCAGCCGCGGTCGCCGCGGTCGTAATAGCGGTCGCCCCGGTCGTAGTAGCGGTCGTTGCCGGCATAGTAGCGGTCGCGCGGGCTCCAGTAGCCCTGGGTCATGATCCACTGCCCGCCGCGCTGGCGCCAGGCCGGCGGCGCGTAGACGTAGCCCGGACGCTCGACGATGTAGGTGCCCGGAATCCAGTGGTGGCGGTGGCCGCGCCACTCCCAGTAGCCCGGCGACCAGACATAGCCGCGGCGCACGCTGGGCGCGCGTTCGTACAGGGGCGCCGGCGGCGCGGTGCCGATATAGACTTCCAGGTTACCCTGCGCCATCGACGGCAGCGGAGCGTATGCAGCGGCGCCGAGCGCGATCAGGGTAGCGAGAGTGAGGCTGCGTTTCATGTTCGTTCTCCAAATCCAAAGCGGATGATTCACTATATCAATCACTTACGCGCGATGGGGCGTTTGACGCATGTGCTTACATCTTTAACAGATTGCGGCAGCGCGGCTACAACAGCCGGGGAGAAGCCGGGAAAAAACGGCGGGAGAGGAGGGGAAAAGGAGGGGAAGAAGCGAAGCCGCTGGCCGGGCGTGCTCAGTGCACGGCCCGGCGCGCGCGGGCAATCAAATGCGGCTCCCGGCTTCGCGACGATCGGCCAGCAGGGTTGCCCGTTTTTCGGCCTCGCTCATGCGCTTGCCCTTGACGACCACCACAGCCATTTTGGTGTTGGTGGCGATGCTCGAGTCCTGGATCAGGGCGGGGCGGGCCTGTGCTGCCGGGATGGCGTCCACGAAGTAGCTGGCGGAGCCGGCGGCGGCGAGTGCAACGATGAAAACGGCTTCCATGTGCTTGGCGATGTTCACGGTGTTCTCCTTGCGAGTCTGTGAGAAGGTCAGTTTTTTCGCAAACATGCGGTGGGTTTGCGATGGATGCACTGTATCCAAGCCCACGCCATCCCTCCACCGGATTGCGACGAGCCGCATGAAAAGCGGGATGACCTGCACAAAACGGAGGACAACGCGCGCCAACCCGACCGTATCTGCATGCTTTTCACCGTCCCTCCGCTAGGCCTGCGCGAGAGGCGCCCGCCGGGGGCGCCAGCGGGAGGGTGGGATGCAGGGAGTGTTTGCCACGGTACTGGATGGGTTGCCCGCGAGCAGGCGGGCGCGGCGGCGCGCGCGCAACCTGCGCGCGGGCGCACGGTCCCGGCCGGACCACG
>DEKZ01000328.1 GCA_002354135.1 Massilia sp. UBA2709 | reverse complement strand
GGTGGGTTGTACGCTTACTTTCTGTCGGCCAGGATGTGCCGGTGCTTGGCGCGGTTAGCTATTCGCAAGCGGGCATCCCGGTGCAGTCGGTTGAGTACCGCAGCTCGGGTGTAATCTTCAACCTTCTTCCCCAGGTACGAGAGGGGGCCGTGGATCTGACTGTCGAGCAGCAGCTTTCCAACTTTGTGCAAACTACGACGGGCGTTAACACCTCGCCGACGCTCATCAAGCGCGAGTTGAAAACTGATGTACAGATGCGTGAGGGGGAAGTGGTTATGCTAGGTGGACTGACTGAGGATAAGGACACGGCAGGACGAACGGGGCTATCGTTTCTCCCTACTTGGCTGCGATCAAGTAGCTCGGACACTGAGCGCACTGAGTTATTGTTAGTCCTTCAGTTGAGGCGGTTATAAAGCAATCATCCGTTATCAACTTTGCACCATTCGTTTGTATCGCTGATTTTTCGCGTATGCACGTTTCGCGTGAAATTACTCAAATTGACTAATCGTGGACGCATGTCGAGGTCGAGTGTACCTTTGCCCACAGTCAGCCCAGGACGGTTTTACGTCATAATGACTCGAAGAAAAGGGGATTTATATGTCGAAGAGTCTGGAGGAATTGCTGCTTGGTGTCGAGAATCATGCTGCAGCATCAGACACCGTTCGGCGTGCCGTGGAGCGGGCAGAGATGGCAGGTTTGCCGCCGGCCTTTCAGCTGGAATCCGGCAAATTAGCGTGGCTGGAAAAAGACCCAAGAACGTTGTTGGAACTGCGTCGAGCTGCACGACAAGAAAAGAAGCAACGCGACGACGAACACCGTGAGCTTCACAGCCAGTTGCTCCAGCTCCTGGACGGGCCGCAAGGTGAATGGATGCGCCGAAAGGCTCATGAGCAGATCGACAAGTGGGAGGCTCGCAAGCTCTGCAGTCCACGATACGTTGAACAATGGCGCCTGATCTTGGCTGTGCCGGCGGGAGAACGGGCCAAGGCCGTTTTGCGGGATGACGACACTGGGGTCGCCCTACGCCAAAATTCGCCCTTTGACCATTCATTTCATCTGGTTACGCACCGAAACCGAACGGTCTAGAACGCCTAACAAAACCCTTTTTCTTGCTCCGGTAGCAATAAAATTGCGGACTGAGCCGACATCTGCTATCGACCCACCTGGCGGTACTCAGCATTTCAAAACATATGCCGATTGCAGGTTTTTCCTAGTTATTTCGTATAAAATTGCTTCACTTCATTTTTTTTTGCATATTGAAATGTTTGAAAAGGATCAGTTTTGAACAACACTAAGCAGCCATTGCACGATAAACACAGCCCCGACCCCGAATACTGGGCGATCTTCGAGAGGACGAAGAGGGAGCACGGTTTGCCAACGGCAAAACAAAACATTTATCGAATTTCGGTTCTGTTTGGGATTTGTGTGCTTGTCGGCCTGGCCTACTTTCAATTTGCCGATTTTGGAACGCTGGCATGGAATGTAACTGACAGCGAGGTCGGCAAGGCCCGCCTTGGCTTCGGTCTTATGTTTGGCTCAGTAGTCGCGATTCCAGTGTGTTTGATTTATTTAATCTGGCTCTGGATGCTGAGTCGAAAAGTAATGAAGGAAACCGAGAAAAGAATGCTTGAAGTAGCATTGACACGAGTGATATCAAAGAAATAGCGTTAGCGGAAGCGCTTTGTTTTTTGACAGCAAATCACTTACGCCGATTTAGCAAGATCGAGCCCGAACTCCCTCGTAACTCAGCGGCATTCTCAGATTCCGGAGGAAGTCGCTGATAGATAGTCAACGAGGTCAGAAGGTCAACAAGGGTTCAACGCGATTGTTAGATATAGGCGATGTATAGTTGTGTTACGGACGCTATGTCTTTGTAATGTAAGGCATAGTGGGATATGGTTGCACGTTGTTAAGGACTCATAATCCGTTGGTGCCGTGTTCGACTCACGGGAGGCCTACCAATATTTATGTAGTGTTATCAATGGGTTAGGTGGCAATCATCACCTTCCTATCTCTCTGCCTTTTCCCTCCTGCTCAACGTATGCTCAAGGGGGAATCAAATGGCATCAATCGGCAAGCGTGGCGACAAGTGGCACGTACGCATCTGTAGGAACGACTATCCTACTGTCTGGAAGTCTTTCAGTCTTCTAAAGGACGCTTAAATGTGGACGAAGAACACCGAACTCAAGCCTGAGCGAGGGGAGGCACTTCGGCGTGAGATCGTCCTTCTCTCTACACTTCTCCAGCGCTACCTTCGCTATCGAGCCAGTCGGGATGGACGTACTTGATCGCATTGAACTGCTTTTTCAGGCCCATTGCGTTAGGTCATACACCGCGTGCCTCTTGGCGTTGCCATTCGGCCAGCGCCCAGTTCCAAACCCGACGAGCTGTGCCGGCCGCGCGTCTGAAGTAGTCGCACTGCGCAGAAGTCGCGTCGAGACGGATGCGATGGGCTAGGAGCATGGTTCGACACGAACATGATGGTGTCGGATTAGATGTGAACTTGCTAGCCTGGTTCCGCGGTTCCGACTCAATATGGACTTCTGCGCAAGGACGGGGAGTACTGACATTCAAACACGTCTCCTCAGTGTCCGCGGAACTAGGCCGTATCTCCAGCAAGTTGAGATAAGCTGCCTCATCCAGCAGAGTGCGCCGATCATAGGCAGGATCGCCGAAGAGATGCTTGACCAGGGCCAGCGTTTGGCGGCCCTGATCAGGCACCTCCACACATCCCTTACTGCTGCACCGGCCTCACCACCTCACGCAGCTGCGCCTCTTCTTCCACCCTGGCCTCCGCCGCCGCCTGCGCCGGCGACAGGGCCGCTTCATCCGACGCAGCAGGTGCATCCGCATCCTCGCCCAGGTCCGGCTCAGCCAGCACGCTCGGCCGGATCAGGTCGAGCCGTACCGCATACTCCACCCCTGCGCGGGTCGCAGTGGCCGCGATCTGGCCGGCGTCGTTGATGGCGCGCGGTTCGGCGATGTCCCAGCCCAGCCTGGGGTCGATCAGGGCATTCAGGCTTTCCATGCGCCGGCCGCGCCAGATGAAGCCGGACAGGTGGTCGCTGGTGCCGACGACGTGGCCGTGGTTGTTGATGCCGGTGCCCTCGCTGTTCCGGCTCGTCGTTTCGCTAGCTGGGCGGTTGTCGATCCTGATCAGGCGGCCATGGCTGTAAAAGAAAGCAATCCGTTCGTAGAAGTTATCCGCCACCCCCATGTAGCCGGTGATCTGGCCCCGCCCGTTGATTGCGCTCCCCCCGTTCGAACTGAGGCCAAAGTCGCCCAGGTCACGCGTGGCGCCGCCGCTCCAGCTGATCGCGCGCAGCGTCGGTTCGGGGAGGATTCCGAGGCCGGATTGGCCGGTGATCCGGTTCCGGTTGTTCAGCGCCATGGCCTGGGTAATGCTCGGCGCGTTCTCGTCGGACAGCAGTCTGCCGATGTCCCTGAACGTGCCGCCCGGCGCGCGCAGGAAGCTGCGCACGCCTGCGTCGTCGTAGGGATACGGTGTGCCGGCGAACAAGATGGCGTAGCCGGCATTGTTGATGTCGGTGTAGGTTGTGCTCCTGCCCCGAATGGCGCCGATGTCGCGCTGCCTGCCCTGGTAGTAGATGTAGCCGCGCTGCTGGCCACTGCGGGTCGTCCAGTTGCCGAGCACCTGGCCCCTGTCGTTGATCGCCACGGCATTGCTCGAGCTGCCGCCCAGCGCGCCGAGGTCGACCAGGCCCTTGCCCCGGTTGATGAAGCCGTGCGTGGTGCTGGCACTGGCCGGATAGGTGCCGACGATGACGCCGGCCCGGTTGATGTCCTTGGCCTCGCTGTTGGCCGGACCGACGATGCTGACCCGGTATTCGGGAGCGGCATGGACGGCGCCTGCCGCGGCCAGGGTCAGCGACAGCAGGAACAGGGAAATACGATGAGGTGTGTGCATGGAGTCTCCAACGTGAAGGACGACATGAAAAATGGATCGCTTGTTTTATAGAAAATAGTCGTTAAGAAACAAGCGCTTATGCGGATTGCGCGAGCTGTGAGCACAGTACGCGATGCCTGCCGAGTCGATTTGGCGCCGCACAATCGGCAGCGTTCACATGGGCGGAACTAACACCGGCACCGCTCCCCAAAAACCGCACGCATCACCTTGCTCGCCCCTTCCCATTTGCTAGACTGATTCAGTCACCCCATCAACAACGCCACACCACACTGCGTGCAGGCCCGAAGAGGCCGGCACCGCACCATGGCCTGAAACCGACTTGCCTCTGCCGGCCCAGGCTCCCCTGTTGTTTGCCACCGCAATCACGCCAAGGAGGGGATCATGATGAACCACATGGAAAGGGTCAGCCGGCTGCGCACGATGCTGCGCCAGGTCTCGCCCGGCGACGATCTGGACGCGCTGCCCATCCCGCCGCCCGAGGAGGCCGCCGCGTTCCAGCTGCTCGAGGTCGCCGGCGACCACCGTCCCCGCGCCGCGCCGGAATTCGGCTACCAGGATGCCCTCGAGGGCATCCGCAAACTGAAGGAAAAACGCGACGACCAGGTCAGCCCCGCCGAGCTGTTCGGCGTCGAGGCGATCGTGCTGGCGCGCGACCGGCCGGCCGTGTTCGTGCGCGCGGGCACCTACGACCACCTGGGCGGGGTCTGGGGCGAGCTCGATACCATGGAGGTGCGCAATCGCATCAATCCGCTGCTCGGCGCCATCGGCCGCATCGAGCTGCCGAACATGTATACGGTGCCCTACGGCGGCACCGGCTTCCTGGTCGGTCCCTCGCTCCTGATGACGAACCGCCACGTGGCGCGCCTGTTCGCCGAAGGGCTGGGTGTCGAGGGGCTGGTCTACCGTCCGGGCGACGCGCTGGTCGACTTCGAATGCGAGGTCGACAGCGATCCCGAGAACGCGTCCTACTTCACCGTCGAGCGCGTGCTGATGATCCACCCCTACTGGGACATGGCGCTGGTGCAGGTGAGCGGCCTGTCGCCCACCTACCAGCCCTTGGTCCTGTCGGTGCAGGCGCCGGAAGACCTGGTCGACCGCGACATGGCGGCGATCGGCTATCCGGCGCGCGACGACCGCAACGACCTGGCGCTGCAGGACCGCATCTTTGCCGGCGTCTACAACGTCAAGCGCTTCCAGCCGGGCAAGGTGCGGCTGCGCACCCGGGTGCGCAGCTTCGAGAACGAGGTCGAGGCGATGGTACACGACAGCTCCACCCTGGGCGGCAACTCGGGCTCGGCCATCATCGACGTCGCCACCGGCCGCGTCATCGGCCTGCACTTTGCCGGCGAATACCTCAAAGCCAACTACGCCGTGCCGAGCTATGAGCTGGCGCGTGACGCGCACGTGGTCGATGCCGGCGTGCAGTTCGAAGGCCGGATCGCGGTCACCGACCAGTGGCAGCGCGCCTGGAGCGGCGCCGACCCCCACGAGGCGGCGCGTCCTGCTCCGGCCACGCCGCAACCGGAGCAGAAGCCGGCGCCCAGCGTCTCCACGGCGCCGGCGGCGCACCGCGTGACGAGCGAGCCGGGCGTGCTGCAGATTCCGATCAAGCTGCGCATCACCGTCGACGTGAACGGAGCGCCGGAAGTCGGCGTCACGGTGGGCGGCGAACGTGCGCGGGCCGCGGCGCCCAGGGCAGGCAGGCGAGGGCGCATCTCGATGCGCGAGCTGCAGGAGATGATGCGCGATCCCCAGGTCGACGATGCCGAGCTGCGAACCTATTTCGTCGGTGACCCGTCGTTGGCGAAACCCTTTGCACCGGGCGTGATCCCGAATCCGGCGCTGGTCGATATCGCCGAGCCGCAGGACATCGTCGAGGGCGCGATGATGATGTCCTGGGCGAATGGCCTGAGCCGCTTGCGGCGCCAGGAAGTGTTCCGGGCGCGCATGGCGGCGGGCGACCCGCGTCCCGTGCTGGTGTCCGAGGGCGATTCCTGGTTCCAGTTCCCGGTGCTGCTGTCCGATGTGATCGACGACCTGCAGGCCGACTACAACGTCTGGAGCGTGGACGCGGCCGGCGACACCCTGCAGAACATGGTCTACGACGGCGCCGAATACATGCAGGCGCTGCGCCGCAATGCCGGCTCCGTGAAGGCCTTTCTGTTCTCGGGCGGCGGCAACGACATCGTCGGCGAGGATGCGCGCGGCAAGTCGGTCATCGCCCAGATCGTCAAGCGTTTCGAAGCGGGCAAGCCGGTGTCCTGGTATGTCGACACTCCGGCCGTCGAGCAGAAGATGCGCTTCGTGGAGGAGTGTTATCGCCGTGTGCTCGACAACGTGGCGCGCGAATTCCCCGAACTGCCGGTGCTCTGCCACGGCTACGACTACGCGATTCCCGGTGGCGGCCCGGGCGAGACGCGCAATCCGGCCTGGGCCGCGGTCGACAAGTGGCTGGGCAGGCCGATGCGCGACGAGCTCGGCATCGCCGACCCGAACCTGCAGCGCGCCATCGTGCAGGCGCTGATCGACCGCCTGAACCTGATCCTGCAACGCCTGTGCGGCGGCACCTACCCGTCCGGGATGTTCCGCAATGCCTGGCATGTGGACGTGCGCGGCACGGTCGGCAGCCGCTGGGCCGACGAGCTGCATCCGACCGACGGCGGCTTTTCCTCGGTCACCGGGCTGTTTGGAACGACACTGCGCAAGGCCCTGCGCCTGCCCCAGGAAGGCGTCGCGCCGGCTGCGCTGGACGAGGTGCCTACGCCGAATCTCGGCGACGATGTCGAGGCCGAGGAGCGGTCGCTGGAGATGAGTGCCTCCTCCTATATGGACTCAATGCGTGAATCGGCCCTCGGCCTGGTCCGGCCCTGGCGTGTGGCCCAGGCCCTGGTCACGCTGCGCGACGAGATCGACCGCCTGGCGCCGAACCGCAGCAAGATCAGCGATGGCTCGATCGGCGACGCCGCGCACCGCACGCGCGACTCCGACCACAACCCCTGGATCGAGGACGGCAGCACCGGCGTCGTGTCGGCGCTCGACATCACGCACGACGCGGCGGGCGGCTGCAACGCCGAGACGCTGGCCGAGTCGCTGCGGTCCGGCCGCGATCCGCGCGTGAAATACGTGATCTGGAACCGGCGCATTATGAGTTCCTACACCAGCAATGGTATCGCGCCCTGGACCTGGCGCAGCTACAGCGGCGCGAACCCGCACACCAGGCACCTGCACATCTCGCTCAACGCCGACAAGCGTTTCTACGATTCGACCGCGCCGTGGAGCGTGGCGGTGTAGGCAGCGATATCGGATGCGCAGCCACCGTGCCCGGCTCGTTCGGGCACGTTCTTTTTCACGTCCCGTCTCTGGTAAATACCGATATTCAACTTTCGTAGTCGATGGGAAATAGTTTTGATCTACCTCAAGGACTGGCGCCCATGGTCTGGGTCATTCTTGCGTCCGCGTAATTGAACGTGTACGGAGAAGATGATGCGCCGCGGCGCATCGCACACCAATGAAAAGAAAAAAATTCGACATCGACGCCATGACCGACCTGATGGCGCCGGACAATGAAACCTCCCGCCAGTACCGCGCCTACCTCGAATTCGACGAACGCGACGCCCAGCTCCTGCGTGACGTCCATCCCTACCTGAAAGCCCACCAGTCCGAGGTCGTCCTGTCCTTCTACGAGCACCTGCTGCGCTTCCCGCGCCTGCAGCGGCTCCTCGACGACCGCCATGCCTTCGTCCGCCTGAAGCACCTGCAGGCCGAGTACTTCGACAGCCTCACCGCCGGCGACTACGACGCGGCCTACGAACGCAACCGCGTGCGCGTCGGCCTGGTCCACCAGCATGTCGGGCTGGAGATCCGCTGGTACATCGGCGCCTACCGCAAATACCTCGCCGAACTGGCGCCGGTCCTGCGCAAGGCCCTGGCGGACACGCCCGAGAAATACCAGCCGACCTACGACGCCCTGCTGAAACTGATGTGCCTGGACATGAGCCTGGCGCTCGATACCTACGAGCAGGCCGGACGCATCGAATTGTCGGGCCTGAAGAACTACGCCGAGCAGGTGCTGACCAGCCTGCCGTCGGGCGTGATGGTGGTCGATGCGGCGCGCCAGGTCCGCACCATCAACCCGGCGATGTGCACGATGCTGGGCGTGGCCGCGCCGCCTTCCGTGGGCATCGATTTCCTGCCCATTCCCGCACTGCGCGAGGCCATCGACGTCGCGCTGCGCTCGCCCGAGCATCGCGAGGAATTGATGCTGACGCTGCAGCCCGCAGGCCTGTCCGGCCAGCCGCGCTACCTGCGCTGCGCGCTGTCGCGCGTCTGGCTCGATGGCGAAGACCTGCTGCTCCTGATCGCCGAGGACCTCACCGCGCCGATGCGCGCCAGGGCCGCCCTGCACGACAGCGAGGAACGCTTCCGTATCGCGTTCGACCATGCGGCGGTCGGCCTGGCCCAGGCGGCGCGCGACGGGCGCTGGCTGAGCGCGAACCGCAAGTTCCAGGACATCGTCGGCTATAGCGAAGAAGAGTTGAAGACGATGAACTTCCGCGACATGTCGCTTGAACAGGAGCTGCCCGCCAGCGAGGCGCCGCTGCGCATGCTGCTGGCCGGCGAGATTCCGAGTTACGCAATCGAGAAGCGCTACGTGCGCAAGGACGGCGAGCCGGTGTGGGTGAACGTGGCGGTGTCGCGCATGGTGTCGAGCCGGGGCGACGTCAGCCTGATGATCGTGGTCGAGAACATCGCGCGGCGCAAGCAGTACGAGCACGAGCTGCGCCACATGGCCAGCCACGACGTGCTCACCGGCCTGGCCAACCGCAGCCTGCTGATGGACCGGCTCGACCAGGCGCTGGCGCTGGCGCACCGCACCGGCCACCAGGTGGCGATCCTGTTCATCGACCTCGACCGTTTCAAGACCATCAACGACAGCCTTGGCCACGAAGCGGGCGACCACGTGATCATCGAGGCCGGCCGACGCTTGTCGAGCATGGTGCGCGAAGGCGACACGGTGGCGCGCCTCGGCGGCGACGAGTTCGTGGTCCTGATGCCGGACCTGGAAGACGCCGGCGGGGCCGCGGTGCTGTCGGCCAAGCTGCTGGAAGCCCTGCTGCTGCCGATGAACGTGCTGGGCAACGAGTTTTCTCCGGTCGGCAGCATCGGCATCAGCATCTATCCGCGCGACGGCATCGACAGCAATGCGCTCTTGAAGAACGCCGACGCCGCCATGTACCGCGCCAAGGAGCTTGGGCGAGGCAACTTCCAGTTCTATACCGAGGAGATGAACGCGCGCACGCTCGACCGCCTGCGCCTGGAGAGCGGCTTGCGGCGCGCCCTCGAACGCCACGAGTTCGTGCTGCACTACCAGCCGCAGATCGATCTCGCCACCGGCGCCCAGGTCGGGGTCGAGGCGCTGCTGCGCTGGTGCCCGCCGGGGAGCGAGCCGATCGCGCCGGCCGAGTTCATCCCGATTGCCGAGGAGACCGGGCTGATCGTCCAGATCGGCGCCTGGGTGCTGCGCGCGGCCTGCGAGCAGCTGGTCGCCTGGCGCGATGCCGGCCTGCCGCCGATGACGGTGGCGGTGAACCTGTCGGCGCGCCAGTTCCACCAGCAGAACCTGGTGCAACTGGTCGGCCAGATCCTGGCCGAAACCGGCTGCGACGCCGCCCAGCTCGAACTCGAGATCACCGAAAGCGTGGTAATGGCCGACCCGGCCGGCGCCACGGCCACCCTGCAGGTGCTGAGCGACATGGGCGTGAGCCTGTCGATCGACGACTTCGGCACCGGCCACTCCAGCCTGAGCTACCTGAAGCGCTTTCCCATTCACGCCCTGAAGATCGACCGCTCGTTCGTGCGCGACCTGACGACCGACGCCGATGACGCGGCGATTGTCTGCGCCGTGATCGCGCTGGCGCACACGATGCAGCTGAAGGTGATCGCCGAAGGCGTGGAAACCGAGGAGCAGCTGGAATTCCTGCGCAAGCACCGCTGCGACCAGTTCCAGGGCTATTTCTTCAGCCCGCCCGTGAGCGCGGAGCGGCTGCGCACTGCGATGGAGCTGCGCGGCGAGGCGCAGTCGGCGCTGCTGCCGCGCGCTAACGCGGCATAAGCGGAGGGAAAAAGCGGCGGGAACAGGCGGCGGGCCGCGGCGCGGGCCTGGATGGAATGCGTTCAGCGCGCCGCGTAATACTTCGCCAGCTCCGCGATCTCGGCATCGGTCAGGTTGCGCACCGCGTTGCGCATTTGCCGGTTGATGTCGTTGGCGCGGCGGCCGTCGCGGAAGGCGTGCAGCTGGTCGCGCAAATAGGTTTCCGAGATCCCCTCCAGTACCGGCGTGGCCGGGCGCAGCGCATGCGGGCTGTGGCAGGACGAGCAGGCGCCGACGCTGCGCA
>DEKZ01000329.1 GCA_002354135.1 Massilia sp. UBA2709 | reverse complement strand
TCAAGATACAAGGGTGGGCGGCTCCACCGTGGCCGCTGTCATACGCACCGCTTGCGCCGCCCACGCGTCGATAGTTGGCGGCAGAGCCGCCGCGCACGATCACGAAGCCGATCATCGCGGGGAGATCAGCGCCGCCAGAACCGCCGCTCGCCCCGGAACCAGTTGATCGCCGCATGCACGATCGCCTCGACGCTGCCTTCGCGCTCGTACTGCTGGCGCAGCAGGGTGGCGTCGCTGCCGCCGGCGGCGGCCGTGGCCAAGTGCTGCAGGGCGTCCAGGCTGCCCAGCTTCTCGGCGTGCGGCTCCATCTTGCGCAAGGTGGTGAGGATGTCCTCGCGCAGCGACACCGTCTCGTAGGTCTTGGGGTGGGTGATCGCCCCGTCCAGCCCGAAGCGGCAGGCCTGGAAGCGGTTGTAGTTGTAGACGAGGTAGTCGTCCTCGACGGGTAGCTCTTCGCTACGTTGCAGGAGATAACTGCACAGCGCCTGCAGGTACGCCGCCAGGGCCGCGGCGCGCTGCACCGTCAGCGGCGTGTCGCACACGCGCAGCTCGATGGTGCCGTATTCCGGTTTCGGCCTCAGGTCCCAGTAAAAATCCTTCATGCTCTTGATGATGCCGGTGCGCTCCATCTTGGCGAAATAGGCGGATTCGAAATCGCTCCAGCTCAGGGTGAAGGGCGCGCGTCCGCTCATCGGAAAGGCGAACACGGAATTCAAACGGGCTGAATCGAACAGGCTGTCGTGGCCCTGCACGAAAGGCGACGAGGCAGACAGCGCAATGAAGTGGGGGATGTAGCGGTTCAGCGCATGCAGCAAATACATTGCGTTGTCGCCGTTGCCGCAGCCGATGTGTACGTGCTGGCCGAACACGGTGAACTGCTTGGCCAGGTAGCCGTAGAGCGAGGACAAATGCTCGAAGCGGGGCTTGGCGAAGATCTTCTGTTCCGACCAGTGCTGGAAGGGATGGGTGCCGCCGCCGGCGATGCCGATGTTCAGGGTGTCGCCGGCCGTCACCAGCGTGTCGCGGATCTCCAGCAGTTCGGCCAGCAGCGGCCCGTACTCCGAATGCACGCTCGAATTAATCTCGATCATGCTCTCGGTGATTTCCGGCGTCACGTTGCCGGGGAAGGGCTTGCGCGAGAGCAGGTGCAGCAGGTCGGGGCTGGCGGCCGTCAGGTCGAAATCGGATAGGCTGACCAATTGGAGTTCGAGCTCGACCCCGAAGGTGAGCGGCGTCGATTGGGCAAAGGGTTCAAGCGGCATGGCGGATCTCCGGCGCTTCGCGCGCCCAGACCAGGGCGCGCTGGATGATGATGGGGCCGAACACTTCGAGCAGCATCGTCACCGCCGCCACCGCGCGCAGCTCGTCCACGATCGCCACCCCGGCCAGGCGCGCGTGTTCCAGCAGCAGGATGACGAACACGGACAAGGGCGCCAGCGCCACCCCGGCAAGGAAACCCTTGCGCCAGGAGATGCCGGACAGGTGGGCAAAGGCGGTGACGCCGGCGGTCTTGGTGACCAGGCGCGCCAGCACCAGCACCACGGCCAGCGTCGCGCCGGCCATGACTTCCTGCCAGTCGAGGGTCGAGGCCGCGAACACGAACAGCAAGATGGTGAGCAGCTCGCCGAGCGCGCCGAAATTGCGCTGGGCCTGGCTGAAGGCGACGCGGCGGTGGCGCGCGACCAGGCCGAAGGCGAGGGTGGCCACCACCGGCGACAGGCCGCCCGCATAGGAAATGGCCACCAGCAGGAGCACGGCAATGGCAAAGGCGACCGTGGCGTCGTGGCGCGGATTGCCGATCGCGCGCAGCAGCGCCGGCACCAGCAGGCCGAACACGGCGCCGCTCAAGGCCGACACCGCCAGCATGACCAGGCTGTTCAGGAGCGCATCGCCCAGGTCCTCGAAGGTGCGGAAGATCCAGAAGCCGACCACGGCATTGAAGGCGAATACCGCCAGCACGCAGTTCTGCGCCGACAGGTGCAGCACGCGTTCGGTCACCTGGCCGGAACTGCGCTGCTCGTTAATCACGCGCACCACGGTGGCGGGCGAGGTGGCCATCGCCAGCGAGGCCAGCATCAGCGCGGTCAGCTGCGGCGTGCCGAAGGCGAGCGCGACCAGGTAGACGGCGGCGAAGGTGGCGACCGACTCGACCAGGCCGGCAACGCCAATCCAGGGATTGGAACGCAGCCAGCGCAGGTTGATGCGGTAGCCCAGCTCGAAGAGGATCAGGCCGAAGGCGACGTCGGCCAGCATTGGGATGGGACCGGCATCGGGCGCCGGCAGGACGCCGAGCTGGGAACTGGCCAGGGCGAAGCCGACCAGCCCGTAAAAACTGATTCGCGGCAAGCCCGTGAAACGCTGGCCGAATTCCCCGGCTATCCAGGCGATGGCAATGGCGAAGGGCCATGCGAGGCTGGTCAGGATAGTCAGCAGGTCGGGCATGCAATCTCCTCGAAAGGCAGGGCGGATGGTTTTGTCAATACTACAAGCTGGCGCCGCGCGCACGATTGGGTTCGCCAGGGTGGCGCGGCTTGCCTTGATATTAATGTTTGCCTTGCTGGTGTCCGTGCCCGCACTAACAGACGACCAGTCGGCCGGGGCGGATGCCTTCGTTGTCATCGGCCCTGCTGCTGGCTAGAATGGCGGATTGTCTGCACAAGACTGCCATCCGGCCCGAGCGCCGCCGACTTCTCATTCGTCGACCCTGCGTTGACTTCTCGCCCAACATGTCTTCCCAACCGCCCATCCAGCCTCACGTCCGTCCGCCGATCCGTCTCACCGCCCAGCTCCTCACCTGCGTTGTTTTCTGCATCCTGGCTGCCCTGATCATCTTCGTGGCGCAGGACGAACCCTTGTCCGTCCTGAGCGGGCCGATGAGCGCCGGCAACCAGTTCCTGTTCGGGCTCGGTCTGTCGGCGCTGGCGGCGATCGGCTCCTACGTGAGCTTTCGCCTGACCGCGAAATCGGAGGCGACGCACAAGACGATCGCGGCCTACTCGCGGCTCGACCTGAGCGGCCTGAACCCGGTCTGGGTCAGCCTGGCGGCCGCGGTCGGCGAGGAGCTGCTGTTTCGCGCCGCGCTCCAGCCGCTGCTCGGCGTCTGGATCACCGCGGTCATCTTCCTGCTGACGCATACGCCGGTCTACCAGTTCCGCAAGCTCGACCGCGCGACCCTGGTGCAGGCGGCTGGTGTATTCGGCGCCAGCGTGGCGCTGGGTTTCATTTACCAGTACGTCGGCCTGCTGGCGGCGGTGCTGGTGCACCTGGCGATCGATGTGGTGGGCTTGTACGTGGTGCGTAACGCGCTGCGCCAGCGGAGCTGATTTCGTAGGGTGGGCACTCCGTGCCCACGCGAACGCTGGCGTTTCGTTGACCTTGAAACGCGGACGCTGCGCTTGCGTTCTGATCAGGTGTTCGCGGTACACCCGGGACGACGCCGCAGAAGCGCGACGGTTCGGGTTCAAATAGCGCTGACGCTGTGCATGCTTCCGCGTGGGCACGGGGCGCCCACCCTACGGTTGAACCGGATGAACCTTATTTGCTCAGCAGCCGCATCGCCCGCTCCAGGCCCTCGAGCGTCACCGGGAACATGCGATTGTTCATGATCTGGCGGATGATCGCGATCGACTGGCGGTACTGCCACAGGCTTTCCGGCTCGGGATTGAGCCAGGCGAATTTCGGGAAGGCGTTGCAGAAGCGCGCCAGCCATTCGGCGCCGGCTTCCTCGTTGTTGTACTCGACCGAGCCGCCCGGGGCCATGATCTCGTAGGGGCTCATGGTGGCGTCGCCGACGAAGATGATGCGGGTGTCGGGCGGGTACTTGCGCAGCACGTCCCAGGTCGGGAAGCGCTCCGCGTGGCGGCGCCGGTTGTTCTTCCACAGGTAGTCGTACACGCAGTTGTGGAAGTAGTAGAACTCCATGTTCTTGAATTCGCTCTTCGCCGCCGAGAACAGTTCCTCGGTGCGCTCGATGTGGTCGTCCATGGTGCCGCCCACGTCCAGCAGCATCACCACCTTGATGCGGTTCTTGCGCTCGGGCTGCATCTTGATGTCGAGGTAGCCGGCATTGCTGGCCGTGGCGCGGATGGTGTCGTCCAGCGCCAATTCTTCGGCCGCGCCATGGCGCGCGAAGCGGCGCAGGCGGCGCAGCGCGACCTTGATGTTGCGCGTGCCCAGTTCGCGCTCGTCGTCGTAGTCCTTGTACGAGCGCTGGTCCCAGACCTTCACCGCCGTGCGGTTGCGGCCCTGGCCGCCGATGCGGATCCCTTCCGGGTTGGTGCCGCCATGGCCGAAAGGCGAGGTGCCGCCGGTGCCGATCCATTTATTGCCGCCTTCGTGGCGTTCCTTCTGCTCCTTCAGCAGTTCGTTCAGGCGGTCCATCAGCTTGTCGTAGCCGAATTTTTCCAGCGCCGCCTTTTGCTCGGGCGTCAGTTCGCGCTCCATGCGCTTGATCAGCCAGTCGAGGGGGATCTCGCCCTTGGTCGTGTCGAAGACGGCTTCGATGCCCTTGAAGTAGGCGCCGAAGGCGCGGTCGAACTTGTCGAAGTGGGCCTCGTCCTTCACCAGGGTCAGGCGCGCCAGATAATAAAACTCGTCGAGCGAGGGGGCGATGACGCTTTTTTCCAGGGCTTCGAGCAGGGTCAGGAATTCCTTGATCGAGACCGGGACCTTGGCGTTGCGCAGCGCGAAAAAGAAGTCGATCAGCATGCTGTCATCCGGCGTGGCGGTTCAATCGGTCGTGCAGGTGCGCCTTGATTTCAGGCCATTCGCCGCGCACGATGCTGTAGATGACGGTGTCGCGCACGGTGCCGTCGCGGCGCAGGCCATGGTGGCGGATCACGCCATCCTTCTTCGCGCCCAGCCGCTCGATGGCGGCTTGCGAAGCATGGTTGAAATTGTCGGTGCGCAGGCCGACGACGGCGCAGCCCAGGGTGTCGAAGGCGTGCGACAGGAGCAGCAGCTTGCAGCTGGTGTTCACGTGGCTGCGCTGGACGCTTTTTGCATACCAGGTGTAGCCGATCTCGACGCGGCCGATCTCGGGCACGATGTCGTGGTAGCTGGTGCTGCCCAACACCTTGCCGCTCGATGCGTCGCACACGGCGAAGGCGAGGCGGTTCGGCGTCTCGAGCGCGGCGTGGACATAGGCCTGGGTGCGGTGCGGCTCGGGCACCGAGGTCACGCGCAGGTTCCACAGTTCGCCATCAGCCGCGGCCGCGCGCAGGCCCTCGACGTGCTCCAGGCTCAAAGGTTCCAGCCGCACGCCGTTGAATTCGAGCACGGTCGGCTCGACCGCCACTCTGACTGCGGTCATCGATTCGTCCTCGACATGTAGACCAGGCGCTCGAACAGGTGCACGTCCTGCTCGTTCTTGAGCAGGGCGCCGTGCAGCGGCGGTACCACGGTTTTCGCATCTTTACTATGCAGGGCCTCGGCCGGGATGTCCTCGGCCATCAGCAGTTTCAGCCAGTCGAGGAATTCCGAGGTCGAGGGCTTCTTCTTGATGCCGGGGACGTCGCGCACTTCATAAAAACTCTGCAGCGCGGCGGCCAGCAGGTCCTGTTTCAGGCGCGGGAAGTGGACCTTGACGATGTCGGCCATGGTCTCGCGGTCCGGGAATTTGATGTAGTGGAAGAAGCAGCGGCGCAGGAAGGCGTCCGGCAGTTCCTTCTCGTTGTTCGAGGTGATGATCACCAGCGGACGGTGTTTCGCTACCACCATCTCGCGCGTCTCGTAGACGTAGAACTCCATGCGGTCCAGTTCGCGCAGCAGGTCGTTCGGGAACTCGATGTCGGCCTTGTCGATCTCGTCGATCAGCAGCACCACCGGTTCCGGCGACGTAAACGCCTGCCACAGCACGCCCTTGACGATGTAGTTGTGGATGTCGCGC
The DNA here is from genome assembly GCA_002354135.1 of Massilia sp. UBA2709. Classification (GTDB taxonomy): domain Bacteria; phylum Pseudomonadota; class Gammaproteobacteria; order Burkholderiales; family Burkholderiaceae_D; genus Telluria. The sequence goes on along the minus strand of DEKZ01000329.1, from coordinate 18,315 downwards.
ACGCGCTCGTCGCCCAGCTGCGAGTCGCGCAGGCGCGACACGGCGTCGTACTCGTACAGGCCCTGCTGGGCCTTGGTGGTTGACTTCACGTGCCATTGCAGCAGCGGCATGTTCAGCGCGGCCGCGACTTCCTCGGCCAGCATGGTCTTGCCGGTGCCCGGCTCGCCCTTGATCAGGAGCGGGCGCGCCAGCGTCAGGGCGGCGTTCACGGCCAGTTTCAGGTCATCGGTGGCGACGTAGCTGTCGGTTCCTTCGAAGCGGGCTTGGGCTTGCATGGGCGTCTTTGGTGAAAGAGGAAATCTTGAGTATATGCCAGAACCCGGGAGCCAGTGCGGGTACGCCGGGAGGGGCGCACGACGTTGGTAGACTGCAATCTTTTGTTGGGCTAGAATCGGACGGTTGGTACTTTTGCTAATGTTTTGCGGTAGCGGTTTTTGTGCGGTAGCGGTATTCGATTACAACTTTTGCGATTCCCACCATGAAAAAACTTTTAGCTGTACTCGCCCTGGGCGCTTGCGCCGGCGTTGCGTCGGCTGCGGACGTCGTCGGCAACCCGAAGGCCGCGCCAGCCAAGATCGAAATGTGCATCGGCTGTCACGGCATTCCCGGCTACAAGTCCGCCTTCCCCGAGGTTTATCAAGTGCCGATGATCGGTGGTCAGTCGGCCAAGTACATCGAAGCCGCGCTCCACGCGTACAAGAAGGGCGACCGCAAGCATCCGTCGATGCGCGGCATCGCCGCCAGCCTGTCCGACCAGGACATCGCCGACGTCGCCGCCTACTATTCGCAGCAGACCGCCCAGAACCGCAAGTGAGGACAGCCGCCATGAAAAAACTGATCATCGCGCTGGCCCTCGGCGCCGTTTCCGCATCTGCTACCACCCTGGCAGCCGCCGCCGACGTCAAGCGCGGCGAAGAGCTGGTCAAGAAATACAACTGCGCCTCCTGCCACGGCGCCGACTTCAACAAGCCGATCGACCCGAGCTACCCGAAGCTGGCCGGCCAGCACGCCGACTACATCGCCCACGCCCTGAACGCGTATAAACGCGGCGGCGACCAGACCAATGGCCGCAGCAACCCGATCATGGCGGGCTTCGCGAAACCGCTGTCGAACCAGGACATGATCGACATCGGCGCTTACCTGGCCAGCCTGCCGTCGCAGCTGGTGGTGAGCAAGTAAGCTGGCGGCCGCTCTCGTAGGGTGGGCGCCCCGTGCCCACGCGGACGCGTGAACGGCTGCAGCTATCTTCGTATCGAAACACGTGCAGGAACGCGGCTTCGGCAAGTGATCAGCTGATCACTTGATGACGGCGCGGTTCCTCTGCCGGCATTGCACCGGCTTCGGCCAACACCGCTCACGCTTGCGCGTGGGCACGGGGTGCCCACCCTACGGGTTCCTCTGCCGGCTTTGCACAGGCATCTGCAAACATCGCTCACGCTTTCGGTGGGCACGGGGCGCCCACCCTACGGGAGTTCCCGACTTATAATACGTGCCTGAATTGATCCCCCGGAGCCGGCCGCCAGGCTGCTCCGGGGGTTTTCGTTTTCCGAGTGCTTGCGTATTTTGTTGGAGTGTCAATTTGCAGTCCGTCTCACCCGCCTACCTGAAAACCAACCTGCTCAGCGGCCTGACCGTCGCCCTGGCCCTGGTTCCCGAAGCGATCGCCTTTGCGCTGGTCGCCCATGTGTCGCCCCTCACCGGCCTGTACGCCGCGGTGCTGGTCTCCTTCATCACCTCGGCCTTCGGCGGCCGGCCCGGCATGATCTCGGGCGCGGCCGGCGCGCTGGCCGTGGTGATGGTGGCGCTGGTCGTCGAGCATGGCGTGCAGTACCTGTTCGCGGCCATCGTCCTGATGGGCATCCTGCAGATGCTGTTCGCCGCCGCGCGGCTCGGTAAATTCATCCGCATGGTGCCGTATCCGGTGATGCTCGGCTTCGTCAACGGCCTGGCGCTGGTGATCTTCATCGCCCAGTTCGGACATTTCAAGGTCGGCGGGCAGTGGATGCAGGGCGCCCAGCTGTTCACCATGCTCGGCCTGGTGGCCGCGACCATGGCCGTCATCTACGTCACGCCGCGCATCACGAAGGCGGTGCCGGCGACCCTGGTCGGCATCCTGGTGGTCACGCTCGGTGCGGCGCTGCTGGGCATCGAATCGAAGACCGTCGGCGACCTGGGCTCGATCGGCGGCGGCCTGCCGGCGTTCGCCGTGCCCGACGTGCCGTTCAACTTCGAGACCTTCAAGATCGTGTTCCCGTATTCGCTGGTGCTGGCAGGCGTGGGCCTGATCGAGTCGCTGCTCACGCTGACCCTGGTCGACGAGATCACCGAGACCCGCGGCCAGCCGAACCGCGAGTGCATGGCGCAGGGTGCGGCCAACGTCGTCACCGCCTTTTTTGGTGGCATGGGCGGCTGCGCGATGATCGGCCAGAGCATGATCAACGTGAACAACGGCGCCTATGGCCGCCTGTCGGGCATCGCGGCGTCGCTGTTCCTGCTCTCCTTCATCCTGTTCGGCTCGACCTGGATCGAGCAGATCCCGCTGGCGGCGCTGATCGGCGTAATGTTCGTCGTCTGCGAGAAGACCTTCGAGTGGGGGACATTCCGCATGATCGGCAAGGTGCCGCGCGCCGACACCATCGTGGTGGTGCTGGTGGCCGCGATTACGCTGATTTTCGACCTGGCGGTGGCGGTGGTCGTCGGCGTGATCGTCTCGGCGCTGGTGTTCGCCTGGCAGCATGCCAAGCAGATCGCGGTGAAGGCGAACGTGGATGCCCAGGGCTGGAAGGTCTACGAACTGCAGGGCACGCTGTTCTTCGCGTCGATCGCCAACTTCAACGAGCTGTTCGCGCCCAAGGAGGATCCGCAGGACGTGGTGGTCGAGTTCCGCAATGCGCGCGTGGTCGACCACTCGGCGATCCAGGCCATCGACGCCCTGGCCGAAAAATACCGCGCGCTGGGCAAGCGCCTGCACCTGCGCCACCTGAGCCCGGACTGCCGCGAGCTGCTGGACAAGGCCAAGGACATGATCGAGGTGAACGTGCTGGAAGATCCGCGCTACCGGGTGGCGGACGACAAGCTGGGTTAATAATATGATACGAAAAAGGCGGCCTCGGCCGCCTTTTTGTATCAGGTCGGGAAATCCGGATCAGCGCGTCGCGCGCCGGCGCACGCACTCGATGTAGGCCTCGGTGTCCGGCGGCACGCCGTTGCGTTGCGACTTCCAGATCATCTCGCCGAGACACTCCATGATCTCGTGGTGGGCGTCGTGCTCGCCGATCTTCTGCACCAGCAGGTCGTGGGCGGCCTTGATGCCGCGCGGCTGGTCGATCGAGACCTGTTCGGCGATCGACAGGTGCATCGACAGGTGCAGGAAGGGATTCGGCTTGCCGCCTTCGACCGAATAGTCGCGCGCGACGGCTTCCTCGGCGTCGAACAGCTCGTCGTGGTACTCGGGATGCTGGACGATCCAGTCGGCGGCGATGGCGTCCATCGGCGTGAGCACTTCGCCGGCGCGTTGCTTGCGGAAGGCTTCACAGAAAAAACGGCGCACGTCGTGCGAGGACGGGGTGAACATGGTCGGGAATCGATACGGTGAGGGGAGGGCGCCATTGTAACGCGATGGCGCATCGCGCGTCGGTAGCAGCCCCATCGGACATGCTTGTCAATCCGATAACGAAAAGAAAAAGGCAAGCCACACCGCGTGCGCGGCGCGCTTGCCCTTCTGCGTGACGACCGATGTGTTGCGACCGATAAGTTGCAACCGATGCGTCAGCGCCGCAACTATTTCTCCGGCGTCAGCAGCAGGGATGGTTCCGCTGCCGTCTCGCGCGCCTTGGCCACGGCTTTTGCCGCTGCCGAGGAGGCGTTGCCCTGTCCACGCGGCTGGCGCAGGTAGCGGGCGCTGTGGCGGCGCTCGCCGTTCGCGTTCGCCGGCCAGGTGATGAAGCGCGACAATTCCTGGAGCGCCTTCTGGTAGACATCGCGCTTGAACTCGATGACTACGTCCAGCGGCACCCAGTAGTCGTGCCAGCGCCAGGCGTCGAACTCCGGATGGTCGGTCAGGCGCAGGTTGACGTCGTTGTCGCGTGCAATCATGCGCAACAGGAACCAGATCTGCTTCTGTCCGCGGTAATGGCCACGGATCTCGCGCTTGATGAAGTGGTCCGGCACCTCGTAGCGCAACCAGTCGCGGGTGCGGCCCACGATCTTGACGTGCTCCTGGCGCAAACCGATTTCTTCCTCGAGCTCGCGGTACATCGCCTGTTCCGGCGTCTCGCCGTATTTGATACCCCCTTGCGGAAACTGCCACGAGTGCTCGCGCACCCGCTTGCCCCACCACACCTCGTTGTTGGCGTTGAGCAGGATGATGCCGACGTTGGGGCGGAACCCTTCACGATCGAGCATAAGTGCACCTCGAAACTTTCTGCGGGCCTCTGGTCCTTTGCCTTTTTTTCTACAAATCCATGTGTCAGCCGTGCCTTCCGATGACGAAAACGGCGGCGGCTGCGTGTTCCGGACCCATTTGTACAAAGATTGGACGCATCAGCCAGCTAATCCTTTAAAATTAGGTCGATTATAACCCTCTCTTTTTAAAAAGAATTCATCGATATGCGCGCCTCACGATTTTTTATTTCAACTCTTAAAGAAGCGCCATCCGACGCCGAGATCGTCAGCCACAAACTGATGATGCGGGCGGGGATGATCAAGCGCCTCGGCTCGGGCATCTACACCTACATGCCGACCGGCCTGCGGGTGATCCGCAAGGTCGAAGCCATCATTCGCGAAGAGATGAACAAGTCGGGCGCCCTCGAACTGTTGATGCCGGTCGTGCAACCCGCCGAACTGTGGCAGGAAACCGGCCGCTGGGACAAGATGGGGCCGGAGCTGATGCGCGTCAAGGATCGCCACGGCCGCGACTACGCCATCCAGCCGACCTCGGAAGAAGTCGTCACCGACGTCGTGCGCAGCGAGATCAAGTCTTACCGTCAATTGCCGCTGAACTTCTACCACATCCAGACCAAGTTCCGCGACGAGCGCCGTCCGCGCTTCGGCCTGATGCGCGGCCGCGAGTTCACGATGAAGGACGCCTACTCCTTCGACCGCGACCTGGAGGGCATGCAGAAGTCCTACCAGATCATGTTCGACGCCTACGTGCGCATCTTCAACCGCTTCGGCCTGAAGTTCCGCGCGGTCGCGGCCGACAACGGCGCCATCGGCGGCACCGGTTCGCACGAGTTCCACGTGATCGCCTCGACCGGCGAAGACGCGCTGGTCTACTGCCCGACCTCCGACTACGCGGCCAACATGGAAGCGGCCGAGGCGCTGGCGATCGGCGAGCGCGGCGCGCCGACCCAGGAAATGAAGAAAGTGCCGACGCCGGGCAAGACCAAGTGCGAATCGGTTGCCGAACTGCTCGGCCTGCCGCTGTCGCAAACCGTCAAGACCATCGCCCTGACGGTGGAAAAAGAAGAAGACGGCAAGGTCAGCAAGGAATACTGGATGCTGCTGCTGCGCGGCGACCACGAACTGAACGAAGTGAAGGTCAACAAGGTCGAAGGCCTGGGCGCCTACCGCTTCTCGACCGAAGCCGAGATCCAGGAAGTCTACGGCACCGTGCCGGGCTACCTCGGTCCGGTCAATCCGAAGCTGCCGGTGAAGATCGTTGCCGACCGCACCGTCGCCAACATGGCCGACTTCGTGTGCGGCGCCAACGAGCTCGACTTCCACATCGCCGGCGTGAACTGGGGCCGCGACCTGCCGGAGCCGATGGTGGCCGACCTGCGCAACGTGGTCGAAGGCGACGCCTCGCCGGACGGCAAGGGCGTGCTGGCGATCGAGCGCGGCATCGAAGTCGGTCACGTGTTCCAGCTCGGCACCGCCTACTCGCAGGCGATGGAAGCGACCTTCCTGGACGAAGCCGGCAAGCCGGCGCCGCTGCAGATGGGCTGCTACGGCATCGGCGTGACCCGCATCCTGGGCGCGGCGATCGAGCAGAACTTCGACGACAAGGGCATCATCTGGCCGGACGCGATCGCGCCCTTCACGCTGGTGCTGTGCCCGATGGGCCTGGACCGCAGCGAGATGGTCAAGGAACAGACCGAGAAGCTGTACGACGAACTGCTGGCGGCCGGCATCGACGTCATCGTCGACGACCGCGGCCTGCGTCCTGGCGCGATGTTCGCCGACTGGGAACTGATCGGCGTGCCGCACCGCATCGTCATCGGCGAGCGCGGCCTGAAGGAAGGCAACCTGGAATACCAGGGCCGCCGCGACCCGGAGGCCACCGCTGTACCGGTGGCGGACATCGTCGGCTTCATCAAGGGCAAACTCGGCCAGTGAAGCTGATGCAGGTACACGGCCGGGCGCGCGCCCGGCTGGGCGCTGCCGCGTTCGCCGCGACCCTGGTTGCGGCGCTTCTCGCAGGCGGCCCCGCGCACGCGGGCAACCAGAAGGAAGAGGCGCTGGCCGATTCCGTACGCCTGGCCTTATCCAATGCGATCAACGACGCGCGCCCGCCCAAGCCGGTGTTCCGCGACGAGGCGGCGCGGCTGCGCTACCAGCAATGGTTTAACGAGATGTCGGGGCGCCTGAAAAAGCGCATGCCCGACGATTTCTCGCGCACCGAGTTCCTGGAGGCGGCCTGGTACGAGGCGACCCGCGCCGGACTCGATCCGGGCCTGGTGCTCGGGCTCATCCAGGTGGAGTCGGCCTACCGCAAGTACGCGGTGTCGATCGCCGGCGCGCGCGGCTACATGCAGGTGATGCCGTTCTGGACGAAAGTCATCGGCGACAGCGACCGCCGCAAGCTCTTCCACATGCAGACCAACCTGCGCTACGGCTGCTCCATCCTGCGCATGTACATCGACATGGAGCGCGGCAACCTCTATCTTGCGCTCGGCCGCTACAACGGCAGCCGCGGCAAACCGCAGTATCCGAACGCGGTGCTGGCGGCGTGGAAGAAATGGGAGTTCCAGCCGGCGGCGGTGGCGGCGCGCTAGCTAGATAGTGAGTTAGCCAGCTAGCACTAGCTGTCTGCCTGCCCGCGTTTCTTTGGTTGCGCTGGTTGCTTTGGTTGCTACTTGGGTGTAGCATCGACTCACATCCCAGGAGGCCGTCATGAATGCAGCGATCGCAGTACGGATTCCGTCCGAAGAAGAAGCGCGCAGCCTCGACCCCGGCGGTCAGGAGCGTTCCTCTTTCATTCTCCAGGTGCATCGTCCGATGTCGCCTTCGCTCCTTGAGCAGTTGCATGAGGTTCTGGCGACGCTCGACTCCGAAACACACCTCGTTCCGGTGGAGCCCCTGATGGAATTCATCGACCTCGACGAGCCGGCCGGTCGCGAGGACAGCGTGCCGGCCCAACTCCGCGCCAACCGCGCGGCGATACGCGAGGCCTCGCTGCGCGGCGAGGCGCAACTGCGCAAATGGAGCGAGGACGGCACGCTCATCGAGGGCAAGCGGCTCCAGGACGTCTGGGGCATCACCCGCCAGGCCCTGGACAAGGCGCGCGAACGCGGCGAAATCTTTTCGTTCCGCATAGGCGGCCAACATTTCTACCCGTCGGAAGCGCTGCACCTCACGCGCGAGCACCTGGCCCGCATCATCGCCGCGCTCGGCCCCGCCAGTGCGGCAAGCAAACTGATCTTCCTGAGGCGCCAGCACGGGGCGCTTGGCGCTGCGACGCCGGCCGAGGCCATCGAGAAAGGAAGACTGGCCGACGTCCTGCGGCTGGCGCAAGCCTGGACCCAGAGTTGAGCACGCCGCTCCCCGACTTTGCCGCGGCCCAGGCCAGGGGCGCACTCGACTTCGTCATGACCGATATCGCCAGCCTGCTCAGGCTGACGCGTTTTCCCGCAACCGAACCCTGGTGGGGCGCTACCGTGCGCTACCGCTTCGACGACCCGCTCGGCCGTTTCGGCGTCAGCTATGCGGCGCCATCCCTCGACGTCGCTTTCGCCGAGACCGTGATCCACGAAGTCGCGTCCTTCGAAGACGGCGGCTGGCTCGTTCCGCTTGAAGACATTGCCGATCGCTGGGTCGTGCGCTACCAGCGCTCCGATCCGATGCTGAAGCTGCTCGACCTCACCGGCGCCGCCCTGAAGCGCCTGGGACTGAACAACGACATCTGCTCGGCCAGCGACTATGCCCATACCCAGTGCCTGAGCCGCGCCGTGCACGAACAGGTCGAACAGGCCGACGGCATCTGCTACGTCAGCCGGCAGCTCAATACCCGCCGCGCGGTCGCCTTGTTCGAGCGCTCGGGCGTAAGCTGCCACCAGATTGCCGAACCGCTCGAGAGCCATCCGGACCTGGCGCGCCTGATCAAGCTCTTCGGGGTCCAACTGATCTAGGTCTCTACAAAATCGCAACATGCCAAACGAACCACAAGGGCACAGAGCAGTGTAGACTGCCCGCTTTCCGTTCCAGGGTTCACTATGCGATTGACCACTCTCGCCGGCGCCAGCTCGCTGTTGCTGGCACTGATCGCCGGTTGCGCGTCGACCGGCCCGACGCAGGCGCCGCAGCAAGCGGCCGCCACCCAGGCCGACGTCTCCCCACGCGCCAAGAACGTCATCTTCTTCCTCGGCGACGGCATGGGCATCAACACGCTCACCGCCGCACGCATCTACGCCGTCGGCGAAGAGGGCGAACTGACCATCGACACGCTGCCGGAATCGGCCTTCGTCAAAACCTTCTCGAACGACGCCCAGGTCACCGACAGCGCCGCCTCGATGTCGGCCTACATGACGGGGGTGAAGCAGAACAATGGCGTGATCTCGATGTCCTCGGACACGCGCTCGATCGCCCCGACGGCGGACGCCAACGGCAACAAGCAGGTAAGCCGCTGCAAGGATGGCCAGGCCCCGAATGGCCGTCCGGTGCCGACCCTGGCCGAACTGGCCAAGGCGCGCGGCATGGCCGCGGGCGTCGTCACCACCACCAGCGTCACCGACGCGACGCCAGCCGCCACCTACGCCCACGCCTGCCACCGCAAGATCGAATCCGACATCGCGGCAAGCCTGGTGCCGGGCGGCGCCGGCTACAACGCGGCGCTGGGCGCGAACGGTCTCGATCTCGTGTTCGGCGGCGGCGCCCAGTTCTTTGCGCCAGTGGCGCAGGGCGGCAAGCGCGCCGACGGCCGCAACCTGGTCGAGGAGCTGAAAGCGAAAGGCTGGCGCTACGCGTCGGACACGCAGCAGATGCAGGCCCTGGCCGCAACGGCGCAGCCGGTCCTCGGCCTGTTCGCCCAGAACCACTTCAGCTACGAAGCCGCGCGCGACGCCGCGAAACAGCCGGCGCTGGCCGACATGACCGCCAAGGCGATCGACATCCTGTCGCGCAACCAGAACGGCTTTTTCCTGGTGGTGGAGGGCGGCCTGATCGACCACGCGCTGCACGCCACCCTGGCCAAGCGCGCGCTGCAGGAAACGGTCAGCTACAACGCGGCCCTCAAGACCGCGATCGACAAGATGCAGGCCATCGATCCGGGCCTGAAGAACACCCTGATCGTGGCCACCGCCGACCACGACCACACCCTGCTGATCAACGGCTACTCGCCGCGCACCGGCAAGACCACGCCTGGCAATCCGGGTGTGCTGGGCCTGGTGCGCAGCCTGCCGGACGGGAAGGTCCGCCTGGACAAGGATGGCGCGCCGTTCACGATCCTGGGCTTCGGCACCGGCGAGCACCGCGTGCAGGGCAGCCGCAAGGATGTGAAGCTGACCGACGAGATCGCCGCCGGCGACGACTACCACCAGGAAGCGGTGGTGCGCACGCGCACGGGCGCCGAAACCCACGGCGGCGCCGACGTGTACCTCGGCGCGATCGGCGCCAATGCCGAACTGTTCCGCGGGACCATCGACAACACCCGCGTGTTCAGCCTGATCAAGACCGCGGCCGGCTTGTCTGCGCCAGAGGAGAACAAGCAATGAACAAGACCCGCATCGCCGCGCTGCTGCTGGCGGCCTGCTGCGCCATGCAGGCCCAGGCGCAGACGACTCCCGTCGCCAAGCCGCAGGCAAAGAACATCATTTTCTTCCTCGGCGACGGCATGGGCCCGACCACGATCACCGCCGCGCGCATCTTCAAGGCGGGCGAAGATGGCCTGCTGAACTTCGAGCGGCTCGACCGCACCGCGCGCATCAAGACCTACTCGGCGGACGCCCAGGTGACCGACAGCGCGCCCTCGATGGGCGCCTACATGACCGGCGTGAAGATCAACAACGACGTGATCTCGATGAAGGACGCCAAGCCGGTCGCGCCGGGCAAGGACGCCAACGGCAACCCCAGCATCGACCGCTGCGGCGCGAACAACGGCAGCGCGCCGATGACCATCCTCGAGCTGGCCAAGGCCAACGGCAAGGCGGTCGGCGCGGTCACCACCACCGAATTGACCCACGCGACCCCGGCCTCGACCTTCTCGCACGTGTGCGACCGCGACATGGGCTACACCATCGCCCAGCAGGTGGTGCCGGGCGGCGCCGGCTACAACCCGCGCCTGATGGATGGCGTCGACGTGCTGATGGGAGGAGGGAAGATCCACTTCACGCCTTTCGATGCGAAGCGCAACCCGAAGGGCCGCGGCGACGGGCGCGACCTGATCGCGGAACTGGGCGCGCGCGGCTACTTCGTCGCCGGCACCCGCGCCGACATGCAGTCCGCGCGTGTTGGCCGCAAGTTCGTCGGCATCTACGCCGACAGCCATCTCGATTACGCGTCGAAGCGCAGCCCCGCACAGCCGACGCTGGCCGAGATGACGGCCAAGGCGATCGAGCTGCTCTCGACCAATCCAAAGGGCTTCTTCCTGATGGTCGAAGGCGGCAAGATCGACCACGCGTTGCACGACACGAATGCGCGCAACGCGCTGGTCGAGACCGTGGCGTTCGACGAGGCCATCCAGACCGCGGTGGACCGCATGCGCGCCATCGATCCCGGACTGGAGAACACCCTGATCGTGGTGACCGCCGACCATGACCACACCATGGTCCTGAACGGCTACCCGAAGCGCGGCAACCCGGTGCTCGACATCGTGCGCGGCTACGCCAACGGCGAGCCGACCCGCGACGCCGACGGCAAGACGTTCACGACCCTGGTCTTCGGCAACGGCCCGAACCGCCCGGACCTGCGCGCCGACGTCGACAGCGCCACCGCCCTGTCCGAGGATTATCACCAGGAGACCGGCGTGCGCTGGTCGAACGAATCGCACGGCGGCGGCGACGTGAAGCTGTATGCGACCGGGGCCGGTTCCGCGCCGTTCAAGGGCACGATGGAAAATACCCGCGTGTTCGACCTGATGAAGGCGGCGTTCGGGTTTTAAGAGTCCCCGCTGGATGCCGTGACGTTCGTAGGGTGGGCACGGGGCGCCCACCCTACGATTAATCGACCTACACCAAAAACAAAAAGCCCCGATCACACAATCGGGGCTTTTTGACGTTCAGGCTTTTGGACAGCCAGGCTTTTCTTATTTCAGGTGATTCGAAATGAGCTTGGTCATTTCGAACATCGACACTTGTTCCTTGCCACCGAAGACGGCTTTCAGCTTGTCGTCGGCGTTGATCATCTGGCGGTTGTCTGCAGCCTGCAGGTCCGCTTTCTTGATGTATTCCCAGACCTTCTTGGTCACTTCCGTGCGTGGCAGCGGCTTGTTGCCGACCACTGCGGCCAGCTCGGCCGACGGCGTCAGCTCTTTCATGAAAGCGGCGTTCGGCTTGCGTGCTGCAGCCGGCTTCTTTGCTGCCGCGGCCTTCGGTGCTGCTGCCTTGGCAGGAGCTGCGGCCTTCTTCGCCGCAGGCTTGGCTGCCGGCTTCGCGGCGGCCTTCTTTGCGGGCGCTGCTGGGGATTTCTTGGCTGTTGCCATCTTCGAGCCTCCTAAACGAACATATGTAAAAGTTGCGCAATTCATCGCACGGCTTATATTGGTGGCGTTTTAGCGTTCCTGCAAGTCTTTTTCACCATTTTTTCACTCTATTCGATTCAAAATTCCGGCTTTGGACGCCGAGCGTGCCCATAGAGTGAAAATCCACGCAAAAACCGATGTAAAAACGCCGCGCCGGGCAGGAGCCGGGCGCGGCGTTTCGATAAGCCGGAGCAGGGAAAACGCTTAACGCATCCCGGGCATCATGCCCTTCATCCCGCGCATCATCTTCATCAGGCCGCCGCCCTTGAGCTTCTTCATCATGGTCTGCATCTGGTCGTACTGCGTCAGCATGCGGTTCACTTCCTGGACCTGCACGCCGGCGCCGGCGGCGATGCGGCGCTTGCGGTTGGCCTTGATCAGCTCCGGCTTGGCGCGCTCCTGCGGCGTCATCGAGTCGATGATGCCGACCATGCGCCGCACCTGCTTCTCGGCCTGGTCCATGTTGGCGCCGGCCGCCGCCTGCTGGAACTGCGCCGGCAGTTTGTCGAGCAGGCCCGACATGCAGCCCATTTTCTTCATCTGGGACAGCTGCGCCTTGAAGTCGTTCATGTCGAAACGGCCGCCGGACTTGATCTTGTTGGCCATGTCCTGGGCGGCCTTCTCGTCGACGCCCTTGCGCGCTTCTTCCACCAGCGCCAGGATGTCGCCCATGCCCAGCACGCGGTTGGCCATGCGGCTCGGATCGAAGGCTTCCAGGCCGTCCAGCTTTTCCGAGACGCCGGCAAACTTGATCGGCTTGCCGGTCACGTGGCGCACCGACAGCGCCGCGCCGCCGCGCGAGTCGCCATCGAGCTTGGTCAGCACGATGCCGGTCAGGGGCAGGGCGTCGTTGAAGGCTTTCGCGGTGTTGATCGCGTCCTGGCCCAGCATGGCGTCGACCACGAACAGGGTCTCGATCGGCTTCACGGCGCCGTGCACCGCGGCGATCTCCTGCATCATCGCTTCGTCGATGCCGAGGCGGCCGGCGGTGTCGATGATCAGGACGTCGTGGTAGTGCTTCTTCGCCCAGTCGAGGGCGTTCTTCGCGATGTCGACCGGCTTGTCGGAGGCGGTGGTCGGGAAGAAGTCGGCGCCGACCTGCTTCGTGACCGATTCGAGCTGCGCGATTGCCGCAGGACGGTAGACGTCGGCCGAGACGGTCAGGACCTTTTTCTTCTTCTGTTCCTTGAGGTACTTGGCGAGCTTGCCGACGGTGGTGGTTTTACCGACACCCTGCAGGCCGGCCATCAGGATGATCGCCGGCGGCTGCTGGGCGAACGACAGTTGGGTCGCTTCCGGACCGAGGTCGGCGCCCATCAGGGCGGCCAGCTCGCGCTGCACCACGCCGACCAGGGCCTGGCCCGGGCTGAGCGAGCCGATGACTTCTTCGCCCAGCGCTTTTTCCTTCACTTTGGCGATGAATTCGCGCACCGCCGGCAGCGCCACGTCGGCCTCGAGCAGCGCGAGGCGCACTTCGCGCAGCATCTCGGCGGTGTTCGCTTCGGTCAGACGCGCCTCGCCGCGCATGGTCTTGACGACCTTGGCAAGGCGTTGGGTAAGGTTATCTAGCATGTTCTACCTGACTATATATAAGACGGCATTCGAGAAAGCGTCATTTTACCCTGCGCAAGACACCTTCGCCCGCCGCTGCCGCGCTGAATACGCCTTTTTTCAGTGCGTGTTATGTCTTGTGTCACAACTGTTCATTGTCACGTTTGACACATCTAACATTCCCATATAGCCTTTTCCCGCCGGCATCATAACCAGACAAATGATGGCGGCATCCGGCATCACCGCAGCAGCCAACCGATTCTGACGAAGCGCATTAACGGAGACAAGGCATGACTAAAGTGTTCGGCAAGACCCTGATCGCAATGACCCTGCTGGCTGCGGCCGGCGCCCAGGCCCAGGAAGTGGTCAGGCTGGGCAACCTCAAGTTCGCGCACTATGGCGCCGTCTCGTACATCAAGGAAATCGCGCCCAAGTGCGGCATCAAGGTCGAGGAGAAGATCTTCCCGAAGGGGCTGGACGTCATGCAGGCGATCATCGCGGGCGAGCTCGATGTCGGCACCACCGCCTCGGAGGCGGCGATTTCGGGCCGCGCCGGCGGCGCGCCGATCTATGTCGTGGCCGGCTTCGCCAAGGGTGGGGTGCGCCTGGTCGCACGGCCAGACCTGAAGATCACCAGCGTGCCGCAACTGAAGGGCAAGCGCGTGGGCGTGACGCGCGGCGGCATCCAGGAAGTGCTGCTGCTGGCGGAACTGGCCAAGCACAACATGAAAGCCGACGCCGCCCCCGGCAAGGACGTGCAGCTGGTGTTCCTGCCCTACGCCGACCTGAACCAGGCGCTGCTGGGCAAGCAGATCGACGCCATGATGCAGTCCGAACCCCAGTCCTCGCAGGCCATCAACAAGGGCTTCGGCGCCGAGGTGCTGAAGCCCTACGACACCCCGATCGGCGAACCGATCCGCACCATGGTCATGACCGAGAAGTTCTATAACGAGCGCCGTCCGCTCGCGGAAAAATTCATGCGCTGCTTCGTGCAGGCCACCAAGACCTTCATCGACAACAAGGCCCTGGCCGAAAAATACGTGCGCGAAGTCGTGTTCAAGGGCCAGATCACGACCGATGACTTCAACGACGCGATCGGCAATTCCGAATACTCCTACGACATCACGCCGGAGCACATCCAGATCACCACCGACACCATGGTCAAGACCGGGGTCGGACGCATGAGCAAGCCGCCGGTGGCCAAGGACTGGGTCAAGACCGATTTGCTGGACGCGGCCAAGAAAAGCCTGAACATCAAGTAAGTCAACCCTTCGAACGGGGGACGGCATGAAAAAGCGTAATTGGCGTGAAATCGGCGTCGGCATGGTCGTGCCGGTGCTGGCGATCGGCATCTGGCAGTGGGTGGCGAGCATGGGCTGGGTCAATCCCCAGGTCCTGCCCTCGCCGCTGGCGGTATGGGAGCGGTGGGTGGCCTACCTGCTGCCGCTGACGCCGTTCGAGAGCTATACCGACGGCGGCTGGTGGCACTGGGCCTTCTCGGGCGAGCTGATCGTCGACACCCTCACCAGCCTGTACCGGGTGGTGGTGGGCTTCCTGATCGGCGCTGGCCTGGCGCTGCCGCTCGGGCTGGCGATGGGCGCGAGCCCGGCCGTCTACGCCTGGTTCAATCCGCTGGTGCAGATCCTGCGCCCGATTCCGCCGATCGCCTACATTCCGCTGGCGATCCTGTGGTTCGGGCTGGGCAATCCGCCGGCCGTGTTCCTGATCGCGCTCGGCGCCTTCTTCCCGGTGCTGATGAACACCATCGCCGGGGTGCGCCACGTGGACGGCATCTACCTGCGCGCGGCGCGCAACCTGGGGGCGGGCGGCGTCACCATGTTCGTGCGCGTGATCCTGCCGGCCGCCGTGCCCTACATCCTGTCGGGCGTGCGGATCGGCATCGGCACCGCCTTCATCGTCGTCATCGTCTCCGAGATGATCGCGGTGAACAACGGCCTGGGCTACCGCATCCTGGAAGCGCGCGAGTACTTCTGGTCCGACAAGATCATCGCCGGCATGATCACGATCGGCATGCTGGGCCTGGCGATCGACATCGGCATGAACCGCCTGAACAACTATCTGCTGCGCTGGCACCGCGGCCTGGAGCACTGAGATGGACGCATCGAAAGCAATCCACATCCAAGTCAACGGCGTGAGCAAGGTGTTCGCCAGCGAGGATCGCCAAGTGGTGGCGCTGCAGGACATCAACCTGGAAATCCCGCGCGGCCAGTTCACCTGCCTGCTCGGACCTTCCGGCTGCGGCAAGTCCACCCTGCTCAACGCCGTGGCGGGCTTTTCGCCGCCGACGAGCGGCACGATCCTGGTCGACGGCGCGCCGGTGGCCGCGCCGGGCCCGGACCGCGGCATGGTGTTCCAGGAATACGCGCTGTTTCCCTGGATGACGGTCGAGCAGAACGTCGGCTTCGGGCTGGACATCAAGGGCCGGCCGAAAGCGGAGATCCGCCGCACCGTGGACGAACTGCTGCGCATGCTGTCGCTGCAGGACTTCCGCCAGCGCTACCCGAAGGACCTGTCGGGCGGGATGCGCCAGCGGGTGGCGATCGCGCGCGTGCTGGCCCTGGATTCGCCCATCATGCTGATGGACGAACCCTTCGGCGCACTGGACGCGCTCACCCGGCGCAACCTGCAGGACGAGCTGCTGCGCATCTGGGCCGAGCTGAAGAAGACCATCCTGTTCGTCACCCACAGCATCGAGGAGGCGATCTACATGGCCGACCGCATCGTGGTGATGACCTACCGCCCCGGCACGGTCAAGCGCGACATCCTCGTCGACCTGCCGCGCATGCGCGACCCGGCCGCGCCCGAGTTCAATCTTCTCAAACGCGAACTCGGCCAGCTCGTGATGGAAGAGCAGCAGCGCCATCACAGCGACGAGCTGCGCATGGCGGCGGTGGATTAGGAGCGTCCGACAAAACCTCCATGGCGGCGTTGCGCCGTCTCGCCGTACGCTCGTACTGTCTTCGACGGCGCGCCTTGCCCTGGAGATTTTGTCGGACGCTCCGATGAGCCTGAAGGCACAGGGGAGGGCTGCCACCGGCGTTTCCCGATGGTGTAGACTGCCGGTATGCAGAACACCCTCTTTTTTGCCGCGGCCTTCCTGTACGCGGCCTGCGCCCTGCTGCCGTCGCGCCGGGGCGCCGTCATATCCGGCGTCACCGCGCTGGCCTGGCTGGTCCATGGCGTGGGGCTGTGGAGCGCGGCTTTCGGGCCGGGCAGTTTGCGCATCGGCTTTGCCATCATGCTGTCGTCGGCCCTGTGGGTCTCGGTCGCCGCCTACTGGTTCGAGAACCGCAACTTCGCCCTTGATGGCCTGCGTCGCCTGGTGATGCCCTGCGCCTTCGGCGCGGCGCTGCTGCCGGTGCTGTTTCCCGGGGCGATCATGGCCGTCGAAAGCCAGTCGAGCGCCTTCGGCTGGCACGTGGCGGTAGCCGTGCTCGCCTACAGCACGCTGACGATCGCCGCCTTCCACGCGGTGCTGATGGCGCTGCAGGAAACCCGGCTGCATGCGCGTACCGCGGCGACGGGCGGCAGCGGCTGGTTCGGCGGCGCGATCGACCAGCTGCCGGCCTTGCTCACCATGGAAAAGCTGCTGTTCCGCCTGATCGGCATCGGCTTCGTCCTGCTCAGCCTGACCGTGCTGTCGGGCGTGGTGTTCTCCGAACAGCTGTTCGGGCGCGCGCTGCGCTGGGACCACAAGAACGTGTTCGCGCTGCTGTCCTGGATCCTGTTCGCAGCCCTGCTGGCCGGGCGCCACTGGCGCGGCTGGCGCGGCAAGACCGCGCTGCGCTTCACGCTGGCGGGCTTCGCCACGCTGGCGCTGGCCTATGTCGGCAGCCGTTTCGTGCTCGAAGTCGTCCTGCACCGGGGGATCGCATGAGCCGCCTGCTGTTCTGGATCGCCCTGATCGTCCTGATCGGCTTCGCGGTGCGCGCCAAGCTGCGCGCCGCCGCACGCCGCCACGACGAGCGCATGCCGCCAGGTCCGAGCGCACCGCCGCCGGGCACGCAGATCGAAAACATGACCCGCTGCGCCCACTGCGGCCTGCATTTCCCGGCTTCCGAGGCGGTGCGCGCCGACGGCCTGGACTATTGCAGCCCGGGCCACGTGCGCCTGCCGCCCGCAAGCCGTTGAAGATCCGCTGGCCGGCGCTGTCCTCGCAGTCGCGCACGACCTTCTGGCGCTCGCTGCAGGCGCTCAACGTCACCCGCATGGTCATCGGGGTGGTGCTGCTGCTTTATCTTGCCTTCGACGTGCGCGACGGCCGCGCCGGCACCGATCCGGCCTATGCGCGCATCTGTTTCGCCTACTTCGGCGCCGCGGTCCTGTTCGGCCTGGTCACCAGCTTCTGGAAACGCCGCTTCCCGGCGCAGCTGGCCTGCCAGATCGCGGTCGACCTGGCGGCGATCTCGCTGCTCTACCTGGCGGCCGGCGGCCTGCGCAGCGGCCTGGGCATCCTCTACCTGTTCCCGCTGGCCGGCGCCGCGATCCTGGCCCCCCTGGTGCTGGCGCTGTTCTCGGCCTCGATCGCCTCGATCTTCATCCTGCTCGAGGCGTCCTGGCAGCTGTTTACGCGCGAGGGCGAGCCGCCCATGATGCAGGCCGGGATGTACGGCGTGGCCTTCTTCGCCGTGGTCCTCCTGGTCAACCGGCTGGCGGCGCGCCTGATCGGCCAGGAGGAACTGGCCTCCCAGCGCGGCCTCGACCTGCAGGTGCAGCAGTCGATCAACGAGATCGTGATCGCCGATGTCGGCGACGGCGTGCTGGTGCTCGGCGCCGACGGCGCCATCCACACCGCCAACCCGGCCGCGCGGCGCATGCTGGGCCTGGACGCCCCTGCCGGGCTGCGC
>DEKZ01000200.1 GCA_002354135.1 Massilia sp. UBA2709 | reverse complement strand
GCGCGGCGGCGAGCAGCGGGCGGCGCAGCGCGGCCTTGCGCCGCACCTGCTCGAAGCCGATGGCAAAGGCCACCAGCAGGCCGGCAAAGGCGACGAAGCCGCCGTCGCGGATGTCGAGCATGGACAGCGGCTGGGCCGCATAGCTGTCGAAGTATTTCAGCACGAAGGCGGCGCGCGCCGCCAGGAAGCCCCAGACCAGCATGTGCCAGAGCGCCGGGTCGGCGTCAACCGCGCGCCGGCGGCGCCACCACAGCACGGTGAGGTTGGCGGCGACGATGCCGGCGATGGGCGCGAGCACCCGCATGGGAATGGCCAAGGGGCCGACGGTGAGGGCGTCCAAGCGTGTCTCCTGGAAAGTATTTGCCAAGATGGTAACGCAAGACTGTTAAAGCATAATTAAGACAGGCTGAGGAGCGAGCGTCCGATGCCCGCTCCGGCATGCCTGCCGCGCCGCCGCGCCGGTTCAGGACACCGGCAACAGCACCCCACGCGCCGCCTTGACCAGCGCCGCGCCCATCCTTTCCAGGCGCGCCGGCTGAATGCGCCAGGCATGCCAGTAGAGCGGCACGTCCACGTGCAGGTGCGGCGCCAGGTCGACCAGGGCGCCCGCGGCCAGCATGTCGTCGCACTGCTCCAGCGGCAGCATGCCGTAGCCCAGGCCCAGGCGGATCGCCTGCACGTAGGGGTCGCTGGCCGGCACGTAGTGGAAAGGGTAGGCGCCTTCCGGCAGGCCGAAATGCTGGAGCAGGAAGTTGGTCTGCAGGGTGTCCTTGCGGTCGAACACCATCACCGGCGCGCGCCGTGCGGCCTCGCGGGTCATCCCGCCCGGGAACCAGCGCGCCGCGAACGCGGGCGCGGCCACCATCCGGTAGCGCATCTGGCCGAGCGGGCTGGCCGTGCAGCCGCGCATGGGCTCGGCCTCGCCCGAGATGCAGGCCACGGCCTGGCCCTGTTCCAGCAGGGCGAAGGTATGGCCCTGGTTGTCGAGGACGAACTCGACCAGCAGGGCTTCTTCGATGAGCACCGGCGCCAGGAGCGGCAGCAGCCAGGTGGCCAGGGTGTCGTTGTTGACGGCCAGCGCGACCCGCACCGGGCCGGCGTCGCTTTCCAGCTCGGCCAGGAATTCCTCTTCGAGCAGGGTGCGCCGGCGCAGGAACTGCAGCAGGCGCATACCGGGCGCGGTCGGGCGGCAGGGCCGGGCGCGCACGAGCAGGGGCGCTCCCATGTCCTGCTCGAGCGCGGAAATGCGCTGGGAGACGGCCGAGGGCGTGATGCGCAGGCGCTGGGCCGCCCCTTCCAGGCTGCCCGTGTCGACGGCGGCGACAAAGGCCTCGCCGCGGCGCCAGTCGATCTGCGTACCGGTCTGCATACATTAGCTCCACTAATCCGAGTTTAGAAAGCATTAATATAATTGATGAGAGAGGTTCCGGCGTCCATACTCCCGCCTCGAGCAAACAAGCGGAGTTGGACAGATGTTTTCGCAACAGGTATTCATGCAGGGGCTGGGACTGGGCGCGAGCCTGATCATGCCGATCGGCGCCCAGAATGCGCACGTGATCCGCACCGGTATCCGCGGGCGCCACGTGGCGCTGACGGTGGCCGCCTGCGTGGCCGTCGACGTCGGCCTGATCGCACTGGGCATGTCGGGCTTCGGCGCCCTGGTCGAGTCTTCTCCCTTCCTGCTGGCGGCCTGCCGCTGGGGCGGCGCGGCCTTCCTGCTCTGGTACGGACTGCGCTGCCTGCTGAGCAGCTGGCGCGGCGGCGATGTGCCCGCGCTTCCCGGGGAAGGGCAGCACGGCGGCGCCGGCAAGGCCCTGGCCTCCGTGCTGGCGATGTCGCTCCTGAATCCCCACGTCTACCTCGACACCGTCGTGCTGCTGGGCGCCGTGGGCAGCAGCCTGGCGCTGGAGAACCGGTCGTCCTTCGCTGCCGGGGCAATGGCGGCCTCGCTGCTGTGGTTCACGGGCCTGGGCCTGCTGGCGCGGCGTTTTTCAGGCGTGCTGGGACGGCCGGCGGTGTGGCGCGGCGTGGAAGCCTTTACGGGCTTGATGATGCTGGTGCTGGCCGGGCTGGTGCTGCGCGGCTGAACGCAGGCGCGGGCATTTGCTGCAAGTGCTTTCAGGCTCATCGCGACGGGATGCCAGCGGCCCGCGGACACCTGTTTCATGACCCAGGTCCGGTAAGTGCGCCAGTCCGGCGCCGCTTGCGGCCGTCCGCGGTGCCTTGCGTGGTTGCACCAATTGCAGGCAGCGACAATGTTGTCCTGTGTATTGCCGCCGCCGTCCTGCCGCGCCAGCAGATGTTCCGCCGTCGAACGAAGGTAGTCGAGTTGGCCGGGCCTGGGGCCGGGGGAGAAGCCGCGGAAGAAGCCGGGGTCGCGGTCCCCGGGCTCCCACATGATGAGCTTGCAGTAGAAGCAGTGGCCGCGCTGCTTTCGGTAGGCGAGGAGACGCAGGCGCTGGAGCTTGTTTGCCTTCATGGGATCCACTTGTTTGATCAAGCAAGTCCCCGCGAAAGCGTGTCGCTCCAGTCGGGCGCCGTCGGTCATCCGTTTCGGCGGTGCATGGGCTCCGCCCAATGCGGTCAGGGTTTGCGGTACCTGAGCGGTGTAAATGTACTGCGGGATGGCCAGGAGTGCAAGCCCGGCCCGGCAAGCCTCCCGGCCCCGTCTCACGCAGGCCCGGGAGCGCCCGGCAGCCATCACTTCATCGTATGGCTCTGCTGCGCGGTGTCCACGGCGAAGTTGCGCGCCGTGTCCCAGTAGGTGAAGCTGTAGCGCACCACGTCGCCGATCTTCAGGCCGCCGGCGATGTAGGTGTTGGTCCCGCCGTCCAGGCGCATGCGCACGTTCTGCTGGGCGCCGTTGTTGACCGTGTAGTGCACGTCGGCCCAGCTGCCGGTGGTGGTGTTGAACTGCAGCGTCGTCGCGGAAGTCTGGGTCACCGAGGTAGGACCGGTGGCTGGCGGCGGGGTGCCGGTGCTGCCCGAATCCCAGACGATATCGTCGATCGCGAACTGGAAGCTGGCGCCCGGTAGGCGATTGGCGTCGCTCGAGATCATGAAGACGTCGAGCATGGACTGCAGCGCCACCTTCGGTCCGACCAGGGTCGAGACCGGGACGGTGGCGCTCGCCCAGTCGCCATTGCGCACCAGACCATAGGCCGTGGTGTTGGCCGGGAAGTTGACCCAGTTCTGGTTGGTGTAGGTGTCGCCGACGCCGATGTTGAACGACACGTTGGCCGGGATCCTGATGCGGAACTTCATGGTCCCGTTGCGGAAGTTCGTCAGGTCGCGCGCCTGGCGCGCCTGCACGCCGCCGCCGAACCACTGGCCGGGCGCGGTGTAGTTCCAGGCGATGACGTTGGCGCCTTCGTACGGGGCGGTGTTGCCGGCGCCGGTGGAGGCGCCGTTCCACAGGAAGATGTCGGAGCTGGTCCCGGCCACGAGTTTGCTGTTGACGGCCGTGGTGTCGGTGAATACCCCGAACTTGCCGACCTCGGGCACGGTCTGGTTGCCCAGCTTGACCGAACCCTTGCCGTCGAGCTGGTACACGCGCACATAGTCGACGTACATGGTGCCCGGCAGCGGCGAGGTGACCTGGCCGGGCGCGGCCGCGTCGGTGAAGTTGCCGCCGACGGCCATGTTCAGCAGCAGGTAGAAGGGCGCCTGCAGGGCGCTCGAGTTGACCGGGAGCGGCGCGTCGTACATGTTGCGCTCCACGCCGTTGTCGACCATCGTGAAGCGCATTTCACTCTCGGTCCAGTAGAGGCGGTAAGTCACGAAACGGTTCGCCAGCGAGGCCTGCGGCACCACCCAGTTCCTGGTCTGCCAGGCGGTCGAGGCGGCGCAGCTTTCGTTGCCGGGCACACAGGCGGCCTGCTGCCAGGTGATCACGTTGGAGCCGACGAAATGGTCGGGCGAGGGCGCGCCCGAGGCCGCACGCAGCGTAGCCTTGTGGCCCATTTCCATGATGTCGATCTCGCCGTTCCGCGGCCAGGTCTGGGCGCTCACGCCCAGCATCCATGCCGCCGGCCACAGACCGGTGCCCAGCGGCGGGGTGCTCATGCGGATCTCGATCATGCCGTACTGGACCTGGACCTTGTCCTTCGTGTCAAGCCGGGCCGAGGTGAAGACGTTGCTGCCGACGGCCTGGGACCTGGCCTGGATCGCCAGCGCCCGCGTGCCCGATTCGAAGGGCACGTTGACGATGCTGGCGTTGTTCGGGCTGTAGTACTGCAGCTCGGCGTTGCCGTAGCCGCAGAGGTTGATCTGGCAGCCGTTGCCGTCGGCCGCGGACCACACGCTGCCGTTGATGCTGGCGTCGTTGAATTCCTCGGACCACAGCAGCTGGCCGATGGTCGGGTTGCTGACGCTGGCCGTCGCCTGCGCGGCTGCGCCCAGGAGCAGGCCGGCGAGGATGGTCTGGAAAGGTTTCCACTTCGGGTGGCATTGCTGGTTGTGCTGGTTCACTTCGACTCCTCGTGTTATCTCCAATAGAAATGTGGGCAGCCGGATGCGGCTGTGCCACGCCTTGCCAACTTGGGCGTTGGTCTCGAATGAAGCGCTGGGACAGGGTGGAAGGCGATGGAAACCTTTCCAATCGATGAGCGAAAATATATGCCGAATCGAAGGGGGCGTCAAATGCCGGCGTGCGGCGCGTGCGCGATTACCCGCGCGGCATGACGTCGGCGGGATGGGGAATGGAAGCACGCGGCCTGGCGGAGCAGGCCGGCCCAGCTTGCTCGGCTCAGCGCAGCGAGCGCGACAGCACCGCGTGGCGGTGTTCGAAGAAGCGCTTCACGAACCAGCCGACGACCGGCTCGGCAAAGCGCGGAGTGAACTCGACGTTGTCGGTCACCACGGTGCCGTTCGGCGAGGGCGTGACGATGCGCTCGTGGCGCCACAGCCGCATCGACAGCAGCGGCGACTGCTCGACGAAGCGCCGGCCCGGCTCCAGCTCGACGAAGGTCAGCTTGGACATGTCGATCGGAAACAGGCCCAGCAGCAGGAACTGGCAACGGCAGATCGGCTTCTGCAAAGTCGTTTCCTTGCCGATGTGGGTCAGGTCTTTCGGGAAGGTCATCTTCAGGATCGGCCACATTTCCGACTTGATGCCCCGGATGGAAGTCGACCACGACCAGGCCTCGTCGACCGAGGCGGGAACGGTGGTCGCAAATGTGAATCGCTTAGTCATCGTCAGGCTCCAGGCGGTAGGTTTCATCCGAGTGTGCGCGGATCCGGAGAATGGTTCTGTTCGCTATCTCGCAATTCGTGTAAGCAATTGCTACATGTACGAAACGCGCAACGCTTTAAGTCTTGCATTTTGGAAATTAATCCTTATGATGGAACGCTTGTTTATCCTCGCCGCCTGAAACGTGCGGCCACCCAGCATGCAGGAAGAAATGAAGCGGCTGCCGCCGCTGGCCAACCTGATCGTCGACAAGGCGATCGACAACACCAACCGCAAGCTGGTCGCGGGCTTGCGCAACAAGCGCAACTCCCGTCCGGGCGCCAAGACCACCGACCTGGGCGGCGTGGCCTCGGATACCCTGGACGCGGTCTCCGCCGACAGCGTGATGGCGGTGGCCAACCGCGGCCAGGCCTGGCGCGAAATGATCGAAAAGAGCCTGACCCACGGGATCTCGTCGCTGAAGACGATGCGCTTCGACGGCGAATTCAGCATCCAGGACGGCAAGCCCACGGGCCTGGAGAACGTACCGAACAAGCCCGGCGTCTACGTCGTCTACGACAAGCAGGGCTAGGCGGTCTACGTCGGCGACAGCGGCCAGCTGCAGAAGCGCTGGCACGCCGGCCACCTGAACGAACACCGCCAGGGCGAGCGCGCCAACAAGCCCTACAAGCTGGCGCCCGAATTCGCCGAGGGCTGCACCGTGCGCTACGTGGTCATGGATTCGGAAGCGACGGCGGCCGCCGTCGAAGCCCACCTGATCAAGACCGGGAAACCGCGCGTCAACAGCCGCCAGGAACTCGAGAACGAACAGGGCACGCGCGACAATATCGAGGCGAAGAAGATGAAGGATGCCTCGGGCAGCACTGCCGGCCTGGCCGCGCAGGCGGGCGTCGAAGCGCTGAAGAACAGCGGCTGGGCCGTGATGGAACAGCTCACCGCCGCCGTGCTCAAGGCCCTGAAGGACGAGCTGGTCGACATCCTGGCGGGCGGCAAGGCGAAGATCCTGGTGCGCGTCGAGCGCTTCTGCATGCAGGTATGGGAGGTCATCAAGCGCATCATCGAGGCCCCGCTGCAGCTTCTCAAGGGCGTGTTCGAATTCATCGTGAACGCGCTGTCGAAGACGATCGGCCAGATCTACCAGATGGCGCGCAACATCTTCGACCTGGGGAACGCGGCCTGGGACCTGTACCAGGGCGCGCAGAGCATGAGCCGGGAAGAGCTGATCCGCAAGATCAGCGAAACCGTCATCGTCAGCGGCACCCTGGTGGTCTGGGACGCCATCGACCCGATCGTCGAGAGCCAGCTGCTGCCGCTGGTGGGCCCGGCCGCGCCTTACCTGGCGGCGGGCATCTCGGCGGTCGGCTTCGGCCTGTCCAGTCACTACCTGCAGCAGGTGGTCCCGAAGATCATCGCCTACCTGATGGATTCCCGCTCGAGCTACGGCGCGGCGCTCGACGCCCAGCGCGACGCCTGCCTGCAGCTGATGACGGTGAAGGAGCAGGAATTCGACATGGTCAACGCCTTGGGCCAGTACGCCGCCTCGACGCTGGCGCTCGAGGCCGAGACCCGCACCCACATCGCCGTCCTGGCCGAGCATACGCCGGTCCGGCGCCTCGATATCCGTCAACTCGCAAAGAAAATACAATGAACAGCACCACCAGCATGGAGGCGGCGCGGGCTGCCGCCGCGCCCACGCCCTACGCGGGCGGCACCGCCCTCGCGCAACGCGACGATTTCCAGGCCTTCCACCGCGAATTCGAAGAACAGTTCCAGAACCTGGCCAAGGCCCTGTCCCAGAGCCAGGCGGTCAAGACCTCGGCCGCCGCGATCGGCAGCAAGGGCACGATGAAGATGCTGTGGGGGACCTTCAGCGGCGGCAACGACAAGGAGCTGGCGCAGATGACCAGCGACCTGGCCGCCAGCCTGGTGACGACCCAGACCGTGCTGCAGATTTCCATGCAGCTCGGCCACCGCAAGAATGGCTTCCTGCGCGATTTCCATCAGGTCCTGGTGAACAAGATCGCCCACCTGGCCAAGGATTCCGGCGTGCTCGAGGAGAACCAGCGCGACGCGGCGATCTACTTCCTGGAGGAGCTGAAGGACCACGTCTCGGCCCAGATCGAGCAGCAGGACCGGGTGAACCGGCACCAGCTGCGCCTCGACAGCCTCGACCTGTACCGGGAGGGCGCGGACGCCGAGGCGGCCCAGTTCCGCCACCGGCTGTCGGCCCACGACGCCGCCGTCCTCGGCCTGCACGAGGCCGGCAAGGCGCTGGGTGCCCAGCT